>CAXTNN010000321.1:0-4475 GCA_964245545.1 uncultured Acetobacteraceae bacterium | reverse complement strand
CGATGGAGATCGTCACCACCCACACCGAGGCCGAGGCGCTGCTGCTTGAGGCCAACCTCATCAAGCGCCTGAAGCCGCGCTACAACATCGTTTTGCGCGACGACAAGTCCTATCCCTGGCTGATGCTGACGGAGGACAGCGCCTTTCCGCAGCTCGCCAAGTTCCGCGGCACCCAGGTGAAGGGCCGCTCATACTGGGGCCCGTTTGCCTCCGCCTGGGCGGTCAACCAGACCGTGGTGGCCATGGAGCGGGTGTTTCTGCTGCGCTCCTGCGCTGACACCGTGTTCCGCAATCGCAGCCGCCCCTGCCTGCTGCACCAAATCAAGCGCTGCAGCGCACCCTGTGTGGGCCGCATCAGCCAGGAGGATTACGGTAAGCTGGTGGCGCAGGCCAAGGCGTTCCTGCAGGGGCGCGCGGCGGGCGTGCAGGCGGAGTTGGCGGCCGAGATGGAAGCCGCCGCCGCCAAGCTTGAGTTCGAGCGCGCCGCCGCGGCGCGGGACCGCATCCGCGCCCTCACCCATGTCCAGGGCACGGGGGTGATCAACCCGGCCAGCCTTGAGAATGCCGACGTGTTCGCGGCCTGGCAGACCGCCGGGCAAACGTGCGTGCAGGTGTTCTTCGTGCGCAGCGGGCGCAACAACGGCAACCGCGCCTTCTTTCCCAGCCACGGCAAGCAGGACGAGGCTGGCCAGGTGCTGGAAGCCTTCATCGCCCAGTTCTACGACGACAAGCCGCCGCCGCCGCTGATCCTCACCAGCCACGACCTGCCAGAGGCGGATTTGGTGACTGAGGCCTTGAGCCTGAAGGCGCATCGCAAGGTGGAGGTCGCCACGCCGCAGCGCGGGGAGAAGCGCGGCGTGGTGGAGCACGCCGCGCTCAACGCCCGCGAGGCGCTGGAGCGCAAATTGGCCGAGGGCGCGGGGCAAGCCAAGTTGCTGGAGGGCGTCGCCGAAGTGTTCGGCCTGCCAGGGCCGCCCGAGCGCATCGAGTGCTACGACAACAGCCACATCATGGGCGCCAACGCCTATGGCGTGATGGTGGTGTTCGGCCCCGACGGTCCGGCCAAGGCAGGCTACCGCAAGTTCTCGATCCGCAACCCGATCATGCCCGGCGACGACTTCGCCATGATGCGCGAGGTGCTGGAACGCCGCTTCGCCCGCGCCCTCAAGGAAGGCGCGGAGGGGGAGGGGGCGAACTGGCCCGACCTGGTGCTGATCGACGGCGGCGCCGGGCAGCTTTCCGCGGCCCAGGGCATCCTGGCCGACCTTGGGGTGCAGGACGTGAAGCTGGTCGGCATCGCCAAGGGCCCCGACCGTGACGCCGGCCGCGAGTGGTTCCACACCGAGGGCCGCGCTCCGTTCCAGCTCCCGCCGCGCGACCCGGTGCTGTACTACCTGCAGCGGGTGCGCGACGAAGCGCACCGCTTTGCCATCACCACCCATCGCGCCGGCCGCTCCAAGGCGCTGGTGCGCAGTGAGCTGGACGACATCGAGGGCGTGGGGGCGGCGCGCAAGCGGGCGCTGCTAAACCATTTCGGCTCGGCGCGGGGGGTGAAGCAGGCCGGGTTGAGCGATTTGGAGGCGGCGCCAGGCATCAACCGGGAGACGGCGCGGCGGGTGTACGCGCATTTCCATGCGGGGGCGAGTTTGGCGGCGGGTTGAGCGGATGCTCGCCGGGCACCCCATCCAACGCATTGCGGCAGGCCTGGGGCTTAGCTCCTCGTCCGTCATCTTGCGGACCGCCGCACCCCCGCGCGGCTGTCTTGCCGCCGAGTCACCCTGAGCCGTAGCTAGTGACAGCCGGAACTGATCTCCACATGCGACATCGTTGAACCGGGTAAAAGATCCCCAGTTACGAGCCCCTGCGCGAAACCGACGATCTTGACGTTAGACACGCCAGCGCCTCTACCCAGGTTACCTAACTGCATCGCCGTGCTATGCGACATTTGGCACCGCGGTTGATCCCAGTCACTCATGGGCGATTTGGTGGCGAGGCTAGGTGTTGTTGGCGGCGATGATATGGCCGGCGCATTTAGCAATGGTCCGGGCTTTATTGATAATGCGTTCATCTGATCCTGCAACGTTGCAATTTGTCCGTCTTTGCCAGCAATTGCGCTGGCGCCCAGCAAGCTTTTACTCCCGAAACCGATCATCAGGCCGACGCATACTAGCGCGAACGCAGTAAATGGGTGCGCCCTTATTAGCGCTCGTTTTACCACAATGTGCTCAAGCAGCTTGAGTAGAGAATCGATCATAGGCTAGGCTAACACATCCTGCTTGAAGCGAGGATATCATCGGGGCAAGGAGGCTCCTATCCGCGCCATATTGACATGGTTTTGGCGGTGCAGTTGCCTCACGCAATCTCCGGTGGGACCACAGTCAGATGCAGGGGCTAAGTGCCTTTGCAAGGCAGTTGTTTGTCACCGCAGCAGGGCCGGGCTCCAGAGGGCCATCGGCACGCCAGCAGGGAGTCCCAGCCGCAGGCCAAGCCAGCCGAGCGTGGCGCCGAAGGTGCGCTGGTATAGGCTGCCGAGCTTCAGGTCCTGCACCGGCAGGCTTTCGGCCACGCCGCGCTCCTTCGCCAGCCAAGCCCGCGCGTCCCGCTCGCCGCCGATCTCGTCGACCAGGCCGAGAGCCAGAGCTTGGCGGCCGTCATAGGCACGGCCGTCCGCCAACGCGCGAACCTTCGCCTCGTCCATATGGCGGCCCTGCGACACGATGGTCACGAACTGGCTGAACAAATCCCCGACCAAACCCTGCAGATAGTCGCGCCCTGCGGGGGAGAGCGGGTGGGTGTAGGACGGCTGGTCTTTCAACGGGCCGGAGACCAGCGGCGTGCTCTCGATGCCCAATTTGTCCAGCAGCCCGCCGAGGTCGCCGGTTTCCAGGATCACGCCGATCGACCCGGTGAGCGTGGCGTTGCTGGCGAAGATGCGCGCCGCGGGCACGCTGATCATGTAGCCGGCCGAGGCGGCCGTACCGCCCATCACCGTCACCAGGGGCTTGGCCGCCGCCACCCGCACCAGCGCGTCATGCAGGCTCTCGCCGCCGGCGACGCTGCCGCCGGGGCTGTCCACCGCCAGCATCACGGCGGCGACGCTGCTGTCCTTGGCCAGGGCGTCCACCGCCTCCAGCAGCTTGCGGTCCTCGGTGATGATGCCGCCCACCGTCACGCGGGTGATGTGCTGGCCGCCGATGGCTGCGGGGACGGCACTGCGCAGTGCGTATGCGCCCGCACCAAGCAGCACCAGCACGGCGAGGAGGCGCCAAAAGACCAGGCGGCGCTTGAGACGCCGCCTGTCGATCAGCAGGTCTGCTTCCAGACCCTCGGCCACCGAAGCCTACTCGCCGCTTTGCTGGTTGCGGCGGCGGATGGCTGCCCCAAGGATGTCGCCCAAGGAGGCGCCGCTGTCGGAGGTGCCGAACTCGGCCACCGCCTGCTTGTCCTCCTCGATCTCGCGGCCCTTGATAGTAAGCGAGAGCTTGCGGGCGGCGCGGTCGATGGCGGTGATCTTGGCGTCCACCTTCTCGCCGACGGCGAAGCGGTCGGGGCGCTGGTCCTGCTTGTCGCGGGCCAACTCAGCACGGCGGATGAAGCCGGTCAGCACCTCGTCCACCTTCACCTCGATGCCGTTGGCCTGCACCGCCGTCACCACGCAGGTGACCACGTCGCCCTTGTGCACGCGGGAGAGCGTGTCGGCCGCCGGGTCTTCGTGGAGCTGCTTGATGCCGAGCGAGATGCGCTCCTTCTCGACATCCACGTCCAGCACCTTGGCGCGGATGGTCTGGCCCTTGTCGTATTTGGCCATGGCAAGCTCGCCGGGTTCGTCCCAGGAAATGTCGGACATGTGGACCATGCCGTCGATGTCTGGCGAGATGCCGATGAACAGGCCGAATTCGGTGATGTTGCGCAGCTCGCCTTCGATCTCGCTGCCAACCGGGTGCTGCTCCACGAACTCTTCCCAGGGATTGCGCTGCACCTGCTTGAGCCCGAGAGAGATGCGGCGCTTGGAGCTGTCCACGTCCAGCACCATCACGTCCACTTCCTGGCTGGTGGAGACGATCTTGCCGGGATGCACGTTCTTCTTGGTCCAGCTCATTTCGGAGACGTGGACCAGGCCCTCGACGCCGGGCTCCAATTCCACGAAGGCGCCGTAGTCGGTGATGTTGGTGACGCGACCGGTGAACTTCGCACCCGGCGGGTACTTCGCCGCCACGCCCTCCCAGGGGTCGGCCTCGAGCTGCTTCATGCCCAGGCTGATGCGCTGGGTGTCGGCGTTGAAGCGGATCACCTGCACGCGGACCTGCTGGCCGATGGTGAGCGCCTCGGAGGGGTGGTTGATGCGGCGCCAGGCGATGTCGGTCACGTGCAACAGGCCGTCCACGCCGCCCAGGTCGACGAAGGCGCCGTAATCGGTGATGTTCTTCACCACGCCGTCCAGGATCATGCCTTCCTTGAGGCCCTGGATCAGCTCG
>CAXTNN010000320.1:0-4481 GCA_964245545.1 uncultured Acetobacteraceae bacterium | reverse complement strand
CGCAGATGCCGTGACCCATCATGCAAGGAGCAGCGGACACGATGGCGCCTCCCATTGAACCAGAGCTGCGGCTGGCCATCGAGGCGCTGGTCTACGAGCACGCCTGGCTGATCGACCACGGCCATGCCGACCAACTGCCCAACCTCTATACCGACGACGCGCGCGTGCAGGGCGTCGGGCCGGAGAAGATCGGGCGCGAGGCCATCGCCGTCTGGGCGCGCGAACGGGCCGCAATGACGCAACGGCGCTCGCGCCACGTGCAGACCAACATCCGGCTGGAGGCGGAGTCGCCGGCCACCGTCCGGGGGACCGTGGTGCTGACGCTCTACCGCCATGACGGCGACGGCCCGGGCTCGCCATCGCCGCTGTTGATCGGAGAATACCAAGATGTCTACCAGCGAGGCACAGATGGCCAGTGGCGCTTCTCCCAACGCAGCCTCTCCGTCCTGTTCGGCGGCTGACCTTGCCCTGCTGGCCGAGCTGGAGCGCAAGATCCTCTGGCTCGCCACCTGGACCATCCACAACGCCAACCACCTGCGCGACAGCACCGACGGGCTGAAGGTCGGCGGCCATCAGGCGTCCAGCGCGTCGATCGCCACGGTGATGACGGCACTCTACCTGCACGTGCTGCGCCCGGAAGACCGGGTGGCGGTCAAGCCGCACGCCAGCCCGATCTTCCATGCCATCCAGTACCTGCTGGGCAACCAGACGCTCGACAAACTGCAGCGCTTCCGCGGCTTCGGCGGCGCGCAATCCTATCCGTCCCGCACCAAGGACACCGACGACGTGGACTTCTCCACCGGCTCGGTGGGGCTGGGCGTGGCGCAGACGTTGTTCTCCTCCCTGGTGCAGGACTACCTGCGCTTGAAAGGCTGGGGCACCGACCGGCCGGAGGGCAAGATGGTGGCCCTGATCGGCGACGCCGAAATGGACGAGGGCAACATCTTCGAGGCGCTGCTGGAGGGCTGGAAGCACGGCCTGCGCAACACCTGGTGGGTGGTGGACTACAACCGCCAGAGCCTGGACGCGGTGGTGCGCGAGGGGCTGTGGGCCAAGTTCGAATCCATGTTCCGCAACTTCGGCTGGGACGTCGTCGTGCTGCGCCACGGCGTGCTGCAGGAGGCAGCGTTCCGCGAACCCGGCGGCGAGCGCCTGCGCACCTGGATCGAGGCCTGCCCCAACCAGCTCTACTCGGCCCTGACCTTCAGCGGGGGTGCCGCCTGGCGCCGCCGGCTCCAGGACGACCTCGGCGACCAGGGCGAGCTCTCGGCGCTCATCGACCGCCGAACCGACGACCAATTGGCCGCCCTGATGGGCAATCTCGGCGGCCACGACCTGCCTTCCCTGCTGGACGCGTTCGCCGCGGCCCGCACCCACAACCGCCCGGTCTGCTTCATCTGCTACACCATCAAGGGCTTCGGCCTGCCGCTCGCCGGGCACAAGGACAACCATGCCGGGCTGATGAACCCGGCACAGGTGGAAACATTGCGCACCGCCATGCAGGGGCGGCCCGGCCACGAGTGGGACCGCTTCGAGGGCTTGCGCACCCCGCCCGAGCGGCTGCAGGCCTTCCTCGCCGCCGTGCCGTTCGCCGCCGCCGGGCCGCGCCGCTACCAGGCCCCGCGCATCCCCGTGCCGGACACCCTGGCCGCCCCGCCCAGTCGCGAGGTGGCGCGCGAGATGTCCACCCAGCACGGCTTCGGCCTGCTGATGCACGAACTGGCCAAGGGCGACACCCCCCTGGCGCAGCGCATCGTCACCACCTCGCCGGACGTCACGGTTTCAACCAATTTGGGCGCCTGGGTGAACCGCCGCGGCCTGTTCGCGCGCGAGGAGCTGGCCGACACGTTCAAGGCCGAACGCATCCCCTCCACCTACCACTGGCGCTTCTCGCCGCAGGGCCAGCACATGGAGCTGGGCATTGCGGAGATGAACCTGTTCACCATGCTGTCGGCGCTCGGCCTGTCGCATGCCATCAACAACGAACGCCTGCTGCCGGTCGGCACCTTGTACGACCCGTTCATCGAGCGCGGCTTGGATGCGCTGAATTACGCCTGCTACCAGGACGCGCGCTTCATCCTGGTCGCCACCCCATCCGGCATCAGCCTGGCCGGCGAGGGCGGCGCGCACCAGTCCATCGCCACCCCGCTGATCGGCATGGCGCAGGACGGGCTGGCCAGCTTCGAGCCCGCCTATGTGGACGAGTTGGCGGTCATCCTGCGCTGGGCGTTTGACTTCATGCAGCGCTCCGGCGGAACTGGTGACGAGGCCGGCGGCTCGGTCTACCTCCGGCTCTCGACCCGGCAGGTCGCGCAGCCGCAGCGCCAATTGGCCGCAGCCGACGTGGACGATATCCTCGCCGGCGCCTATTGGGTGCGCCGCCCCGGCCCCAATGCGGAAGCCGTGATCGCCTATGCCGGCGCCCTGGCCCCGGAAGCCGTGACCGCCGTGGGCATGATCGCCGAGGACCGCCGCGACGTGGGCCTGCTCGCCGTCACCTCCGCCGACCGCCTCTATGCCGGCCTGCACGCCGCCCAGCGCCTGCGCGACGCGGGCGGGGGTGGCGCCACCAGCCACATCGAGCGGCTGCTCGCTGCCGTGCCGCGCCACTGCGGCATCGTCACGGTGCTCGACGGCCATCCGGCCACGCTGAGCTGGCTCGGCTCGGTCTACGGCCATCCGACCCGTGCCCTGGGCGTCACCCGCTTTGGACAAACCGGGTCGATTGACGACCTCTACCGGGCCGCCGGCATCGACGCCCGGTCCATCGCCGCCGCCGCCCAGGCCGCCTCCCCCGGCAAGCCCATCCGGCATCTCCGCGCGGCTTAAGGCCGCCGTGAGTCCCTCAACGAAAGGCACCCCGACCATGCCCGAAGCTGTTGATGTTGTCGTGGTCGGCGCCGGCCCCGTCGGGCTGGGCCTGGCCATCGAGCTCGGCACGCGCGGCATCTCCTGCCAGGTGGTCGAGCGTAACGACCGGGTCGGCTACAGCCCCCGCGCGAAGTGCACCAACGTGCGCACCCGGGAGCATCTGCGCCGCTGGGGCATTGCCGAGGAGCTGCGGCGCGCCTCGCCGATCCGGCGCGACTACCCGTCGAACGTGGTGTTCGCCACCCGCATGAACGGCCACCTGCTGGCCCGGTTCGAGAAGTCGTTCAGCGCGGTGACCGAGCGCAACGACCTCTATTCCGAAGGCGCGCAATGGGTGCCGCAATACGTGCTGGAGGAGGTCATGCGCCAGCACGCCGTGTCCCTCCCATCCGTGAACGTGCAGTTCCAAACCGCGCTCGAGACCTGCACGGATGACGGCGACGGCGTGGCGGCCACCGTCGTGGACACGGTCACCGGCGAGCGCCGCCCGCTGCGCTGCCGCTACCTCGTGGGCGCCGACGGCGCCCGCAGCACCGTGCGCAAGATCATTGACGTCCGCCTCGTCGGCGATGGCGGGTTCTCGTCCAACCTCAACTTCGTGTTCCGCTCCGCCACCCTTGCGTCCATGCACCCGTTCGGCCCGGCGATCATGTACTGGATGGTCAACCCCGACTGCCCGGCGCTGCTCGGCCCCATGAGCGATGACGGCCTGTGGTATTTCATCGCCACCAAGATCACCGCCGACGCCGACCCGGCAACCGTGGACGCAGCCAGCCTGATCCGCCTGTCCACCGGGCTCGACCTGCACGACATCGAGGTGGTGCATGCCGACCCCTGGGTGGCGCGGCGCCTGGTGGCCGAGCGCTACCGCCGCGGCAACATCTTCCTCGCCGGCGATGCCTGCCACGTGCATCCCCCCTTCGGCGGCTTCGGCATGAACATGGGCGTGGGCGACGCCGTGGACCTCGGCTGGAAACTCGCCGCCACCCTCCGCGGCTGGGGCGGCAGCGCCCTGCTCGACACCTACGAGGAGGAGCGCCGCCCGGTCCACGAATGGGCGATCAGCGAGGCGGTCGCGAACTACGCCACCGTGGGCAACCAGCTCGCCCGCCCCGGCCTGGAGGCGGACGGGCCCATGGGCGAGGCGACCCGCAACGAGGTGGGCGAAACCATCCTGACCCAAAAGGCCCGCGAAATCCGCTCGCTGGGCGTGGTCAAGGGCTACAGCTACGGCCACTCCTCCGTCGTCGTGCAGGACGGCTCGCCGGCACCGCAGCTTGCCAGCATGGCCTACGAGCCCTCCGCGCATCCCGGCTGCGTGGCGCCCCACCTTTGGCTGGCCGACGGCACGTCGCTCTACGACCATTTCGGCCCAGGCTTCACCCTGCTGCTCACCGAGCCCGGCCACGAGGAGGAGGCCGCCGCATTCCAAGCCGCCGCCGAGCAGCTCGGCATGCCCCTGTCCGTCGTCGCACCCGGCGACCTGAGGCTGCGGGGACGCTACCAATCACCGATGGCGCTTATCCGCCCAGACCAGCACGTCGCCTGGCGCTGGTCCGCCCCCGGCTCCGACCCCTCCGCCGTGCTCAACGCCATCCGCGGCGCCCACC
>CAXTNN010000319.1:0-4498 GCA_964245545.1 uncultured Acetobacteraceae bacterium | reverse complement strand
AGCCTGGCCGGCGCCGGCGCCCTCGCTGCGCTGACCAGCTTCGACGACTTCATCCGCTCCTTCTTCCTCGGCGGCTATGATGCCACCTTGCCCGTGCTGCTATTCGGCCGCCTGCGCTCGGGCCTGACCCCAGAAATCAACGCGGCCGCCACCGTGGTGCTGCTGACCGCCTGCCTGTTGGGCAGCGCCGCCGATTGGATCACGCACCGGCCCGGCGCGTCCGGCATCGGGCGTTTTGGATAGCGCCTCCGCTTGCCGCCTCCCCGGTTGCAGGCTACGCACGGGGGGTAACGAGGGCCAATAAGCCCGCGCCAACGGAGGACGCGCCATGATTAGCGCCGGACGGCTCCCAGCATGAACAACAGCTTTCGCGGGCTGGATTTCGGGCTTGGCGAGACGGTGAATGCCATGCGCGACCAGGTGGCCGCCTTTGCCGCCGACGAGATCGCTCCCCGCGCCGCCGCCATTGACCGCAGCAACGAGTTCCCGGCCGACCTGTGGCGCAAGTTCGGCAGCCTTGGCCTGCTCGGGATCACCGCGGCCGAGGAGTATGGCGGTGCTGGGCTGGGTTACCTCGAGCACTGCGTGACGATGGAGGAAATCAGCCGCGCCAGCGCTTCGGTCGGGCTGTCCTACGGGGCGCATTCCAATCTCTGCGTCAACCAGATCGCGCGCAACGGGAACCCCGAACAGAAGGCGCGCTACCTTCCCCGCCTGATCACCGGCGAGCATGTCGGCGCGCTGGCGATGAGCGAGCCCGGCGCCGGGTCGGACGTGGTGGGCATGCGCACCCGGGCCGAGCGGCGCGGCGACCGCTGGGTGCTGAACGGCTCCAAGATGTGGATCACCAACGGGCCGGACGCGGACACGCTCGTCGTTTACGCCAAGACCGACCCGGCCGGCGGCGCGCGCGGCATCACCGCCTTCTTGGTCGAGCGCGGGCTGGCCGGCTTCAGCACCGCGCCCAAGCTCGACAAGCTCGGCATGCGCGGGTCCAACACCTGCGAGCTCGTGTTCCAGGACTGCGAAGTGCCGGAGGAAAACGTGCTCGGCACGGTCGGCCGCGGCGTGGCCGTGCTGATGAGCGGCCTTGACTACGAACGCGCGGTGCTGGCCGCCGGGCCGCTCGGCATCATGCAGGCCTGCCTGGACGCCGTGCTGCCTTACATCCATGAGCGGCGCCAGTTCGGCCAGGCGATCGGCGAGTTCCAGTTGATGCAGGCCAAGATCGCCGACATGTACACCACGATGAACGCCGCCCGCGCCTACGTGTATGCCGTGGCGAAGGCGTGCGACCGCGGCCAGGCCACCCGCAAGGACGCCGCCGGCGCGATCCTGTACGCCGCCGAGAAAGCCACTTGGATGGCGCTGGAAGCCATCCAAGCGCTGGGCGGCAACGGCTACATCAACGACTATCCCACCGGCCGCTTGCTGCGCGATGCCAAGCTGTACGAGATCGGCGCTGGCACCAGCGAAATCCGCCGCATGCTGATCGGCCGCGAACTGTTTGCCGAGACGGCTTAGGGCACGCCTAACCCATGCCCGTGCTCGACACCCTGGTGGACGAACGCTCGGAGCCGTTCCGCGCCAATGCGCGCCACATGCAGCATTTGGTGGCCGATCTGCGCCGCGAGGTGGAGCGGGTGCGGGAAGGCGGCGGAGCGCAGGCCCGCGAGCGGCACCTGGCGCGCGGCAAGTTGCTGCCGCGGGACCGCGTCCGCGCCCTGGTCGATCCCGGCAGCCCGTTCCTCGAGCTCAGCCAGTTGGCGGCCCATGGCCTCTATGGCGGCGACGTGCCATCCGCCGGGCTGATCACCGGGATCGGCCGGGTGATGGGCCGCCCCTGCGTGATCGTCGCCAACGACGCGACCGTAAAAGGTGGTACCTATTTTCCCGTCACGGTGAAGAAGCACCTGCGCGCGCAGGAGATCGCGGCGGAGAACCACCTGCCCTGCCTTTACCTGGTCGATAGCGGCGGCGCGAACTTGCCCAACCAGGACGAGGTGTTCCCAGACCGCGACCATTTCGGCCGCATCTTCTACAACCAGGCGACGATGTCGGCGCGCGGCATTCCGCAGGTGGCGGTAGTGATGGGCTCCTGCACCGCCGGCGGCGCCTATGTGCCGGCGATGGCGGACGAAAGCATCATCGTGCGCAACCAGGGCACCATCTTTCTCGGCGGCCCGCCGCTGGTGAAGGCGGCCACGGGGGAAATCGTCAGCGCGGAAGAGCTCGGCGGCGGCGAGCTGCACAGCGGCACCTCCGGCGTGGTGGACCATTTGGCCGAGACCGACGCCCACGCCCTTGGCATCGCCCGCCGCATCGTCGGCACCTTCCCCAAGCCCGTGCCGAACCCGCAACAGCACGCCCCCCAAGCCCCGCGCCATGACCCAGCGCAACTTGGCGGCGTCATCCCCGCCGACCCGCGCGAGCAATACGACGTGCGCGAGGTGATCGCGCGCATCGTCGACGGCTCGGAGTTGGACGAGTTCAAGCACCGCTACGGCACCACCCTGGTCACCGGATTTGCCCGCATCTGGGGCTACCCGGTCGGCCTGGTCGCCAACAACGGCATCCTGTTCGGCGAGAGCGCGGAGAAGGGCGCCCATTTCATCGAGCTCTGCAGCCAGCGGGGGATCCCGCTGGTGTTCCTGCAGAACATCACCGGCTTCATGGTGGGACAGAAATACGAGGCCGGCGGCATCGCCAAGGACGGCGCCAAGCTGGTCACCGCGGTCGCCACTTCGGCGGTGCCTAAGTTCACCGTCATCATTGGCGGCTCGTTTGGTGCCGGCAATTACGGCATGTGCGGCCGCGCTTACTCGCCGCGCCTGCTCTGGATGTGGCCCAATGCGCGCATTTCGGTGATGGGCGGCGCCCAGGCAGCCAGCGTGCTGGCCACGCTGCGGCGGGACGCGCTGGCCGCCCGCGGGCAGGATTGGCCGCTGGACGAGGAAGCGGCCTTCAAGGCGCCGATCGCCGCGCAATATGAGCAGCAAGGCCATCCCTACTACGCCTCCGCCCGGCTCTGGGACGACGGCGTGATCGCGCCGGAGGACACCCGCACCGCCCTGGCGCTCGGCTTGGCCGCCAGCACCAACGCCCCCGCGCAGCCGACGCGGTTCGGCGTGTTCCGGATGTGAGGGCCAGAGGGTGACGACCGTGCTGCAAACGGTGGCGCCCACGGGCGTCGCCACGCTCACCCTGAACCGGCCCGACCGGCACAACGCCTTTGACGAGTGCCTGATTGCGGACCTCACCGCCGCGCTCGTTGCCGCCGGGCAGAAGGCCGACATCCGCGTGGTCGTGCTGGCGAGCACCGGCCGCAGCTTCTGCGCGGGTGCCGACCTGGGCTGGATGCGGCGCGCGGCCGGCTATTCCGAAGCGGAAAACCTCGCCGATGCCGCGGCCTTGGCCACCCTGCTGCAGACCCTCGACGGCCTCTCCAAGCCCACCGTGGCGCTGGTGCAGGGCCCCGCTTACGGCGGCGGCGTCGGGCTGGCCGCCTGCTGCGACATCGCCGTCGCCAGCGAGCGGGCGAGTTTCCGGCTCAGCGAGGTCCGCCTCGGGCTCACCCCCGCCACCATCTCGCCCTACGTCGTGCGCGCCATCGGCGCCCGCCAAGCGCGGCGCTACTTCCAGACCGCGGAAACCCTCTCCGCGGCGGACGCGCATCGCCTGGGGCTGGTGCATGAGCTCACCGCGCCCGACGGCCTGGCCGCCGCCGGGGAACGGATCGTGGGCGAACTGCTCCAGGGCGCTCCCGGGGCACAGGGCGAGGCAAAGTCGCTGGTGGCGCTGGTCCAAAGCGGCCCGGTTGACGCCGCCATGGTGGGGGAGACCAGCCGCCGCATCGCCCGCCAACGGACGGGCGCCGAGGCACGCGAGGGAATGGCCGCGTTTGGAGAAAAACGGCCGCCGCGCTGGTCCGGCCGGCCATGAGCTTCCACACCGTCCTCATCGCCAATCGTGGGGAAATCGCCTGCCGGGTCATCCGTACCGCCCGGCGCATGGGCCTGCGCACCGTGGCGGTCTACTCCGACGCCGACCGCGGCGCCGCCCATGTGGCGATGGCCGACGAAGCCCATGCCATCGGCCCCGCGCCGGCACGGGATAGCTACCTGCGCGCCGGCCGCATCATCGCCGCCGCGCAGCGCGCCGGCGCCCAGGCGGTGCATCCTGGCTACGGGTTCCTGAGCGAGAATGCCGAGTTTGCCGAAGCCTGCGCGGCCGCCGGGCTCGTTTTCGTCGGTCCGCCCGCCGCTGCCGTCCGCGCCATGGGCAGCAAGAGCGCGGCCAAGGCGCTGATGGGGCGCGCCGGCGTGCCGCTGGTTCCCGGCTACCACGGTGCGGCGCAGGACGCAGAGCACCTCGCCGCCGAAGCCGCCCGCATCGGCTTCCCCGTGCTGGTCAAGGCCAGCGCCGGCGGCGGCGGCAAGGGCATGCGCATCGTGCCGCAGCCGGATGGGTGCGCCGAGGCCCTCGAACTGGCCCGCAG
>CAXTNN010000318.1:0-4500 GCA_964245545.1 uncultured Acetobacteraceae bacterium | reverse complement strand
TTGCAGCACGACGCGGGCGGGCGAGGGGTGGAGATCGATCAGGGTGAGGCCCATGGCGGCACGGCTGACCGCCTGGCCGGGGATGGCGATCAGGGTCTGCAGCTCGCCCTCCAGCGCCAGGTCGGCCGTGGCGCGGGTGCCGGGGGCAAGCACGGCGGCAAACAGGCCGCTCGCCTCCAGCCAGCGGCGCAGGTCGTCCTCCACCGCCTGCGTTGGCGGCACGTTCCACTCCTCATAGAAGCCGGTCTGGATGCTGCCGTCGGCGTTCAGCGTTTCCAGGCCGCGGACCTCGAGGCCGGGCGCCGATTGGAGGCTGCGGACCAGCAGGGTCTTGCCCCCAATCCGCGGCGGCAGGGCGGTGGGGCGGCGCGCGACCAGCGGCCAGTCGCGGCGATTGAGATAGGGACGGCTCGGCAGCACGCTGCAGCCCGCCGCGGTGGCGAGGGTGGCAGCCAGCAGGCAGCGGCGTCTCATTGCCGGGCAGGGCGGGGTGGAGGTGCGCCCAGCAGCACCTGGCTCGGGTCCCGCCGCAGCGCGTCGCTGGTCTCGCGCAGGGCGGCCACCGTGGTCCGCGCGTCCTGCAGCAGCGGCACCAAACCCGCTTCCAGGTCCGCCGACCCGGCGTTGGCGCGGCGCAGCACCGTATTTAGAGTGGCGAGCAATTGCGGCAGCCCGGCACTGGCTTCCGCCAGGCGCTGGGTCGCCTGGGTGGCGGAACGCAGCAGCTCTTTCGTTTGCGGCCCCTGTTCCAGCCCCCGGGTGGCGGCCAGGGTTTGCCGGAGCTCGCTGGCCAGCTCCGGCACATTCGCCTGCTGCAGGCTGGCTTGCAGCTCGCGCAGCGTGCCGCCGGCCTGGGCGATCAGGGTGTGGGCATCGCCGCCGGCCGCCAGCTCGCTGCGCAACTCCGCAATCAAACTGAGCACGCCGTTGGCCAGTTCCGTCACGTCCACCTGCTGCAGCTTGTTCAACAGCTCGGTGGCCGAGCTCTGCACCTGGGCGAGGGTGGAGGGCATGCCCGGGATATACTCGTCGCGCGGCGTCCAAGACAGCTCAAGCGGCGGGTAGGCCTTCGGGTCGGCGAAATCGAGCTCGATGTAGCTGACGCCGGTGAGCCCCTGCGGCGCGGTGCGGGCGCGCAGGCCGCGGCTGACGCTGTCCTCGCTGGGCAGGGCGCCGACGCGCTGCGTGTCCACGGCGAAGCGCACCATCACGGTGCGGAAGGTGGCGCGGCGCAAGGCGTCGGGCAGGTTGCGGCCATATACGGCGCTGGTCAGCGCGATCTGGGTGACGGCGCCGACGGTGACGCCGCGATACTTCACCGGGGCGCCGACATCGAGCCCCTGCACGCTGTCGCGGAAGTAGGTCTCGTAGCTGCGGCCATGCTGGATGCCCGTGCCGCCGAGCAGGATCACGGCGCCCACGACCAGCACCAGCGCCGCCACCACCAGCGCGCCGACGCGCAGGTAAGTGCCGCGCATCAGGCCGCCTCGCGCCGGAAGAAGCCGCGCACCAGCGGGTTGTCGCTGTCCCGGGCCAGCACCCGCGGGTCGCCGGCGGCCACGATGCCGGCGGCGGCCGCATCGAGCATGATGCAGCGGTCGGCGATGGCGAGGATGGAGGCGAGTTCGTGCGAGACCACGACGAAGGTGGTGCCCAAGCTGTCGCGCAGACGCAACAGGAGGCGGTCGATGCCGGCGGAAATCACCGGGTCGAGCCCGGCGGAGGGTTCGTCCAGGAACAGCAGCGGCGGGTCGAGCGCCAGGGCGCGGGCGATGCCGGCGCGCTTGGCCATGCCGCCGGAGATTTCCGCCGGCAGCACCGCCTCTGCCTCCGCCAGGCCCCCCTGGGCCGGCTTGGCGCGGGCGATGGCGGCGCAGGCGGCGGTGGGCAGGCTGGTGAGCGAGCGCAGCGGCAGCATGACGTTCTCCAGCACGGTGAGGGAGCCGAACAGCGCCCCCGATTGGAACAGCACGCCGATGCTCGGCCGCACCGCCTCCGGCTCGCGCTGCACGTCGTGGCCCAGCACGCGGACCTGGCCGGCGGTGGGGGGCAGCAAGCCGATCATCTGCCGCAGCAGGGTGGACTTGCCGCAGCCGGAACCGCCCAGGATGGCGAACACCTCGCCACGCGCCACCGTGAAGCTCACGTCCTGGAAGATGGTGCGGGAGCCGAAGCGCTGCGCCAGCCCTTTGGCTGCCACCGCGTCGCTCAAACGCCGGCCCGGTAGAACAGCACGGCGAACAGCCCGTCCAGGATGATGGTCGCGACGATGCCGCCAACCACCGCCGCGGTGGCCGCTTGGCCCACGGCGCGCGGCCCGGCCCCCGTGGCCAAGCCAGCGCGGCAGCCAATGCCGGCCACGGCGGCGGCGAAGCACAGCGCCTTAAACAAGCCGCCGAACAGGTCCCGCCCATGCAGGGCCCGCAGCAACTGGGTGTAGACCGCGGCCGGGGTAAAGCCGAACGCCAGCATCACCGTCAGCATGCCGCACAGCCCGGCCAACTCCAGCAGCAGGGTGAGTGCCGGCATGACCAGCACGGCGGCAGCCAGGCGGGGCAGCACCAGCATGGCGGTGACGCTGATGCCCATGGTGTCGAGCGCCGCCAGCTCCTCGTTCACCTTCATGGTGCCCAATTCGGCGGCAAAGGCCGACCCGGTGCGGCCGGCCAGGATAACGGCGGCCAGCAGGGGTCCCAGCTCGCGGGTGAGCGACAGCGCCACCAGGTTGACCACGTAGAGGTCAGCCCCGAAGCGGCGCAGCGGGATGGAGGATTGGAACGAGAGGATCAGCCCCATCAGGTAGCCGAGCAGCAGGGCCAAGGGCACGGCGCGCACCCCGGCTTCGTCGGCCACGCGGGCGAGGTCGCCGAGGCGGGTTTGGCGCCGGCGGCGGCGCAGCAGGACGAGCGCGACCAGGCTTTCGCCGAGGAAGGCGGTGGCGTCCGCCAGGCGCAGGCCAAGGCCGTGCAGCGCGCCGGAATAGGTCCAGGCCGGCGCGGGCGGCCGGGGGTGCGCGGGCGTTTGTGCCAACTGGGCCACGGTCTCGGCCAGAGGGGCGGGGGCGCCTTGCAGCGCGGCGTTGCCGTGGCGCGCCATGGCGGCAGCCAGCAGGGCGGCGCCAGCGGTGGTGACGTCAGCCGCCTCCGAAACGTCCAGCACCAGCCGGTGCCCGGACGCAGCCTGGGCGGCGCGCATCACGCCGGGCCAGAACTGGGCTGCGGCTGTGGTGTCGAGCGGGCCGTGGAACAGGATGGCGCCGGGTTGGACGGTGAAGCGGGGCGAAGCGTGGGCGGCAGGCGGGCTGGCGGCAACAGACATCGGCCAGCGCTCCAACGCTGCAGGCGCCACCGAGAGCTGTAGCCATGGCGCCGCACGGAGGTTGGCATGGCGGCGCCTGCGCGTCCATGCTGCAGGGGCGAAGAGGGCCTCGCTGGCCGAGCTCATAACGCCTGAACGCCACCGACCCACACCTGGCGCAACGCCAGCGCATCATCCAGGTGCACCAAGTCCGCCCGGTAGCCCGCCGCAACGCGGCCCCGGTCGGGCAATCCCAAGAACTCGGCCGGGTAGGTGGCTGCCATGCGCAGCGCTTCGTCCAGGCCGACCCCGAGCTGGTTCACGGCATACCTCAGCGCCGCATGCATGGTGAGGTCGGAGCCGGCCAGCGTGCCGTCCTCCAGCCGCAGGGCGCCGTTGCGGCGGGTGACGCGGCGGCCGCCGAGCAGGAACTCGTCTTGCAGGTCGCCGGCCGTCGGCATGGCGTCGCTGACCAGGAACAAGCGCCCCGGCCCCTGCTTGGCGCGCAGCGCCGCGGCGAGCGTGGCCGGGTGGACGTGGTGGCCATCGGCGATGACGCCGGCCCAGAGCTCGCCCCGGTGCAGCGCCACCCCCACCACCCCGGGAGCGCGGGAGCCGAGCGGTGACATGGCGTTGAACAGGTGGGTGACGCCGGTGGCCTGCTCGGCGGCCCGGCGCTCGACCAGGGGCTGGGTCATCGGACGATCAGCTTGTGCAGCCCATCACCGAGGGCGTTCAGGGCGGAGATGGATACGACCAGGGCGGCGCCGGGGAACACCACACCCCACCACTGACCCGAGGAGATCCCGTTGGCGCCCGTCTGGATCATCGAACCCCAGCTGGGGGTCGGAGGCTTCACCCCGAAGCCGAGAAAGCTGAGGGCGCCGATGACCGCCACGGCCACGGCGGCGGCGATGGTGGTCTGCACGATGATGATCCCGAGGGCGTTGGGCAGAACGTGGGTGCGCAGCAACCGCGTCCGCTTGGCCCCGAGGATCGAGGCAAAGGTGACGTAGTTGGCCGACCGCAGATGCAGCGCCTGGTTCCGGGTCAGGCGAGCCAACTGGGGCACGTTCAGAATGGCGATGATGCACACCAGTACCGGGATCCCCCCTTTGGTGAGACCGGAGATGATGATGAGCAGGATCAGCAGGGGGAAGGCTTGGAACCCGTCAAGGACGCGCATGACGCTCTCCCCCAACC
>CAXTNN010000317.1:0-4539 GCA_964245545.1 uncultured Acetobacteraceae bacterium | reverse complement strand
GAGCTGGGAGTGCGTGGTGGATGAAGGTGCGCGCTCAATGAGGAGATTGGCTGTTCAGAGTGAGCCGATGCGAACGGATGTCTTGGTTGAAACCAATTCGACGATTGTGACGTTTGGTGAAAAGCGGACAGTCTGCTTCTGGAAAAGCAATAACGACGGCAGATCCGTGGTGTTTTAGAACGCTATACACGACCTGCAATGTGGAATAACGCCGTCCAAGCCCTGCGTCGAACAACTGTGCACTTGTCCGAAAGACAGAATGGAAAAAACTCGGTCATATGGGGCACGGTCGATCGCTTAAGCCCTTTGTGCCTTTCAAGTTGGTGCACTTCGTTTGTGAGTTGGTCGATGAGTGCGTAAATTGGCTTTAGAATTTAGATAATAGTCCAGACACAATGACCGCGACTTACGCGGGCCACTTCAAGCTGGTATGTTACGTTGACAGTCAGGTCATATCGACCTTTCGAGCCCATCGCCCATCCAAACAATGGCTTCGCGCTCGCTCCAGGATACCAGCGCGGCGAGATGGCCTTCCTGGATCATCATTCGGAAGTCGTGTGAAACAATCATGCGACGATGCTATGTTGGCTGAAAGCTCAAACCGACGGTGCCACGGGCAAGCGAATTCTAGCTTTGCAAAGGCCGGAGCGGGCGCCGAGCACCCGTCACACCTTGGTTGCGAACCTGACTAAAGCTGTTCTTATTGCACGTGCTGCCCCAGCCAATCGGTGATAACCGCTGCGATGTCGTCGCTGTTCTTCTCCAGCATCATCATGTGCGCGTTGCCATGGATACCGCGATCCGCAAGACGGATCGCATCGACATCTGCGCCGGCCGCCTTGAGGAACTCCACGGTGCATTGGTCATACATCGCGTGATACGAGGCTTCCGATGTCAGCACCATGATCGGGAAGCCGATCAGGTGCGGCAGCCGGCGGGCCTGCGCGGGCTCCCAGCACGCCAGCAGATCGGGTCCGGCGGCGCTTGGCTCCCGCACCGGATGGAACTCGGCCGGGTCGGTGACCGGCGGGTCGTAGGTGAGCCGGTCGTAGGCGATCCCCCAGTTGCGGGCAAACTTTGGCTCTGCCACCGGAACCACGTCGTGGAACGGCGGGCCGATCGGCTCCACGGCGACGATCGCCTTCACCAAGCCTGGCGCGTCATCAGCGATCACCCAGCCGATCGCGCCAGACCGCGAATGCGTCAGCAGGATGGCCGGGCCAATCCGGTGCAGCAGATCGGCGCCGGCCGCCCGATTCACCGCATCCATCCTCTGGTTGTCGGTGAGCGAGACCTGCTGCGACGCCTGGAACTGGTCGAATGCCGGGTCACCCGCCATGCCGGTGCCGGGCCATTGAGTGTGCAGGGTGGCTTGCGGCCAAAGCTTGAAGCGCTCCGGGGCGGTGAATAGCCGTTCCAACCCTTCGGTGGGCGGCATTCCCGCCTTGCCATCCACCACCGGGTCGTAGTTCGAGCGACCGCGAGCAGGCTGGTCCACGACGTAGACGGCATAGCCGTGGCGCAAGAACCAGTCGGCCCAGCCCGGCCGTCCGTCGGGTGTGCCGAGGAAATTGGTGCCGTTCTGGTAATTGCCGTGGATCATCACCACGGGGTAGGGCGCTGTCTGGTGCACCGGAACCTGGTATTGCACAAACATTTGGTCGACCATCGCCCCGCCATCTTCGGTGCGATGGCCGCCGGCGTAGAAAAAGCCCTGTCGTGCGATCTCCAGCGGAGGCTGCGTCTGGGCACGAGCGATGCCTGCCATCACCAGGGTGACGGCAGCGACCTGCACAACAAGCTTCATGGTGTCACCCCCCGGTTGTCTTTGCCGGAATCATCGCCCGCGGCTCCGGCGCGCGTCAATCGGGGGGAAGGGAGGCGACTACGCCGCCTGCAACGCCTGCCACACCTTCTCCGGCGTCGCCGGCATGTCGATGGACTTCACCCCGGCACTCGCCAGCGCATCGACGATCGCGTTCATCACCGCCGGCGGGCTGCCCACCGCGCCCGCCTCGCCGGCGCCCTTCACGCCGAGCGGGTTGCTCGTGCACGGCACCTCGATCAGGTCCACCTCGATGTCCGGCAGGTCCGCCGCCCGGGGCAGGGCGTAGTCCATCAGGCTGCCCGACAGCAATTGGCCGGACGCCTTGTCATACGCCGTGCGCTCCAGCACCGCCTGGCCGAAGCCCTGCGCCACGCCGCCATGCACCTGCCCGCGCACGATCATCGGGTTGACCGCCTTCCCCACGTCGTCGCACACGATGTAGCGAAGCACCGCCACCATGCCGGTGTCGGGGTCGACCTCCACCTCGGCCATGTGGCAGCCGTTCGGGAAGGTGTGGCTGTCGATCTGCGCCACCTCCGCGGCATCCAGCGTGGTGGCCGGCTCGCCCCGGGCCGCCCGCTCCCGCTGCGCCGCGGCCAGGCTGATGATGTCCATCCCGCGGTCGGTGCCGACGATGGAGAACCGGCCGCCGGTGAACTCGATGTCCGCCACCGCCGCCTCCAGTGTTTCGGACGCGGCTTGCTTGCCCTTCTCGATCACGCTGGCCGCCGTCACCAGGATCGCCTGACCCTCGGAGTACAGGCTGCGCGCCCCGCCCGTGCCGCCGCCGGTCGGAATGGCATCGGTGTCGCCCTGCAGGATCCGCACCTTGTCGCCGTCCACCCCCAACTGGTCGGCGATCAGCATCACATAGGCGGTTTCGTGGCCCTGGCCGCTGGACTGGGTGCCGACATACACGTCCAGGAACCCGTCGGCGGCAAAGCGGATTTCCGCCCGCTCCGTCGGCGCCCCGCCGGTGGCCTCCAGGTAGTAGGACATGCCGATGCCGCGCTTCTTGCCCCGGGCTGCGCTGGCGGCCCGGCGCCCCTCGAACCCGGCCCAATCCATCTTCGCCATCGCCGCGTCCAGCACGCGCTCGAAATCGCCGCTGTCGTAAAGCTGGTTCATCGCCGTGCGGTACGGCATCGCCTCCGGCTTCACCATGTTCATCCGGCGGATCGCCACTCGGTCCATCCCGAGCTCCGCCGCCGCGGCGTCGATCACGCGCTCCACCACGTAGTTGCTTTCCGGCCGCCCGGCGCCGCGATAGGCGTCCACCGGCACGGTGTTGGTGAACACGCCGAGCACGTTGGCGTAGATCGCCTGGAACCCGTACACGCTCGCCAGCACCTTGGTCCCCGCCATGGTGGGGATGAACGGCGCGAAGGTGGACAGGTAGGCGCCCATATTGGCCACGTTGCGGGTGCGCAGCGCCAGGAAGCGGCCTTGCGCGTCCAGCGCCAGCTCCGTTTGGGTGATGTTGTCGCGCCCTTGGGTGTCGCTGAGGAAGGCCTCCGACCGCTCGCTCACCCACTTCACCGGGCGGCCGAGCTTGCGTGCGGCGTAGCAGGTCAGCGCGTGCTCGGCATACAGGAACAGCTTCATGCCGAAGCCGCCGCCGACATCCGGCGTGACGATGCGGAATTGGTCTTCCGGCACGTGGAACACCGCGGTGCCCAACAGCGACTTCAGCACCCAGCCGCCCTGCGTGGTGGAGTAGAGCGTCCAGCGCCCATCCTCGTAGCTGGCCAGCGCGGCGCGCGCTTCCATGCTGTTCACCACCACCCGGTTGTTCACCACCGTCAGCCGGGTGACATGTGCGGCCTCCGCAAACAGCGCGTCAGCCTTCTCCTTGTCGCCCACATCCCAGTCGAAGCAGACATTGTTGGCCGCATCGGGCCAGACGCTCGGCTCCCCCGGGTCCATCGCTGCCGCCAGGTCGGTGACCGATTCAAGCACCTCGTAATCCACCGCGATCGCCTCGGCGCCGTCGCGCGCCGCCTTCTGCGTCTCGGCCACCACGAACGCCACCGGGTCGCCCACATGCCGCACCACCCCGTCGGCGAGGACGGGATGCGGCGGGTCCATCCGCGGCGAGCCGTCGCGGTTCTTCAGCGGAATGGCGCAGGGCAGCCCGCCGATCCCGTCCGCCGCCAGGTCCGCGCCGGTGTAGACCGCCATCACGCCTGGGATGGCCAGCGCCTCTGCCGTGTCGATCGCGCCAAACCGCGCCGCGGCGTGCGGCGAACGCAGCACGGCGGCCCACAGCATGCCCGGCAGTGCGATATCGTCGGTGTAGCGCCCACCCCCCACCAGCAGCCGGGGATCCTCGACGCGGCGGACGGGCTGAGCAAGGCCGAATTTTGTCATGGCGCGCTTCCTGATTTTGGTGCTGCACCACTATCTGCTCACTCGCCCCCGCTCGCCAAGACCCTGCTTATTGCGCCACCAGCCGGACATCGGCCGAGGCCGCGTGGCCCGCCTGGTCCAGCACGGTGAGGTGAACAAAGCCGGGTCCCTCGGGCGACCACAGCGTGTGCGGGGCAGGGAGCAGCGGCCTGCCATCGGCGAGCCAGCGATAGGGCGGTTGGCCGCCGGCGGCGCGCAGGTCGATGGCGGCCGCCGGGTCATAGGCCAGGTCCACGTTGCCGGGCGGGAACATCATCCGCAACGGCGGCGGGCCGGACATGCGGGCCAGCGCGGGGGCGACC
>CAXTNN010000316.1:0-4560 GCA_964245545.1 uncultured Acetobacteraceae bacterium | reverse complement strand
GTACCCGAGCATGAGTTCGATCAGGTCACCGCCGTAACCTATGGCGGCACGGTGAATGGCTGCCGGATCGCCCTGGCGCTGATGCGGCCACGGGGCAGCGGGACAATCGTGAACGTGTGCTCCGCCACGGCTTTCCATGGCTTGCCGCTGATGACCTCCTATGCCGGGGCGAAAGCGGCGGTGCGGGGGTTTGGGCAGGCCTTGCAGGCTGAATTGCGGATCGAGCGCAGCCCCATCCAGGTGACGACGGTGTTTCCGCCGGCGGTGAACACCCCGTTTTTCTCGCATGCCACCTCGCACATGGGCCGCCCGGCCCGGCCAGCGCCGCCCGTGTACCAGCCGGAGGTGGCGGCGGCGGGGATTTACCTGGCGGCAAGCTACGCGCCGCGGGAGCTGGTGGTGAGCGGCACGGCGGTGGTGTTTGATCTGGTGAACCGCCTGTCGCCGCGGCTGATTGCCTACTGCATGACCCGGCTCGGCTTTGAGGGCCAACTGACAAGCGATGCGGCGGTGGAGCGGCTGGAGCAGTCCACCTTGTTTGCGCCGGCGGAAACGGCTTCGCCGGTGCATGGCCCATTTGGCGGGCGGGCCCGGCGGCACAGCGCGCAAGTCTGGCTTATGGAGCGGCTGCGCATGGGACGGCCGGTGGCGCCAAGCCAGCTCGCTGTTCGCTCAGCGCCTCCGTCACCCGCCAAACCTGCGCCGCCAAAGCCGGTGTGAGCGCCAGACTAACTCACGGATCAGGGCGCTACCTGATACTATCCCTCGACCCGCTCCAGCACCCTGGCATGCCGGGCGACGAAGTCGGTCTGCACAAGGTCGACGGGAGCGGGTGCGGCAAGCAAGGGGCCGGCTGGCAGGCACGCATGGCGCTGTGGCGTGCGCAATGCTTGCACGAGCAGGATGCCGACGCTCGCCACCGTTGGCAGAGCAACCAGAGCCATCAGCACGACACTGCTGCCCTGCAACACGTTCAGGCCGCGGGTGGCACAAACAACCAAGCTGGTCGGCAGTGCAAACAAGATGGATGCAAAGACTGTCACCATGGTCCGAACGTCCTCAAGCTTACTGTTCTTGTCGGTGACGATTGCATGTTGATGCTGGCTTGAACATAGCGGGCGAGGTAAAAATACGATTGAACAACGTCAAAACTCAGGTGGCGCTGCCTGCAGCGGCTATCAAAGGTGAAGCGTTGGCGTTTATGCCTCTGGAATGCTGATCTGCACTGCAACGGTCGTGCCGCGGTCGGTGCGCTCGATGCTGACAGCGCCGGCGCTGCGGGCAAGGGCCAGGATAAGCCGCATGCCCAGGGTGCGACTCGATGCGGGCGTAAAGGCGGGCGGGAAGCCAGGCCCCTCATCCGTCACAGCGACTGATATCGTCTGCCCGGCCTGGGCCACGCGGACCGTCATGCTCCCAAGGCCATATTTGATGGCGTTGGTGACCAGTTCCACCGCGATCAGGCCCACTGGCGTGGCGTATTGGGGCGGCAGCCAGATCGGCGCCACCTCCACCTCGATCGGCCGGTTGCCATCCGCTGGGCCGAGCGAGCGGCCGAGATCGGCGAGCAGGCCGCGAAGGTAGCTAGCCAGGTCGACCTGCTCCACCGCGCCTTCCTCGTGAAGCTGGCGGTGGATGGCGGCAATGGTCATGATGCGGCTGGAGGCGTCGTTCAGCCGGTTTTTCTCATCGCCGTCGGGCACCGAGCGCGCCTGAAGCTGCAGCATGGTGTGGACCATCTGCAGGCTGTTCTTGGTACGATGATGCACTTCCTGCATGAGCACATCTTTGTCCCGCAGCAAGGCTGCCTGAACGTCGGCGTCGCGACTGCGCTTAAGGGCTGCGAAGATCACGTTCGACAGCGCCTGCATGAAGGCGAGGTCCTCGCCGCCGAACGCGTCGCGGTCAGTGCTGTCGGCTTCCAGCACGCCAAATGGCTCGCTCCCGTCCTCGCCGATCATGACGTTGATGGCGCGGTGAACGTCGTGCTCGGCGAGCAGAGCGGGGGTGCGAAAGCGGGTTTCGTTGCTCAGCAGGGTCGAGATAACCGGCATGCGGGTGTGCACGGCATAACCGGCGGGGCTCGAGATGTCGGCGCCCACGGTGGCAAGGCCCACCACCCCCTCACGCCAGCCGACGCCATGGATAACCAAGAAATCTCCCGATGCGGGCCGATAGCGCAGGACCTTAGCGAAGCGGGTGGACAGGCCATCGGCGCTGACCCGGCAAGCGCGCTGGAGGATGGCATCGATATCGGTCTCACGCAGCGCGAACAGGCCGAAATCCGCAACAAGCTCGAGTTGGCGCAGACGGACGGCAATGCTGGCCATGGCGGGCCCACCACCCTGCTCCTCCTGGCCGCTTGCAGCGTTTCCTTGCGTCACGACAAGTTGGTTACAGGGCGCTGCCGCATGAAACAAGCGTCATATTGTGTGCTCCTCGAGCAGCAGGCTGCGGAGCCGGGCCAGGCGGGCGGGGATGAGTCCAAGGGCGGCTTCAAGGTAATGCGCAATCGAGCCGTACTCCTCTCGGGCGGCGGTGAAGGCACCGGTGAGCAGCGCCGGGTCGGCACGCAACAGGCTTTCGCGGACGACCAGGGGCAGGTCCGCGCTGGGGAGGGTTTCGCGGCGCCAGAGCTGGTTGGTGGCTTCGAAGTCCACCACGACCTGGTCCCAAGGGACGCCAAGCGCGGTCAGCAGCAGGGCGGCGCTAAAGCCGGTCCGGTCCTTGCCAGCGGTGCAATGGAACAGCAGCGGGGTGCCGCCGTCCAGAATATGGTCGAGCATGGCGCGGTATTGCATGGTGCTGGCGAGGGCGTAGGCGCGGTAGCTCTGCTGGAGCACGGATTCGAGGGCTTGGCCGGTGACTTCCTTGGTGTGGAGCAGGTCGCGCAGGCTGGCGCCGACCGTGGGTTCGATGGGCAGGGACACCACGGTTGCGCCTGGGACTTTGGTTTGCGACCGTTCCCGCTCGCGCTGGCCGCGGAAGTCGCAGATGGTGCGCAGGCCAAGCGCCGCAATCAGGCGCTGGTCGGAGGGCGTCAGGTTGCTGAGAGCGGCGGAGCGGAACACCAGGCCGCGGCGCACGCGCTTGCCATCCGCCGCCGTGTAGCCGCCAAGGTCCCGCAGGTTGGACGTGCCGGTGACGGGAACGACGAACGGAGGTTGGCTCATGGCGGTGGTGGGTAGCCGATTGCGGTCAGCACGGCCATACCGGGGGCAGCGACGGTGGTGAGGCCATGGCAGGTGGTGCGCTCGGCAACGGTGCTGCGGGACCGGTGGATCGACCTGCGGGCGGATGATTGCCGCACCGCTTCGGGGCAAGAGATCGCGCCCTATTACGTGCTGAGCTATCCGGATTGGGCCAATGTCGTGGCCCTCACCACGGATCGGCGGCTGGTGCTGGTGGAGCAATACCGGCACGCCGCCGGGCGCGTGGTGCTGGAGCTGCCGGGAGGCGTGGTGGACCCGGCGGATGCGGGCCCGTTGGCGGCGGCGCAGCGGGAACTGGTGGAGGAGACCGGATTTGGCGCGGCCGGGTGGCGGCCGGTGAGTTCGCTCTACCCGAACCCGGCGACGCAGACCAACCAGGTCCACACCTTCCTTGCGACGGGATGCCGGCCAGTGGAGCAGCCGTGCCTGGAAGCGGGGGAGGAAGGCATGACGGTCCGCTGCCTGGAGCTGGAAGAGGTTTTGGCCGGACTATCAACGGGGCTGCTGGGGCAGGCCATGCATGTGGCCGGGCTGTTGCTCGCCTTGCGCTTGGAGGCTAGTGAGTAAAGCGAAGCACGGCGGCGAGCACGCCGGTCATCACGACGAGCATGCCGCCAAGACGGATGGTCATGCGCTGCTCCAGCAGTTGCAGCCGCTGATCGAGGTCCGATTTCGTCACCAAGTCCGCAATTTCGGCCGCCTCACCGAGCGCGGATGCAACCGTACGGGCTTGCTCGGGCGTGAAGCCGCCTGCTTCAAGCCGGGTCGCGAGCTTCAGGGTGTCGACGTGGGCATTCATGGTCCAACCATACCTCAGAAGCGCGTGGGGCGAAATGGCGCCGGGTCGATGACGGGCAGGCGGGCGGAGAGCAGGTCGGCCACCAGGCGTCCCGTGAGCGGGCCGGCGGAGAGGCCGATATGGCCGTGGCCGAAGGCGTGGATCACGTCGGCGCAGCCGCTTGCCGGGCCGATCACGGGAAGGCCGTCAGCGACCGAGGGCCGGTGCCCCATCCAGACGGAGACGCGCTCCGGCGGCAGATCGCGCGGCAGGGCCGGGTAGCTGCGCTGGGCATGGTCGCGCAGGATGCCGGCGCGGCGCCAGTCGGGGGCGGCGTCCAGCCCGGCCAGTTCCACCTGCCCGGCAACGCGCAAGGCGCCGGCGACCACGGTGTTCGCCATCTTGCCGTCGCTGGGCATGATCGGGTGGCGCGGGACGGCTTCGGGATCGGCGATGGTGACGTGATAGCCGCGCTCGGTCTCGAGCGGCACGGAGTCACCGGCGGCGGCGGCAAGGGCGGCGGAGTGGGCGCCAGCGGCGATCACGGCCTTGGCGGCGGGGAGTTCACGG
>CAXTNN010000315.1:0-4615 GCA_964245545.1 uncultured Acetobacteraceae bacterium | reverse complement strand
CTATTACGGGACCTCGTCGCTGTCCCTCGGCGCCAAGAGCACGGTGCTTGGCAGCGCGGGGGCAAGCGTCACGATCAACGGCCCCAGCCTGGACGGGACAGCGATCCGGTTTGCGCTCACCGGGGCCAATTACACGGTGCCAGGCGGGGTGTCGCTGGTCCGGTTCACCCAGACGGGGACGATCTCGGCGCAAACCGTCCTGCTGCCCAATGCCATCGGCGACACTCACCCGATCGAGTTCGACAACTATGCCGGCGCGGTGAACGCATACAGCTTCAGCCCATCGGTGCTGGGATGGATCAACGGGTCTGAACTCCCTGCCGGGGTAAGCATTCGCATCCGCTGGGATGCGACCGACAACACGTGGCACAGGATCGGATGACGATTGGCCCAAGATCGGATGAGACAGGATCGGATGACGATGCGACTTTGCGCGTGGCTTGCCTCGAGCTTGCTTATCGGCCCGCTTTGCCTGCCCGCCGCAGCCCAGGTCCCAATGGGCGGATCCGGCGCCGCCTTGCCAACGACGCTTGCCACTCTGACCGACTCGGGCGGCTCGCAGGCGCTGGCGTTCGCCTCGTTCGGCAACGCGGCCTATGACGTCACGCTGAACGGCAACACGAGCTTCACGCTGACCGGCGGCACGGCCGGCCAATTCCAAAGCATCACGGCGGTGATCCGCGAGGGCGGCTCCGGCGGTTACACCGCCACCCTGCCATCCAACGTGAATTGGGCGTCGGGCAGCCCGCCAGTGCTGCCGACCGGCAACGGCGCCGTCACCACCGTCATTTTCGGCACCTCGGATGGCGGCAAGACCATTGTCGGCATCTCCGGCGGCGCGGGGATTGGCACGGTGGCGGGCACCGCCCGGGATGCCGCCGCGGCGATTGCTGCGGAGTCGGCCGCCGCGTCGAGCGCGAGCACGGCCAACTCGGCGGTCACGGCCGAAGTCAGCCGCGCCCAGGCCACCGAGGCGGGCTTGCTGCCCAAGTCCGGCACCACGCTGGCTGGGCTTGCGGTTTCGGCGTCGCCGACCGCGAGCCAGCTTGCCGCCGCATTGCCGGCCTTTACCAGCAGCGCTCAGGGATTGGTGCCGCCGCCGGGCACGTCGCCCAACCAGGTGCTGGGTCAGAGCGGCTGGACCACCATGTCGGGGGGCGGCAATGTCAGCACCGACAGCACGGGCACGATCACCGCGCAGCTCGTGCGGGCCAGCGGCGCCCCGGTCAGCCGCTCGCTTGGCGTGCGTGCCACCGACCAGTTCAACGTCCGCGACTACGGCGCCAGCGGCACCGGCGCGTCCACGGCCATCGGCACCAGCTATGGCAGCACCCTGGCGGCGCTGGCCAGCTACACCGTGCCGGGGGGATCGACGCCGTTTTCCTGGGCCACCAACCCGGCCTTCGGCCTCACCTTCACCATGACCACCAGCGCCGCGCAGAGCAGCGCCGGCACCGCGCTGATGTTTTCGGAGCAACTGATCTCGCATCAGGGCTTGCCGTTCCAAGCCACGGTGGCGCTATGGCAAGATCCATCGAACGGCAACTTCCTGCTCAAGCCCGGCATGCTGGTCAGCGGCTCCTGCATCGCCTCCGGCACCACGGTGCAGGGCTGCCCCACCAGCACGGTGCGTATGGCCGAGCTGCTGCCGGGCTCCACCGACTGGGCGGCGGGGACGGCCTATGCCGTTAACGCCGTGGTGGCCGCCAATGGCGAGTTCTATGTTGCCACCACCGCCGGAACCTCCGCCGCATCTGGTGGCCCAACCGGCATGGGCAGCAACATTACCGACGGCAGCGTGGTGTGGAAGTTCCTGACCTACGGCGAAAGCACCCAGCTTCCGAGCGGCGCCGTGACGCTGTCGCAGGCGACCAGCAGCGCCTGCCCCGCCGGCTCGGCCATCACCTTCACCATCGCGCCAGCCCAGCTTCAGGCGCTGACCACCGATTGGCTCGGCATCCAAACCGCCATGGCGCTGGCCTGGGCGCAGCCACAAGGGGCCAAAGTCTACATCCCGGCCGGCCAGTATCAGATCAACCATCCGCTGATGAACGCCGGCGGCAGCATCAACGCCAACACCGAGACCCTCAACATCGAGATCAGCGGCGATGGCTTTGCCCTCACCCAGATCAACGTCACAACCGAAGCCGGCCAGGACCAATGCGGCTTGGCCGAGAGCAACCGCGGCCTGGTCAACGGCAATGAGGTGAGCTCGGCGTCGGCATATCGCGACTTCCGCCTCAATGGCCCCCCCGGCGGCCCATACTCCTACGGCGTCTCGCCGGCGAAGATGGACGGCATCTGCGTGGGCGCGGATGCGCGGCTCTACCGCGTGCAGGTGAGCGGCTTCCACGCCGGCGTCACGCTGGTGAAGGACCACCAGGAGCTGCATGGCGTAAGCTCCGGCGGCAATGGCTATGGCGTGCTGTTCGCGCCCTACTCCGAAACTGCGGGAAACCAGCTCATCGAGGATGGCGGGTTGGTCGGCAACTACATCGCCAGCGTCGGTTTCACCTCGACCAACCAGATGGACTCGGCGACAATGAAGAACGTCCATACCGGCTTCGGGCCGTATGGGTTCTACGCCATGCCCAGCACGCCGAACGTCACCGTGATCAATGGCGGCATGGTGACCAACTCGACCCTGTTCGATGTCTGGACGGAGGCCGTGGGCGAGTCCTGGATGTACGGCATCGGTCAGAATGCCCAGGTGGGCGGCAACACGCTGATCAACACGGGCGGCGCGGGCATCGGCTATGGCGCGCAGATCCCCAACGGCTTCGACGGCGTGGTGCCGTCTGTGGCGCTGATCGATGTCAATCAGTTCGGCAGCAACACCATGATCGGCACCACCATGGGGCCCTACACCAAGGTCAGCCAGGCTATCATCATGGCGACCGGCTTTGGCGGCTGCCCCAACAACCTATGGATCAACGACCCGCAATTTGTCGGCAACTCGAGTCCGGTGCAGAACAGTTCGGCGGTGGTGCCGTTGTACTGCCCCTATGGCGCCGGCGCGGTGGGCAACAGTTTTCAATTGGGCAGCGGTTCGGGAGTGTTCCGCCTGTCCGGCAACCCGGGCGGGGTGATGCCGCTCAACACGCCGGTGCAGGACGGCTACTCACCGTATGGGTCGGGCGTACTTGCCTCTCCCTACACCGATGGCAATCCGTTCCTCGGCGTAACCGCCGCCCCCTCCTACTACGGCAACATGGTTGCGGTCTGGCAGGTCAACGAGAACTTGGCCGCCTTGCCGCTGGCCATGCCCTCGCAAACCATCCGCCCCGGGCAGCCCATCTTCGCCACCACCGGCGGCATCGAGGGCGGGCTGGACCAGACCGGCGCCATCGGCACGTCGCTGAACGGCTGCTCCGGCGGCAACAGCACTTACTGCACGTTCACGCTGAACCCGGCGGCGCATACCGGCGCCCATGGCGCGGCAACGGCGCTGACCGCCACCGGCACCAATCAGTCGACCGCCTTCCAGGTGACTTCCGGCTTGTCCGACTTCGCCAATGTTCCTTCGGGCACCGGCGCCATCCTGGGGATCATCCCGGTGGGCGCGTCGGAGACGATCTGTAACGACGGCGCAAGCACGCTGAGCGTCTACGCGCCGGTAGGCGACACGATCGGCACCGCCAGCACCACCGCGGCCACCGCGCTGGCCGCGGGGTCCTGCCGCTCGTTCTGGCGCACGGGGAGCACAACGTTCCATTAGGCGGCCCGCATTGACCGGCAAGGGACCGCCGGGCGAAGATGCGGCATGATCCTGCTGATCGACAACTACGACAGCTTTACTTTTAACCTGGTCCACGTGCTGGGCGATGTTGGCGGCGTCTGCACCGTCCGCCGCAATGACGCCATCGATGTCGCGGCGGCGCTGGCCATGGCGCCCGAAGCCATTGTGCTGTCGCCGGGTCCGTGCACGCCCAACGAGGCCGGGGTGTGCCTCGACCTGATCGCCGCGGCGGCGGGGCGGGTGCCGGTGCTGGGCGTGTGCCTCGGCCACCAGGCGATCGGCCAGGTGTTCGGCGGCGTGGTGAAGCGGGCGCCCATGCCGATGCATGGCAAGGTGGCTGGGGTGGAGCATGCCGGGACGGACATCTTTGCCGGCCTGCCCAGCCCGTTCCAAGCCGCCCGCTACCACAGCCTGATCGTGGAGCGCGAGACCTTGCCGCCTGAGCTGGAGGTGACGGCATGGACCGCGGACGGCCTGATCATGGGCCTGCGCCACCGCGCCATGCCGGTGTTCGGCGTCCAGTTCCATCCGGAAAGCTTCGCCTCCGAGGGCGGGCGCGACATCCTGGCCAACTTCCTCGCTATTGCCCGCGGTGCCAATGCGCCGCGCCGCGCCGCTTGATCCATCGCCGCTGGTGGAGCACGGCCTCAAGCCCGTCATCGCGCGCCTAGGCCGCGGCGAGACCTTGTCGGAGGCGGAAGCGGAGGCGGCGTTCGGCGTCATCATGGCCGGCGAAGCCACTCCCGCGCAGATCGGCGGCTTGCTGATGATGATGCGTCTGCGCGGCGAGACGGTCGCCGAGCTGGTGGGCGCCGTCCGCGCCATGCGGGCCAGGATGGCCGCGGTGGCGGCGCCGGCAGACGCCATCGACGTGTG
>CAXTNN010000314.1:0-4620 GCA_964245545.1 uncultured Acetobacteraceae bacterium | reverse complement strand
TTCCTGATCGACGGCACGGCGCGGGCGGCGATCGAGGCGGCGCTGGTGTCGCTGCTGGAGCCGGGCGACACGGTGGTGATCGCCAGCTGCGGCCGGTTCGGAGGCCTGCTCACCGAGATCGCCGAGCGCTGCGGCGCCGGCGTGCTTGCCGAGCGGGCGCGGCGCACGGCTCGGCTGGATGGGATCGTTCACCACCTCGGCCTCATGCTCGGCGGCCGTCCCGGGGCGAGCCTCGCCAAGCGCCTGATGCTGCCGGTCAGCAACGACACGCTGCTGCGCCTCGTGCGCCGCCGTGCTCGGCACCCCGCTGACCCGCTACGGGTCGTCGGAGTGGACGACTGGGCGTTCCGGCGCAACCACCGCTATGGCAGCATCATCTGCGACCTGGAGCGGCGCCGCACCGTGGCGCTGCTGCCCGACCGCGAAGTCGCCACCGTGCGGGCCTGGCTGGCCGACCATCCCGGAATCAAGGTCGTCTCGCGCGATCGGGGCGGCGGCTACGGCGAGGCCGCTGCGAAGGCGTTGCCCCACGCTATCCAGGTGGCCGATAGATGGCACCTGATGGAGAACGCCAGCACGGCCTTTCTGGATGCGGTGCGCAAGTCCATGCGCTCCATCCGTGCCGCCGTCGGCGCTACGGTGATCGACCCACAGCTGCTCACCGCTGCCGAGCGACTACAGTACGAAGGTTTTCTGCGTCGCGAGGAGACCAACGCCGTCGTCCTGGCGCTTGCCGGAGACGGCGTCTCGATCAAGCAGATCGTCAAGCGCACCGGCCACAGCCGCAAGCTGGTGCGCCAGGTGATCCGGGGCGAGCGCACCGATGTGTTCCGCACAAGGCAGAGCTCGCTTGCGGCGCATCTTCCCTTGCTGGACGCGCGATGGGCGGCAGGCTGCCGCAATGGCGCAGCGCTGTGGCGGACGCTGAAGGCGCACGGGTTTGGCGGCTCGCTTCGCGTCGTCACGGAGTGGGCGACCCGGCGCCGGCAGGCGGAGAAGGTCAGCGATCAGCAGCTCCAGCGCGTGCCGTCGGCCAGGACCATAGCCCGGCTGATGACGGTCGGGCGGGACCACTTGAGCAAGGCCGACACCGTGACCGTGGCGGCCATCGAAGCAGGCGTGCCGACGCTGGTCGAGGCTCGCGGCCTGCTGGAGCGCTTTCAGGCCATGGTGCGCCAGAGAAGCGACGAGCTCGACAGCTGGATCAATGACGCCGCCGCCAGCTTGCTGGCCTCGTTCGGTGCCGGCATCAGCAAGGACAAGGCCGCTGTTGCGGCCGCGATCCGGGAACCCTGGTCGAACGGCCAGACCGAAGGACAGGTCAACAGACTCAAGCTGATCAAGCGCCAGATGTACGGTCGCGCCAAGGTCGACCTGATCGAGGCGCGGCTGATCGGTACCGCCTGATCACGTGACCCGCTCGGGACGTCACCGAGATCGCGTCAGACCCAAAATTGCACGCCGATCAGGGGTGAAGATTGCGAGCCGATTGACACACCTCGACGCACCAGCGCCGCACGAACCATCTCACGATCTGCGCTGGGTCCTGCGCGAGGTCGGTGCACAGCAGCGCTTGCGGCTGGACGCGCTGCCTGGAATCGCGGACCGGCACCCAGGTGGGCAGGCGTGCGCCTTTGGGGCGGGTCCACCCGGCGGCGCGCCTGCCAGGCGAGCTGACGGCCGCCATCGGGCCGGGACTTGTGGCGCCCTTGCTGGCGACAGGCGCGCTCGGAGAGGACCAGCGCGGTGAAGAACGGCAAGGCCCGGACCCGTCGCCCCAGCGGCGCTCGATGGTGTCGTCCAGCGCCAGCACCACGGGACCGTGCGGCGCGAAGGCGCCGACCAGCCACACACGGGCATGTCGCCAGGATCGCTGGACGAACAAGGGGGCAAACAACAGGATGATCCCGCCGAAGCGGGCGGGCAAAGGCGGCATCGACCACGCAATGATGTGGGCAGGCTGGATACGCTGCTGCGCCGGACGGACCGCGATGGGGCGGATTTCCTGCACCGACCAGCGGATCAGTGGGCGCGCGGCCCGGGCTGAGCTTTGGTCCGAGATCGGCTTTTTGCGGGCGGCGCGTTGGCGTGGTGGCGGATCACCGCCAGCAAGGTGAAGGCCAGCATCACCAGGATGACGTGCCGTTGCCAGCCGTGCCAGGAGTGGGTCTCGTTGTGATCGAGGCCCAACTCGGTCTTGGCTGTCTCGAAAGCATCTTCGATGACCCAGCGTTGGCCCTCGACCGCCACCAGGGCCGCGATCGGCGTGCCGGCCTTGCACCACGTCGTGAAGTAGGCGCGCTCGCCATCGGCTTGGCTGCGGCGGATCAGCAGGCCGCGCGTCCATGGGCTGGTCTGATCGTCGTCGGCGCCCGCGAGGTCGGCCAACTCGCAATAAACCCAGTCGTACAGCCTGCGCCCTTTGTACCCTCGCCCGCCGACAGGCGCGTCCAGGCCGACGGGGCGAGGCCAGCGGCGATCGCCTCGGCGGTGCCGGCCACCTGGGGCTTGCCGACCCAGGAGTTGAACGCGTGGTTAGTGGGTCAGTTTGAATTTTGGCTGCTGTATGGATAGATCGGATCATCCAGACAGGTCTTCGGCCATCCGATTGGCTTTGGAGGACGCCCCGCCTGCTTCGTCAAAGCGGCCTGCGGGTTGGACCCTTCGCACATTCCTGTCTTTTTCGAGCCGTACTCCAACAAGCCGCGGTCACAAATCAGCATCTTTCGATGAGTGCTAGGCTGATCATATGTGTCGTTGGCAGAGCACTCCGTTTGCGTATCGCTACCCGGCCTGCCGCAGACGAACTTGACAATTGCCAAGTCACCTTATGCCTTGGCAATGATTCTGCCATCGTAGAGCCGATGCGTCGCATCGTAGTGCCACGTGCCGCAGACCCTGTTGCCTTTCTGATAGAGGATGTAGCCAACACACTCCTCAGGATTTTTGAGGGAGCAGTTTCCCCAAAATGCCATGAAAAGGACTGCCGCTAGAAGAGGCGCGCTTCTCCTCAGCCATTGAGATCATCGAGCTACTTAGCAATACCGCAAGCGCAGCAGCAGCTACCCTTCTATGCCGCTCGCTTCTTGTACGGCCCGCGCTTCTTCGCAGGCGATTCGGCGCCCTCGACCAGCTTCGCAATGTCTTCAATGTCCCACAGCTTATCCGTCACGCCCGCCGCCATAGCCGGCGTCACCCGCAGCTTCTGATGGATGCGGACGAAGTTGTAGTACATTATATGAAGCGCAACCGCGTAGGCGTGGTTCTCCACCTTTTTGGAGAAGGCTTTGGTGAGCCGGGTGGAGCGGCGCAATCGAAGCCCGGATGCCTCAGGCACCCCGCCCTGCGCTCACCCCTTCTGCGCGCGAAACGCGGCGAGCGGCGCCGGGGCGATCGCGATGCGGCCGCTGTGGGTCGCGAGCAGCGCGGTGGCGAAGCGCAGCGCCTCCTTCCGCGACACGAAGAACCCGCCCGCCAATCCGTGCGCTTCGGTGGCGATCCAGTGGCCGGCTTCGTCCCGCCCGACCGCGATGTCGAGTTCGTCGCTGGCGGCGGTTCCGTTCGTTGCAAGCATCGTCGTTCTCTGCAAACCCTTGGGCCGCCGCTGGGGCAGGCCGCTGGACCAAGCCGCTAGACCAAGCCGCTAGACATGGCGCCGGGATCGGCGCCGGCGTGGAAGATCGATCCGGGGGCATAGGGATGCGAGCGGCGCGGGGCGGCCGACTTATAGGAGTCCCATGCGTGTCGGACGGGCGATGGGTCGCCGGCCCGCGCGGGACCGCGGTCGGCCCCGAGCCTCGGTACGGGCGAGGCCGTTGGTTGCGGCTTTCGATCGCGGGAGGGCTGTGTTACGAGCGCCCGCCCGGTCAGGCGAGGTGACACGGCGCGCTTGGGTTGCCGCACCTGGATTGCCGCACCTGGATTGCCACTTGGGCTGCAACACGAACGCCGAGGAACACGCCAGCCGATGAGCGAACGCCGCTCCTCCTTCGACTATGAGCACCTGCTCGCCTGCGCCCGCGGCGAGCTGTTCGGTCCCGGCAACGCCCAGCTGCCGCTGCCGCCGATGCTGATGTTCGACGCGATCACCGATATTTCGGAGGATGGCGGCGAAACCGGCAAGGGTTTCGTGCGCGCCGAGTTCGCGATCAGGCCGGAGCTGTGGTTCTTCGGCTGCCACTTCAAGAACGACCCCGTGATGCCGGGCTGCCTCGGGCTGGACGCGCTGTGGCAGTTGCTGGGCTTCTACCTCGGCTGGCTCGGCCTGCCCGGCCGCGGCCGGGCGATCGGCGTCGGCGAGGTGAAGCTCACGGGCCAGGTGCTGCCCACCGTGCGCCGCATCATCTACGGCGTCGACCTCAAGCGGGTGTTCCGGCGCAAGCTGGTGCTCGGCATCGCTGACGGCTGGCTGGAGGCCGACGGCACCCGCATCTACCAGGCGAGCGACCTGCGCGTCGGCCTGTTCCAGGCGGAGCCGACCCCGGCTTGAGGCATTCGGAACGCGTGCCCCACCCATCCCCTTGTCGGGGCGAGCGGCGGCATACCCTTGCGGCACCCGATGGCGCCGCGCAGCCGGCCCGGCGGACTCGATGCGGGCGCCCGGCGAGGCGCCCGGCATGT
>CAXTNN010000313.1:3143-4658 GCA_964245545.1 uncultured Acetobacteraceae bacterium | reverse complement strand
GCTTCGATGCGGGCGATGCAGCTTTCGAGCAGCTCCACCGGCGAAAGGGCGCGGCGGCCGATCAGGCGGCGGGCGGCGGTGGCGGTGAGGTCGCAAGGTTCGGTCATGATTTAATATCCAAGCGCCAGCCCATCTTTGCGCGGGTCCGACCCGGCGACCAGCGTGCCGGCGGCGCGGTCGATCCAAATCGCCTGGCCGCCGCCATGGGGGCGGACCACCTCCACTGGATGGTGGCCCATGGCCGCCAGTTGCCGGGCGACAGCGGACGGAATGCCGCGTTCCAGCTCCAACTGGCCGCCAGAGGGGAACAAGCGCGGCAGGTCGAGCGCCTGCTGGATGTCGAGCCCGTAGTCGAGGAGGTTGGTGAGGAACCAGCTCTGCCCCATGGGCTGATAGTGCCCGCCCATCACGCCGAACGGCATCACCGCCTCGCCATCCTTGGTGAGCAGGCTGGGGATGATGGTGTGCATGGGGCGCTTGAACGGGGCGATGCAGTTGGGATGGCCGCGCTGGACAACGAAGCCGGCGCCGCGGTTGTGCAGCATCACGCCCGAGCGGGGCGCCAGCAGGCCGGAGCCGAACGCCTTGAACAGGGAGTTGATGAACGAGCAGGCGTTCCCCTCCCGGTCGACGACGCAGAGGTAGGTGGTGTCCCGATGCGGCGGCAGGACGGCCTCGCCGGCGCGCGGCAAGGCGGCGAGCGCGCGCGCCGGGTCGATCAGGCGGCGCAAGCCGGCCAGGTAGGTGGGGCTGAGCAGCGCCTCGACCGGCACGGCAGCATGGTCCGGATCGGCCAGGAAAGCGTCCCGGTCGCGATAAACCAGGCGGGCGGCCTCGCTGTGGCGGTGCAGGCGGGCCACCGCGAGCGGGTCGGCTTCAATCGGCAGCCCTTCCAGGATGCCGAGCAACATCAGCGCGATCAGCCCGGTGCCGTTGGGCGGGCATTGCCACACATCGTAGCCGCGCCACGCAATGTGGATGGGCTCCACGAAAGCGGCGGCGGTGCGGCCGGCAGCGAAGTCGGCCAGCGTATGCAGGCCGCCGGCGGCCTGCAGGCGGGCCACCATGTCTTCGGCGACCGGCCCCTCGTAGAAGGCGCGGGCGCCACCGCGGGCGATGGCGCGCAAGGTCTCGGCGAGGGCGGGCTGCTTGAACACGGTGCCGGCGGGCGGAGCGGCGCCGCCGGGCAGAAACGGGTCGGCGCCGTTCTTGCGCAGCTTGTCCGCGTTCATCGCCCAGTCAAACGCGACCCGGTGGTGCACCGGCCAGCCCTCGGCGGCAAACCGGATGGCAGGCTGCAGCAATTCGTCCAGCCCGCGCGTGCCATGCGCGGCCAGCAGCGTCTCCCAGGCGCCCACCGCGCCGGGTATGGTGACGGAATGGGCGCCCGTGTCGTCCACGGCGGCGATGCCATGCTGCTCATACCAGTCGATGCTGGCGGCGGCCGGCGCACGGCCGGAGCCGTTGAGGGCCACCACGGATTTGCCGGGCTGCTTCCACAGGCAGAAGCAATCG
>CAXTNN010000313.1:0-3133 GCA_964245545.1 uncultured Acetobacteraceae bacterium | reverse complement strand
CCAGTGGATTGCGGCTCGATCACGCCCAGCACGGCGGCCGCGGCGACCGCGGCGTCGAGTGCATTGCCGCCGGCGCGCAGCACGTCCAAGGCGGTGAGGGTGGCGGCCGGCATGGCGGTGGCGGCCATGGCGGAGGTGGCGTAGACCGGCGAGCGGCCCGGCTGGTGCAAATCGCGCATCCGCTTGTGCTCCCATGGCGGCAGGCGCTTGGCAACGCCCCAACATCAGGCATGATCGGCGCATGACCCAGGCAAGCACGGCAGAAGCAAGCATCGGCGATTTCGACAAGCTGGACATACGCTGCGGCACGGTGGTGGACGCGCAACCGTTTCCGGAGGCGCGCAAGCCGGCGCTGAAGCTGTGGATCGACTTCGGCGGCGAGTTGGGGGTGAAAGCGTCATCGGCGCAAATCACCGTGCACTACACGGCCGACCAGATGATTGGGCGGCAAGTGTGCGCGGTGGTGAACTTCCCCGTGCGGCGGATCGGCGGCTTCGCCAGCGAGGTGCTGACCTTGGGGATGCCGGACGAGAACGGCGCAGTGGTGCTGGTGCGGCCGGACTTGCTGGTGCCGAACGGCGCCCGGCTTTTTTAGCCTAGCCGTGCCGAACTACGCCACCGTCACCTGGGACCAGCTCCATCGCGACGCCCGGGCGCTGGCCACGGTGCTGGCGCCGCTCGGGCCATGGACGGGCATCGTGGCGATCACGCGGGGCGGGATGATCCCGGCGGCGATCGTGGCGCGGGAGCTAGAATGCCGGCTGATCGAGACGGTCTCGGTGGTGAGCTACGACGAGGAGCATCCGGGCGAGCCATTTGTGGTAAAGCCGCCGGCGGCCGCGGGTGATGGCGCCGGGTTCCTGATCATTGACGACCTGGTGGACCGCGGCGCCACCGCACGGCTGGTGCGCACCCTGCTGCCGCGGGCGCATTTCGCCTGCCTGTATGCCAAGCCCGAGGGGCGGCCTGCCACGGACACCTTTGTGGCAGAGGTGGCGCAGGATACCTGGGTGCTGTTCCCGTGGGACACGGCGCCGCTGTTCGTGCCGCCGATTGGCCGCAAGGGGTAGCTGTTACCAACTGCCGCGCGTCAGCCAGGCATGGGCCACCCGCAGCCAGGTATGCGGCGGCGCCCCCTGCAGCACGGCGCAACCAGCCAGCAGGCACAGGCCGGTCACAACCACCGCTTCGGCCGCCGACCCGGTGGCGCAAACAGGCCAGCCCCAGGTGCGGCGCAGCGGCCAGGCGAGGCGCAGTCCCCTTGGCGTCAGCATGTCGGCGGCCAGGTGAGACAGGTAGCCGATTGCAATGGCCGACAAGGCCGCCCGGGAGCTGCCGCCGTGGTGCAGCAGCGCGACCAAGGCCACCACGGCCAGCGCCGAGTGGGTGATGCCCCGGTGCCCCAACAGCGCGGACAAAACCGTTGAAACCGGCCGCGCCCGCCGCCCAATCCAGGATTGCGGATGGTCAATGTCGGGCAGCAAGGAGGCGCCGAGCACCAGCGCCAGCGACAGCGGCCTGAAGGGGGCGAGCTGCAGCAGCGGTGCGGCCACCACCCAGCTCGCCAGCCCGACTGCCACGTGGGACTTCGCCATCATGCCGGTGCCTGCAGAGCCTCCTTGGCGTGGGTGAGCGAAAGCAGGCCGCCCACCGCCAAGGTCACGATCACGCCCAATGGCACATACCAGGGAAAGGCCAGGGTGTAGCTGCGCACGGCGACCGTCATCGCAACCAGGGTGGCCAGAAAGGCAGCCACGGCGTCGCGCTGGTTGGCCCGGCGCACCAGCAGGCCGAGCAGGAAGGCGCCGAGCAGCGCGCCGTAGGTGTAGCCGGCGATCCCCAGGCCGAGCAGCACCACCTGGCCCTTTGTGTCGGTGAACAGGCAGGCGAACCCGGCCATCACCACCGCCCAGACCACGGTAAGCCCGCGTGACCGCCGCAATGTGTCCGCGCCACGCCCCATCCCGCGCAACACGTCGGCAACGGTGGAGTTGGCCATCGAGTTCAGGGCGGAGGACAGCGAGCCCATGCTGGCCGACAGGATGCCTGCCACCAGCAGGCCGGACAGACCCGGCGGCAACTCGTCCAGGATGAAGCGAGGGAACAGGTCGTCGGACGAGCGCAGCCCCAGCGCCGCCGGGCTCTTGCCGCCAAGGTGCACCCAGAGCAGCGCCCCCACCAAGGAGAACAGCGCGAACTGGATGCCTACCACGCAGGCGCTGCCGATCATGGCGCGCCGCCCGTCGGCCAGGCTTTTGCAGGCCAGCACGCGCTGCACCATCAACTGGTCGGTGCCATGCGAGGCCATGGAAAAGATGGCGCCGCCTACGATGGCGGTGACGGGATTGAACGGGCTGGTGAGGGCGGGCGCGGCCCAGTTGATCACCTGGAACTTGCCGGCCGCATAGGCCTGGCTCAGCCCGGCCGCCCCGACCTCCTGCAACAGCACCGCCACGCAGACGCAGGCGCCGCCGATGTACAAGGCCATCTGGATGGCGTCGGTCCAGATCACGGCGCGGATGCCGCCGGCATAGGTGTAGAGCAGCGTGACCAGCGAGAGGGCGGCGATGATGGCGACGTAGCTGGCCGGCAGCCCGATGGCGTCGAGCAGGAGCTTGATGGGGATGGCGGAGGCGAACAGCCGCACCCCCTCGGCCAGCAAGCGCGTGCCCAGGAAGGTGACCGCCGCAAGCGCTTGCACCCTGCCGCCGAAGCGCTGCGACAGGTATTGGTAGGCGCTGACGAAGCCGCCGCGCATGTAGAGCGGCAGCAGCACGAAGGCCACCAAGGTGCGGCCCAGCAGGTAGCCGATGGCGAGCTCCACGAAGCCGAACGCGCCCCCATAGGCGACCCCCGGCACGGAGATGACGGTGAGCGTGCTGGTCTCGGTGGCGACGATGGAGAAGCAAACCGCCCACCACGGCAGGTCACGCTCGCCGACGAAATAAGCGGTGGCGGAGGATTGCCGGCCGGAGAGGCGCAGCCCGACCAACGCGATGGCGACCAGGTAGAGCAGGATCACGACGAGGTCGAGCACGCGCATTGGCGGATTGTTTCAGCGGCGCCCGGAAACGTCCAGCCTGCGGTTCACGTCTGCGCGCCCGGCCCGGTGCAGATGGGGCTCGTGCGGAGT
>CAXTNN010000312.1:590-4685 GCA_964245545.1 uncultured Acetobacteraceae bacterium | reverse complement strand
GGTGGCTGCCTTCATCCAAGCCGCCCGCGCTCCCGCCACGCATTGAAGCCGGTCCGCGCCGACCAGCTTCTGCTTGACCGTGGACTGGTGGAAAGCCGGGCACGCGGCCAGGCGTTGATCCTGGCCGGAAAAGTGTTCACGGGCGACCGTCGGGTCGAAAAGGCCGGCCAGCCGCTGCCATTTGACAGTCCGCTCGAGGTCAAGGGGCAGGACCATCCTTGGGTCTCGCGCGGCGGGCTGAAGCTCGCGCATGGTCTGGCCCATTTCGGCCTGTCCCCCGCCGGCCGGCTCTGCCTGGACATCGGTGCCTCCACCGGCGGCTTCACCGACGTGCTGCTCGCGAGCGGCGCGGCCCGGGTGATTGCGGTCGATGTCGGGCATGGCCAACTGGCCTGGAAGCTGCGCAGCGACCCACGGGTGGTGGTGATGGAACGCACCAACGCCCGCCGCCTGGTGCTTCCGGAGCAGGTCGGCGCGCTGGTCTGCGACGCCAGCTTCATCGGCCTGCGCACGGTGCTGCCTGCGCCGCTGGCCTGCTGCGCCCCCGGCGCCTGGGCGGTGGCGCTGATCAAGCCGCAATTCGAAGCTGGGCCCGCCAGCGTGGGCAAAGGCGGAGTGGTGCGCGATCCGGCGGTGCACGCGAGCGTGTGCGAAACTGTCATCCAGTGGTGGGCGGCGCTGCCCGGCTGGCGCGTGCTCGGGGTTGAACCAAGCCCGATCACCGGGCCCGGCGGCAACCGCGAGTTCCTGATTGGGGCGCGCTACCGTGATCAGTGAAGCCGTTTTACGGCTCCTAAACATTGTTAACGCAGACACGTTGCGTTGCGGGAAGGGAACGCGCACTCGTCCTCTGCGCTTTGACGTCAAGGTATCGAGGTCAAGGGCAAAGGTGCAGAGTTTGAAGTCATGAATAATGTTGGCGTGTCCGCGGGGCGTGCTCCCGGCAGCAGCCAAGCGGAAGTGGACATTGAGCAGGAGCGTATCGGCGCAGAACTGCGCGGGCTGCGAGGTGGGACCGATCCCTTCGTCTCCGCCGTCCGCGCCACGCGGATGCCGATGATTATCACCAATCCGCGCATCGCAGATAACCCAGTGGTGTTCGCCAACGATGCGTTCTGCCGCCTCACCGGCTACCCGCGCGAGGAAATCGTCGGCCGCAACTGTCGCTTCCTGCAAGGTCCGGAGACCGATCGCCAGACGGTGATGCGCATCCGCGAGGCAGTTCAGCGGGCACAGGCCATCGAAATCGACGTTCGCAACCACCGCAAGAACGGCGAACCGTTTTGGAACCGCCTGTTGCTGGCCCCTGTGCGCGATGGCCGCGGCGAGTTGGCGTTCTTCTTCGCCAGCCAAGTGGACGTAACCCTCGAGCGGGAGCGGCTGGCCGGGCTGGAAAGTCACAATGCCGCCCTGCTGGCCGAGCTGAGCGACCGCTTGCGTGCCCAGGAAGAAAGCGAGGCACGGCTGCGCTTTGCCACCCAGGCCGGCCGTCTCGGCATCTGGGAACTCGACCTGCGCACCGGCGAGTTGATGACCTCGGCTATTTGCCGCGAGATCTTCGGCTGCGACCCCAGCCGCCGCTTCAGCTACGGCGACCTCACGGCGGCAATCCACCCGCAAGACCGCCCACAAATGGAAGCCGCCATCCGCCACAGCGTGACCACCGGCAGCGACTACCAGGTGGAAATGCGGGTCTTGCGCGCAAAGGACGGCGTCGGCTGGGTAGATGCCCGCGCCCAAGTGATGCGCGCCGACGACGGCACCGCGCTGCGCCTGGCCGGCACCGTGCTGGACATCACTGGACGAAAGAAAACAGAAGCCCATAGCCGCGCGCTGCTGGAGCTGGACAACCGGTTTCGCACCCTTGAAACGCCAACCGAACTGGCCGGTGCGGCCGCGGAAATCCTCGGTCGCACGCTTGAGGTCAGCCGGGTGGGATACTGCACCGTTGACCCGGCGCGGCAGGTCCTGGTGGTGGAGCAAGATTGGCACGATGCTGGGTTGGCCGCCCTCGCCGGCCAATATCCACTCCACGAGTTTGGCCTCCTGACCGAGGCGTTGCTCCAAGGCCAAACCGTGATCGTGGCCGACGTGGTAAACGACGCGCGCACCGCCAGCCGCGCCGCCCAATTGTTGGCGCTGGGAACGCAGGCGTTCATCACCGTGCCGGTCATGGAACAGGCCGGCCTGGTGGCCATGCTCTACATCACCAACGCCACCCCCAGGAAATGGTCGGTCGACAAGCTGGGCCTCATCAACGAGGTTGCCTCACGCACCCGCATGGTGGTGGAACGCCGCCGCGCCGAACAAAACCTGCGCCGCCTGGCCACATCCTTGGAGGGCGAGGTCGCGAACCGCACGGAGGCGCTGATGGCCACGGAGGCGGCGCTGCGGCAATCCCAGAAGATGGAAGCGGTCGGCCAGCTCACCGGCGGCCTGGCGCACGACTTCAACAACCTGCTCACCGGCATCACCGGCAGCCTGGAACTGCTCAAGACACGGGCCGCGCAGGGCCGCCTGGCCGACGTCAACCGCTACGTCACCGCGGCACAAGGGGCGGCCAACCGCGCCGCGGCGCTCACCCATCGCCTGCTCGCTTTCTCCCGCCGGCAAACGCTCGAGCCCAAGCCCACCGACGTCAACCGCCTGGTCACGGGATTGGAGGAGCTGATTCGCCGCACCATGGGGCCGTCCGTGACGGTCACGGTGGCCGGCGCGCGCGGGCTTTGGCTCACCATGGTCGACCAGAGCCAATTGGAAAACGCCCTCCTCAACCTCTGCATCAACGCGCGTGATGCCATGCCAGACGGCGGACAACTCACCATCACCACCAGCAATCAGCGTCTGGACGCAGCCGCCGCAACCGCGCGGGAACTTCCGCCAGGTGAGTATGTGACGTTGGGGGTCAGCGACACCGGCATCGGCATGGCGCCTGAGGTGATTGCCAAAGCTTTTGACCCGTTCTTCACCACCAAACCGCTCGGGCAAGGCACCGGCCTTGGCCTGTCCATGATCTACGGCTTCGCGCGCCAGTCGGGCGGGCAGGTCCGCATCCAATCCAAAATCGGCCGCGGCAGCACGTTGTCTATCTACCTGCCCCGCTATGTCGGCGCGGCGGAGGAGCTGGAGGTGGTGGCCGAGCCAGGCCGCACGCCGCGCACCGGCCGTGGCGAGACCGTGCTGGTGGTGGATGACGAGATGACCGTGCGCATGCTGGTCGCCGACGTGATGGAAGAACTTGGCTACAACACGATCGAGGCGTCCGACGGGCAGACCGGGCTCGATGTGCTGCGCTCCGATCGTCACATCGACTTGCTGGTGACCGATGTCGGCCTTCCCGGCGGCATGAATGGCTGGCAGGTGGCCGCGGCCGCGCGGGTGCTGCGGCCCGAACTCAAGGTGCTGTTCATCACCGGCTACGCCGAAAACGCCACCCTCGGCCAGGGTGGCCTGGACCGGGGCATGCACATCCTCACCAAGCCGTTCGCCGTGGACGCCCTGGCAAACCGCATCCGCGAGCTGATCGGCGCCGGTTAGCTGGTACTCGCCAGGCTGGAGGCATCTGAATGCACCCTTCTCACGCCACTTGCCCGCCGATGGGCCGCTAAATGCCGCTCTCGACGGGCTTCCGACCGTCCACCGCGCACGCCGCCCTGGGTGCGGCGTTCTTCGACGTGGTCGCCCCGGCGCCGTTCCCGCAAGCCATCCTGCGCCATCGCGACCAGCGCTGGGCCGCCCGGATCGGGCTGGACGGGCTGACCGACGCGGAGTGGATCGCCCACATGGCCCGGTTCCAGCCCCTGCCCGGCAGCCACCCCGCCCCGCTCGCGTTGCGCTATCACGGTCACCAGTTCCGCTCCTACAATCCCGATCTCGGTGACGGCCGCGGCTTCCTGTTTGCCCAACTTCACGACCGGGCGGATGGCCGCCTGCTCGACCTTGGCACCAAGGGCAGTGGCACCACCCCCTGGTCCCGCGCCGGCGACGGCCGGCTGACGCTGAAGGGCGGAGTGCGGGAGATCCTGGCCACTGAAATGCTGGAAGCGCAGGGGGTTTATACCTCCAAGTCGCTCAGCCTGGTGGAAACCGGCGAAA
>CAXTNN010000312.1:0-580 GCA_964245545.1 uncultured Acetobacteraceae bacterium | reverse complement strand
CCTCCCCCACCCGCGGCGCCGTGCTGGTGCGGCTGAACCACAGCCACATCCGCATCGGCTCGTTCCAGCGCCAGGCGGCGCTCGGCGACACCGAGGCATTACAGCGTCTGCTCGACTATTCGGTGCAGACCTACCTGCCCGAGGCTTGGCGCGAGGACGGGGCGGAGCGTGCGGCGGCGTTCCTGGCGGCCGTGTGCAGCCGGGTCGCTCGGCTGGGCGGCCAGTGGATGGCGGCCGGCTTCGTCCACGGCGTGCTCAACACCGACAACATCAACATCACCGGCGAGAGCTTCGACTACGGCCCCTGGCGCTGGCTGCCCACTTACGACCCGGCGTTCACCGCCGCCTACTTCGACGAGACCGGGCCCTACGCCTATGGCCGCCAGCCCGAGACCCTGCAGTGGAACCTCACCCGCCTGGCCGAATGCCTGCTCCCGCTGGCCGACAAGGAGGCGTTGATCACGGCCCTCCAGGGCTTCGCCCCGGCATTCCGGCTCGGCTATGACCGCGCAACCCTCCGCCGTCTCGGATTGCCCCCCACCACCCCCGAAGCAGACAACGCCCTGGCCCAGGCCTGGTG
>CAXTNN010000311.1:0-4711 GCA_964245545.1 uncultured Acetobacteraceae bacterium | reverse complement strand
GTGGTGCCGCGCACGATGCTGTCGTCCACCAAGATGACCCGGCGGCCCTTCAGCACGGCGCGGTTGGCCGAGTGCTTCAGCTTGACGCCCAGATTGCGGATCTGATCGGTGGGTTCGATGAAAGTGCGGCCGACATAATGGTTGCGGATGATGCCGAGTTCGAACGGCAGCCCGCTTTCCTCGGCATAGCCCATGGCGGCGGGGACGCCGGAATCAGGCACCGGCACCACCACATCCGCCGCCACCGCGGAGTCCCGCGCCAGGGCGGCGCCGATGCGCTTGCGGGCGTCATAGACCGGGGTGCCCTCCACCACCGAGTCGGGGCGGGCAAAGTAGATGTACTCGAACACGCAGAACCGCCCGCGATTGGCGCCGAACGGCTTGATGCTGTGCACGCCGCGGTCGTTGATCACCACGATCTCGCCGGGTTCCACGTCGCGCACGAACTCGGCGCCGACGATGTCCAGCGCGCAGGTTTCCGAGGCGAGCACCCAGCCGCCATTCTCCGGGCCGCCGAGCCGGCCCAGGATCAGCGGGCGCACGCCCAACGGGTCCCGCACCCCCATCAGCGCCTCGTTGGAAAGGCAAACCAGCGAGTAGGCGCCCACCACCTGCTTCAGCGCGTCGATCAGCCGGTCCACCACCGTGGAGTAGAGGCTGATCGCAATCAGGTGAACGAACACCTCGCTGTCAGTGGTGGATTGGAACAGGCAGCCGCGGCGCACCAGGGAGCGCTTGAGCGCCATTGCATTGGTGAGATTGCCATTGTGGGAAACCGCCAGGCCGCCGAACTCGAAATCGGCATACAGCGGCTGCACGTTGCGCAGGATGGTGTCGCCGGTGGTGGCATATCGGTTGTGCCCCACCGCGGCGGTGCCGGGCAGCGAGGCAATCACCCGCGCGTCGCCGAAATTGTCCGCGACCAGCCCGAGGCCGCGATGCTGGTGGAAGCGCTGGCCGTCGAACGAGGCGATACCCGTGGCTTCCTGCCCACGGTGCTGCAGCGCGTGCAGGCCAAGCGCCGTGACAGCGGCGGCGTCCGGCACGTTCCAAAGGCCGAAGACGCCGCATTCCTCATGCGGCTTGTCGTCGTCATACCGGTCTGGCAGCATGCGCATACCCCCGTCTTATAAAGCGGCCCGGTGGTCGGGCTCTGGATTCTGCAGTGTCGGCCGGTAATTTTCCGGCAAGCGCTGGGCGATCCACTCGGCGCCTTGGTATATAGTGGGCATGGTCCGTGCTTCACGCACTTCAGGCGGCCATTGATCGGCCGGTTCCCAGAGTCCGGCCAAGATAAAAGCAGCGATGGCGAACACGCCGCCGCGAGCCAGGCCGTATAGCAGGCCCAAGACGCGGTCCAGCCCGTTGAGGACGGAGCGGCGGACCGCCCCGCCCAGCGCGCGGGCGACCAGGGACAGCGCGATCAGCACCAGTAGGAAGGCGAACCCGAACGCCACTGGCTGGGCTATGTCGGGATTGGTGATGAAGCGTTGGGTGATCGCGTCGAGCTGGGGATAGAAATACGCGGCGGCAAAAGCGGCGCCGATCCAGGCGCCCAGGCCCAGCACTTCGCGCACCAGCCCGCGCAGGAAGCCGAACATGGCCGAAATGGCCACCACCAGCAGGATAATGGCGTCGACCGTGTTCATGGCATGTGAGTCCGGTTAGGCAGTGGCGGCCTCGAAGAGGATGTCCTGCGCGCCCTGCCACAGCACGGCGCGGCCGAGTTCGGCCAAGTGCTCGAGCCCGTCGGTGATGGTGAGGAAGTGGTTGCCGGCAAGCACGCCGGCCTTGCTGGCAAATTGGCAGGGTCCGTAGGCAAGCAGGATCTCGGTCTCGCTGACCCCGCCCGGGTAGAGCAGCACATGGCCCGGAGCGGGATAGGCGGTGGCGTTTTCGGCCGCCAGCCCGAGGTCGAGGCTGCCGAGCGGGATCCAGCACGCTTCCCCGCTCCAGCGCACATGGATGATGCGTTCGCGATAGGGCAGCAGGGTGCGAAAGCGGGCAACGGTGAGCGGAGCGCCAGTTTCAAACCGGGCGGAAAAGCTGCGGCCTCCGGCGGTGATTCGCACATCTGTCATAAGCCAGGGGTGATAGGGCGGGCAAGCCGCGAGGTCCAGGCCAGCCAGACTACATGAGCCTTGCCATTCATACGCTAATAGCGTAGTATCCCGCTGTGTTGTTCGAGTGGGACGCCAGCAAGAGCGAGCGCAACCGCGATGAGCGGGGTTTTGGCTTCGATGTCGCTGCGCTGATCTTCGAGGGCGACACGATCGAGTGGAAGGATGATCGGCAGGACTACGGGGAGCAGCGCATCCGGGCAATCGGTGAGTCGGACGGCCTTGTTTTGCACGTGGTGTTTGTCGATCGAGGTGACGTCCGGCGCATCATCTCCGCCCGGATCGCCAATAGAAAGGAGCGAAGCACATGGCACGCCAGCCAATGACCTTGGAAGACATCCGCGCCGCCCGCCCGATGGTGGACCGCGCCAAGGTCGCCGCCACCACCGAGGCGGACATCCGCCGCCACCAGGTGGAGGACGGCGACGATCCGGACGCCCCATTGCCGCCGTTCCAATTGGTGCCCAACGTGCGCGCCATCCGCACCCGCCTGCACATGACGCAGGAGGCCTTCGCCCGCGCCATCAGCGTCCCCGTGGCGACAATCCGCAACTGGGAACAATCCCGCACGGCCATGGACCCGGCGGTCCGCTCCCTGCTGCGCGTGGTGGAGCGGGAGCCGGAGGCGGCGCTACGGGCGTTGGCGGGGCAGGGTTGACGAGAGCGGCTTGCGAGACTTTGAGGTTGCCATGAGCTCACAACAATCACAGCCGGACGACCTGGCAAGCCTCTACCGCCACGCTTTCAATGAGTATGGAAGCCGTGCGCTGTGGAACATGCGCCCCGCCATCAACCCGACCTCAGCCGATGCCCTGGCGGTCACCCAGGCCCTGCGAACGCACGGCCAAATGGACGGGCGGCGGCTGGCCGAGCGCATCGAAGCGCTCTGTCATGCCCATCACTAGGTTCCAGTCGGAGGTACTGCGATGCCTGGCGGCCCAGCGCAGCCCTGACAGCTATATCGCAGGCGGCCTTGCCATCAATCGCCAGGGCCCGCGCTTTTCGCGCGACATCGACATCTTTCACGATTCCATTAAGCGGCAACAAAGCGCCGTGCAGGCAGACGAGGCTGCGTTGGCGGCGGCCGGTTACACCCTTACCTGGCCGCCCACCCAGCGCACCGGCAAGCACGAAACCACCATCGAGAAGATGGACGAGCGGATGCAGCTTGAATGGGTGACAGACTCGGCGTTCCGCTTCTTCCCGACCCAGCCGGACGACTTGTTTGGCTACGTACTGCATCCCGTGGACTTGGCCACCAACAAGGCGTCCGCCGCCGCAGACCGCCGCGTCCCGCGCGACGTCGTTGATCTGGTCACCATCCACGAAACCGTCCTACCCCTCGGGGCCGTCGTTGCCGCAGCCGTCGGCAAGTTCCCGGGCACCACGCCGGAGGAGATGCTGGCCGAAATCACCCGGCATAGCCGCTTTACGGCGGAAGAGTTCCAGGCCTTGGCGACCGAGCAGCCCATCGACGTGCGGGGGCTGCACGGCCGGATCCGGAGCATGATTGAGCATGCGGAGCGCTTTCTTGCCAAGCTGCCGAGTGACGCGGTGGGCGTCGTGTTTCTCGACGGCGACAAACCCGTGCAGCCAGAGGTGACTGCACTCGATCGGTACAAGCGCAACCCCGGCGCCTTGGCAGGCGTGTGGCCGTCGTCGTCCGAGATCGGCAGCGCCATGGTGGAACGGCCTGGCGAGTTTTCCTATTGAGAGTGCGTCCTGCTGACAGCTTGCGCATGGCGTCAATGACAAGTGTTGGCGCACTGGGAGGAAGCGAGCGTTACGTTGCGCTCGCTCGCGGAGCTAAGCTGAAGTCAGACAGGTCTGTTCTCGACCCAACCACGCCAGTGGCGGGCGAAGCCGGTAACCCTCAAAGCTGCAGGTCAGCCTGCGTGGGTGCCGTTCCCTATGGTCCAATAACGCTGCGCGCGCAGCCGTGCCAGACCTCCGCAAACGTATCGCTTTCGGTCCTCATTCGGATGGCTGTGCAAGCACACAACCTCTTTAGAAGATTTGGTCCAAGCGCTTCCGAAAACGTCATTTGCTTCCCGTCCACGAGTGTCGGCCACAGCAGGGGACCCATCCTCGCTTGACACTGACTGAACCGGGTCAATTCCTGATCCGTCATCGGTCGATGCAGACCATATTCCCTGTAGTCCTGCGCCTCTGATGATCCGACCGCTAGAGCGATTACGATTACTGCTAGGTATCCAGTCTTGACGGACATCGCCCTTACATTTCTTCTTCAAACGGTTCTACGCGGCCAAATCAGCTGCACTGAACGTGATTTCTTTCCCCGTCAAATCATCCAGGACTTGTCCCCCGATGATCTCACCGTTGCCCTCAGCAAAGACGCTTCCGACACATCCTACAAAGCGATCGCTTTTAGTGACTGAGAGTATCTCCACATGAAGCATGTAGCGGAAGCCGCTTTTGTCTACATAACTCACCCTCACCTTGTCTCCAATCATCGGCGCGGTCATAGACACTCCTACTTCGGTATTAACCCGTTACGGTTAGGAGTCGCATCAGCCCCTGCGTGCGTCAAGGTAGGCCCTTCATGTGCGTGCCTTTGCACTCATTCCGGG
>CAXTNN010000310.1:0-4718 GCA_964245545.1 uncultured Acetobacteraceae bacterium | reverse complement strand
CTTCCTCGACCGCCTGGTCTGGGCGCTGGAACCCGGCCACGCGCGCGAGGTGGCGGCGCATGACACCGCCATGTCGGGGCGCAACCGCCTGCTGGCGCAAGGGGGAGCCGACCCGGCCTGGCTGGCGGCGTTGGAAGACAGCATGGCGCGCCACGCCGTAGCCGCCGCGGCGGCACGGGCTACGCTGGTGGCGCGGCTGAACGGGGCGCTTGAGGCGGGCGCTGCCGGCGCCTTTCCCGCCGCGCGGCTCACCTTGCAGGACGCCGTGGCCGACCGGCTCGCCGCCGCCCCGGCGCTGGCGGCAGAGGATTGGCTGCGCCAGGCCCTAGCCGACAATCGTGGCGTAGATGCCGCCGCCGGGTCGGCCAGCCTGGGGGCGCACCGGGCCGACCTTGCCTTGGCGGACGCCGCCACGGGCTTGCCCGCCCCCCTGGCCAGCACGGGGCAGCAAAAGGCACTGCTGGTCGGCACGGTGCTGGGCCATGCCGCCCTCATCACCGCCGCCCGCGGTGCGCCGCCGCTGCTGTTGTTGGACGAGCCGCTGGTGCATCTCGATCCGCCGCGCCGCGCCGCCCTGCTTGCCGCCCTGCCCCCGCTGGCGGCCACGGTGCTGCTGACCGGCACCGATGCCGAGCCGTTCCAATCGCTGGGTGGCCTGGCCGAAGGCTGGAACACCGCGGGCAACGCGCTCCTGTCAGACCCGCGCTTTCCACCCGTTTGCACTGTCTAACGGGGCCGAGCGAGCCTATATTGACGCCTACCCGATCACTCCCTGGAGCCTACCGCACGGCATGTCCGATCCCGCCGCGCCTACCCCCGACTCGAACCCCGCCCACACGCCCGGCAGCGACGATTACGACGCCGCTTCCATCTCCGTCCTGCGGGGATTGGACGCGGTCCGCAAACGCCCGGGCATGTATATCGGCGACACCGATGATGGGTCGGGCCTACACCACATGGCGTTCGAGATCATCGACAACGCCGTAGACGAGGCGCAGGCCGGGTTCGCCACCCATTGCGCCCTGACGCTGAACGCTGATGGCAGCGTGACCGTGCGCGATGACGGCCGCGGCATCCCCACCGACATCCATGCCGAAGAGGGCGTCTCCGCCGCCGAAGTGGTGCTGACCCGGCTGCACGCCGGCGGCAAGTTCAACCAGAACAGCTACAAGGTGTCTGGCGGCCTGCATGGCGTGGGTGCGGCCGTGGTGAACGCGCTGTCGGATTGGATGACGGTGCGGATCTGGCGCAACGGCCAGGAACACCAGATCGAGTTCCGCAACGGGGACGCGGTGGCGCCGTTGCGCTTGGTCGGGCCCAGCGAGGCCGATTCCGGCACCGAAGTCACCTTCAAGCCGAGCCCGGTGACCTTCACCAAGACCGAATTCGATTATGCCATCCTGGAGCGGCGGCTGCGCGAGCTGGCCTTCCTCAACTCGGGCCTGCGCATCCGCCTGTGCGACGAGCGCCACGCCCCCACCCAGGAAACCGAGTTCCACTACGAGGGCGGCCTGGTTGAGTTCGTCCGCTACCTGGACCGCTCCAAGCTCCCCGTGATTTCCGAGCCGATCAGCGTCACCACCTTGGAAAGCCAGGTGGGCATCCGGGTGGAGTTCGCGCTGTCCTGGAACGACAGCTTTCACGAGACCATGCTCTGCTTCACCAACAACATCCCGCAGCGCGACGGCGGCAGCCACCTGGCCGGGTTCCGCCAGGCGCTGACCCGGGTGGTGACCAAATACGCCGAGGGCATGGGCAAGAAAGAGCTTGCCCTGGTGGGCGACGACATGCGCGAGGGCATGACCGCCGTGCTCTCGGTAAAGGTGCCCGACCCCAAGTTCAGCAGCCAGACCAAGGACAAGCTGGTTAGCAGCGAGGTGCAGCCGGTGGTGCAAGCCGCCGTGGCCGACACGCTGGGCCACTGGTTCGAGACCCATCCGCGCGAGGCCAAAGCCATCGTGCAGAAGGTGATGGACGCCGCCAGCGCCCGCGAGGCCGCCCGCCGCGCCCGCGAACTGACCCGGCGCAAGGGTGTGCTGGATGTGAGCACCCTGCCCGGCAAGCTCGCCGACTGCCAGGAGCGCGACCCGGCGCGCGCCGAAGTGTTCCTGGTGGAGGGCGACTCCGCCGGCGGCTCCGCCAAGCAGGGCCGCGACCGGCGCTTCCAGGCGATCCTGCCGCTCAAGGGCAAGATCCTCAACGTCGAGCGCGCCCGGTTCGACCGCATGCTCGGTTCGGCCGAAATCGGCACCCTGATCACCGCGCTCGGCACGGGCATCGGCCGCGGCGAGCCGGAGCAAGGCGGGTTTGACGTCACCAAGTTGCGCTACCACCGCATCGTCATCATGACGGACGCCGACGTGGACGGCAGCCATATCCGCACCCTGCTGCTGACCTTCTTCTTCCGCCAGATGCCGGAGCTGATCGACCGCGGCTTCCTCTACATCGCCCAGCCGCCGCTGTTCAAAGCCACCCGCGGCCGTGACGAGCGCTACATCAAGGACGATGCCTCGCTGGAAGAGTACCTGCTTGACAAGGCATTGGCTGAGGCGGCGCTGACCTACGCCGACGGCACGGTGCTGCAGGGCGAGGCGCTGACGGGCGAGGCCCGGCTGCTGCGCGAGGCTTGGCTAAACCTGCGCCGGCTCTCCGCCGCCGTGCCCACCAATCTGCTGGAGCAAGCCGCCATTGCCGGCGTGCTTACCGCCGACCACGCTGGCACGGTGGAGGCGCGCCGGACCTTGGCGGAGCGTCTGGCCGCCATCTCCGCCCCAAGCGAGCGCGGCTGGGTTGTAGATGCCGACGAGCGGGGCCTGACCATGCGCCGCACCGTGCGTGGCGTGGCCGACTGGCACCGGCTGGACGCGGGCTCGCTGCGCAGCGCCGAGGCCCGCTGGCTGCATGACCGGCGGGACCTGTTCGCGGCCAAGTTCGGCGAGCCGGCGAGCGTGAAGCTGGACCGTGACACGGTCTCGGTGCCCGGCCCGGCAAGCGCCTTCGACCGTTTCATGCAGCAGGGCCGCAAAGGGCTGACCATCCAACGCTTCAAGGGTTTGGGCGAGATGAACCCAGAGCAGCTCTGGAAGACCACACTGGACCCAGCGATCCGCACCCTGCTGCAGGTCCGGGTCGGAGACGCGGAGAACGCGGCGGAAGTGTTTAGCACCTTGATGGGCGACGTGGTGGAGCCCCGGCGGGACTTCATCGTCGGCAACGCGCTCAAGGTCGCCAACCTGGACGTTTAGGGAAGCGGCTGTCGTTGGCATAGGTTACCTGCACAACGGAACAGTTAATTGCACAAGATTTTTCTATCAGTCTGATTTAGCGTGGTTTTCACAGACGGCATTGTAGCTGGAGCATCTACGGCATGGGTGTAAATGCGACTTCCGGGGATTCGGCCATCAGATAGCGAATTCCTTGAGAGTCGACCGGGTTCATCTCCAGGAGTTGGTTGAGTAGACGGTGCGAGGTCACGTCGTCGCCGCAGTCGGCATGCCAGAGTGCAAGTTCCTTGATGGCACGCATGTAGGGACGTGTTGCCATCACTCCCCACCATGCAAAGTCGTCCTGCTCGGCGGCCACAGGGTCCCAAAGCGTCTTGCCGGTTTCCACGGCTTTGGCCAAGTGGGCATAGGCCATATGCGGTTCCTTTGCATGGCGGGCCAGGAACAAATGCGCTTCGATACAACCAGGATCGTCGCGTAGAGCGCCCACAGCCGCAATTGCTGCCCCAAAGAAGTCGACCTGCCGCTCCATTGACCGCAGCCAAGGGTCTGCTGGGCTTAGCACTATGTGGAAGACTTCGCCTCCAACCTTTGCGGTGGTCGGCTTGCGTTGCCATTCAGGTGCGGCCATGGTTTGTGCTCCGGGTGTCGTCGCAGCCAGGCTAGAGGGTACTGTCGCAAGAGACAGGGCCGTCGCCGTCTTCCTCCGCCAGTCCTGCAGCGCCGTCAGCCGCGCGGCAGAGCGCCCGCAGCGCTTACGATAGTCCGTCTTCCGTCCCCGGTGAACGTAAGGGCGGAAGCCCGGACAGCGCCAGCGGTCAATGGGCGATGAAGGTGCCCTACCTTGACACCGGTGAAGGCGGATCGAAGCGCGCCATGTGGCGGTGATGCAACGCAAGTCCGACCTGCCGACGAAGACCTGTGCCACCTGCGCCTGCCCATTCACCTGGCGCCGCAAATGGGCGAAGGTTTGGAATGAGGTACGTTACTGCTCCGACGCCTGCCGCAGGATCCGACCCGCAACCCAGCCATGACCGGTGCCGTGGGCGCGAGAGCTTTGGGCCGACAACGCCTCTCTGGTTGACCCTGGTAGTAAGCATCCTGCTCGCCACCGCCGCCCGCTGCGAGACTCCGGAAGACGGCACGAAGGCCTACGATACCGGGAACTACGCGCTCGCCCTCCGCATTTGGAAGCCCCTGGCGGAGGCTGGCAACGCCGAAGCCCAGTTCCGGCTCGCTTACATGTATGGAGAGGAGAGGGGCGTCGCCAAAGACAAGGCGGCCTATCTGCACTGGATGCTGGCTGCCGCACGCCACGGCCATCCGGCTGCGGAGTTTTGGATGGGGTTTTCATCCGAATGGGGAACCGAAGCACCACTCGATATTCACGAAGCTGCCCGCTGGTTTCGCCTGTCGGCCGACCAGGGCAACACGGACGCGCAACGCTCCCTAGGCGACCTGTACGAGACCGGCGACGGGGTCATACAGGATTAC
>CAXTNN010000309.1:748-4729 GCA_964245545.1 uncultured Acetobacteraceae bacterium | reverse complement strand
GCTTTGCACGTAGCGCACCGCGGCGGCGGCGGCGTTGTTGTCGTTGTAAACGAAACGAACTATGCCCTGCAGGCCCACGGGGCTGTCGGGTGCGGTCAGGGCGGGGGCGGTGGCGCTGGTCACTGCCAGCGGCATGCCGGCGTTCCACAGGATGGGGGCGCCGCCACGCGCTTCGGACGAGCATGAGGTGCCGATGACGCCGACGATCTGCTTGTTGGCCGCCAGCCGGGTGGCGCCGGTCTGCCCGCCTTCGACGCTGCATTGGCCGTCTTCCGGCAGGTATTTGATCGGGTGGCCGACCAGCATATCCTTGTGGTCGTCGAACGCGATCTGCGCGCCACGCGAGGCATCGACGCCGAGCGACAGGTCGGGCCCGGACAGCACCAGCAGGCCGCCGATCAGGATAGGCTGACCCTTGGCGATCTTGACCACGCCCACATCGTCCGTCACCGGCCCAAGCGTTTCCGCCTGGGCGGCGCCGGAGAGCACCGTTGCAGCCAAGCAGCCCACCGCCACACCACGCAGGACAATGCGCCGAACATCCAGCATATGATCACGTTTCCCTAGCCGGAACCCGGAGCGGGTTCGCCTGCTGTTCAGGTTGCAAGCGTTATGCCAGCCGCGTGAGCTAGAATTCATCTGACCTGGCGATTCATGTACCGAGTGGTTCCACCCGGTACGATCGCAGGCTAGCCCCGCAAGTTCTCCCGCAGGGTGCGCCCGGTGTATTCGGTGCGGAACAGGCCGCGCTGCTGCAGGACGGGGACGACAGCACGGCTGAACTGCTCGAACATGCCCGGCACCGTCGTGGGCGTCAGCACGAAGCCGTCACAGGCGCCGCCGGTGAACAGGTCGGCCAGTTCGTCCGCCACCGTCTCCGCCGTGCCGACGAGCTGCGGGCAGAGCTCGCTGGTGCCGAACCGGCGCGCCGCCTCGCCCAAGGTCAGGCCTTCCGCCGCCGTGCCTTGCAGGATCACGTCGAACGAGCCGCGCGAGCCTTCCTCGACGGCGATCTCCACCAACGGCTGGTCCGGGTCGAACTGCGCCAGGTCGATGCCGATATGGCCGGAGATCAGCGCCATGCCCAATTGGGTGTCGACCAGGCTGTTGAGGTAGTCCGCCCGCTCCTGCGCGATGGCCGCCGTTTCGCCGAGCACGACGTCAATCGAGGGCAGGACCACGCAGTCTTCCGGCGCGCGCCCGTGCGCGGCCATGCGGGCTTTGAAGTCGCGGTAGAACGCCTGCATGTCGGCCTTGCCGTGCTGCAGGGTGAAGATCACCTCGGCCCAGCGGGCGCCGAAATCCCGCCCCCGAGGCGAGCTGCCGGCCTGCATGATGACGGGGCGTCCCTGCGGGCTGCGCGGGGTGGTCAGCGGGCCGCGGCTGCGGATCCAGGTGCCGGCGTAGTCGGCGTAGTGGATCTTTGCCGGGTCGGCGAACGCCCCGCTGGCGCGGTCCAGCACCAGCGCGCCCTCCTCCCAGCTTTGCCATAGCGCACAGCACGCTTCCAGCACCTCATCCGCCCGGTCGTAGCGCTGCGAGCGGCCCGGCATCGCATCCAGCCCGAAGTTGCGCGCCTCCAGCGTGCTGGTGGAGGCCACCACGTTCCAGGCGGCACGGCCGCCGCTCAGATGGTCCAAGCTGCCGAGCATGCGGGCGATCTGGTAGGGGTGGTTGAAGGTGGAGGAGTAGGTGAGCCCCAGGCCGATATGCTCGGTCACCCGCGCCATCATCGGCAGCACCATCGCCGGGTCGAGCAGGCAGAGCTGGCCGCCGCGTCCGGCCACCGTGTCGAAGCTGCCGCCGTAGAGGTCATAGATGCCGAGGATATCAGCAAAGAACACTGCATCGAACCGGCCCGCCTCGAGCACGCGGGCGATGTGCTCGTAGCGTTGCGGATTGAGCAGGTCCTCTACGTCGGACTCCGGATGCCGCCAGGCGCCGTGATGGTGGCAGGTGGGCCCCGTCATCATGAAGGCGACCAGGTGCATCTGCCGCCGCGCGGCCTGCATGCTAGGCCACTCCGTAGGTAATCCCGAGCTCGGCCAGAAAACGGCGGTAGGCCACCCCCATGCGGTCCGACCGGTGATGCAGTTCCGCCCGCAAATCGACCGGGATGCGCTCGGGCCGCTGCGTTTCCACGATGTCGCGGTCCTGGCCGTAGACCAGGTCCTGCCGGGGCAGCATGTCGGCCAGGGTGAGATGGGGGGCGAAGTTGATCGCGAACACGACGCGGTTGATGCAGCTTACCTCGTCCACCGGCTGCGAGACGAAGAAGCTGGTGAACCGTTCGCCGGGCGCCTCCGCCCCCTCCCCTGCCCCGTTTATCATCCGCACCCGCTTGGAAAAGTAGGCGGCCAAGGGGCGGAAGGCAGAATAGGAGTAGCCGGCCATGACGGGGACGCCGCGGAAGTCGCCGTACGGCTGCAAGACGTCGATTTCGCTCGAATGCACGCCGGTTTCGTCCCGCACCACCTGGTAGTCCGGGATCACGTCCGGGTTGGCCGGCACGCCGTTGACGCCGGCGTGCACGAAGGGGAAGTGGGTCGGGTCGAGGAAGTTCTCGATCGCGCGGAAGCCGTTGGCCTGCCAGGGATAGGGCCCGGCGAAGAAGGTGCGGAACCCGGGCAGGCCGCGCTCGGGGAATGGCGGCGGCTCGTGCGCCGGCTGCCCCAGCGTGGCCCAGACCAGGCCGTCCTGCTCGCGGATGGCCACGGGAAAGGCGCGGGCCTTGGGCGGGATTGGCTGGCCCGGCGCCACCGGGATCAGCACGCAGCGCGCCTCGCCGTTGTAGCGCCAGCCATGGTAGGGGCAGACCAGCGTGTCGTCGGCGATCCAACCTTTGGACAGCCGCGCGCCGCGGTGGATGCACAGGTCGTCCCAGATATGCGGGGCGCCGGAGGCGTCGCGCCAGCCGACCAAGTCCCGCCCCAGCAGCCGAGTGGCATAGACCTGACCCGGCACCAGGTCGGCCGAAAAGGCGACGGCGTGCCAATCATCCAGCAGCGCCGGGTCGTTGCAGAGCGAGGGCGTAGGACGGTCGAGCATTGGCGGCTCCCTTAGGCGGCGTGGGCGAGCGGGGCGGGCACGGCGACGGTGGCGTCGTGGTCGTACACCCAATTGGCTCCGATGCCGGATTTGTGCGGGTTCACCAGGCTGCGCAGGCGATAGGCAACGTTGCGCCGCAGCAGGGCCAGGGGCGAGGCAAGATGGTAGGTCCGCCCGCGCTCGCGCGATTCCAACTGCACCCGTGCCGTGCGCGGCCGGCGCAGCGCCTCGTACTGGGCCAGCCCAGCCGCCACGCCCTGCGCGTCCAGCGCCGCCGCCAGCACGTAGCCGTCCTCGATGGCCATGGCGGCGCCCTGGGACAGAAACGGCAGCATGGGGTGGGCCGCGTCGCCGAGCAGGGTCACGCGGCCGGCAGACCAGGCGGGCATCGGGTCGCGGTCGAACAGGCCCCACTTGAACACCGTGCTGGCGGCAGAGAACAAGCGCACCAGCTTCCCGTTCCAGCCCGGGTAGCCGGCCAGCAGCTCCTCGCGCGAGGACGGTGCGGTCCAGGACTCGTCGACCCACTCCGCCGTTTCATGCACGGCGACGATATTCACCGCCCGGCCGCCCTGCACGTAATAGGTCACCACGTGACCGTGCGGCCCCATCCAGAACGAGCTGTCGGGGGAGACGAACTCCAGCGGCTGACGCTCGAACGGGACCACGGCGCGCCAGCACATGTTGCCGGTGAACCGCGGCGCCTCGTCGCCAAACACGCTGCGGCGGACAGCCGAATGGATGCCGTCGGCGCCGACGATGAGGTCGCCCTCCCACTCGGTGCCGTCGGCAAAGCAGGCGGCGGCCGAGCCCGTGCCTTGCCGGACGCCGGTGCATGCCAAGCCGAGCCGGGCCGCGCCGGGCGGCAGGTCCGCCACCAGGATGCGGTGCAGGTCGGCCCCCTGGGCATGCAGGAAGGGGGCGCCGCAGAGC
>CAXTNN010000309.1:0-738 GCA_964245545.1 uncultured Acetobacteraceae bacterium | reverse complement strand
CGCCCGCATCACCTTGACGGCATTGGGCGTCATCTGGATGCCGGCGCCCACGGCGGCAAAGGCCGGCGCGCGCTCGAACACCGCCACCTCCATGCCCCGGCGCCGCAGCGCTGCCGCCAGCGCCAGGCCGCCGATGCCGCTGCCGATGATGCCGATGCGCAACCGTGCCATGGGAGCTCCTAGTCGGTGATGCGCTGCCGCTCCACCCCGCCGCCAGGGGGCAGCAGGCCCTTCTGCTGCATGCAGCGATGCGCGGCGTCGATCTTGGCGTATTTCAGCGTGTTTTCGTTGGTCAGGCGGTAGCCGTCGCTGCCGGCGCCCTTGGCGATGATGTCGCGCACCGCCGGGTCGGCATAGAACGCCTGCTCGCATTGCGGCGGGATGTCCACGCGCGGCCCCGTGTTGAAGGTGCCGCAACCCGCAAGCAGCAGCGGCGGCAGCAGCAGCATCCGCCTCATACCGCCAGCCAGTCCTCGATCAGGCGGCGGGCGATGCTGTCGGCGCGCGGCAGGGAGAAGCCGTGGGCCGCCGGGTCGAGCAGTTCGGCGCGGGTGAACCAGCGGGCGTCCATCAGTTCGGTGGTGTCGATCTGGATCTCCTCCGTCAGCGCTTCGGCGTAGAAGCCCAGCATGATGTTGCCGGGGAACGGCCAGGGCTGGCTGCTGTGGTAGCTGACGGCGCCCACCACCACCCCGCTCTCCTCCAGCCCCTCACGCGCCACTGCCTCCTCCAGGCTTT
>CAXTNN010000308.1:971-4751 GCA_964245545.1 uncultured Acetobacteraceae bacterium | reverse complement strand
TCCTTGGATCGGCCATGGCTAAAGCTCTGGCGCAACGACCCTGCGTCCACCGTGCGGCCCAGTTCCAGACGGCCTGCCGGGCGCAGCGAGAGCCGGCCCTTGGCGGCGTCCTGATCGTTGTTCTCACTCATTCACACTATCCGATCGCTGATCGCAGCGCCGGCGAGGCGCCGCTTGTCCCCATCTTCGCCGGCCGGCTGGGTTGCTACTCCCGCCAGACGCGCGCACTCCGTTTCCAACCGCTCTGCCAACCGGCCCGGCAACACCGCAACATGCACGATATGGTCACGCCCGAAAGCGATGGCCAGGCGGGCTGCTGGCAGCGGCCGCACCACGGGCAGTTCGGCCGCTCCGGCAACCAGCCGGCGGCACTCATCCGCGCTGCCGTCGCTTGCCTGTATGATCAACCCAGCCTGCCCCAGCATCACCACCTCTCGCGCCTTTCCGAAGCCGGCGATGGCCTGCCCGGCGCGGCGAGCAAGCCCCAAAAGATCAATCACCCGCTGGGTCAGTCCCTCACGGACCAGCGTTGCCAGGTCTGGCGGGAGGGTTACCGGGCCGCGCGCCGCTCGGGCGAACGCGCCCTTCTTCACCGCGGCTTCTATCACATCGGCCCGCGGGCTCAACCACATTCCCCGCCCAGGCAGCTTTGCAAGCAGGTCTGGGACAACGGTGCGGTCGGGGCTGAGGACAAACCGCACCATGCGCTCGCGCGGCCCGTGCTGGCGGGTGACCAGGCAGCGGCGCAGCGGTCCAGTCTCGCTTTCCAACTCCCCTTTGCCCTCTCCCTCTGGGAAAGGGTCGGGGTGAGGGGCAAGCGTCCTCGGACCGTCAGCGTGTGCTAGCCCCTCACCCAACCCTCTCCCAAGGGGAGAGGGCTTTTTAAAGTGAGTTCGTACCGTGCTAGCCGTTCTCGGCCTCCTCTTCGGCCGGGGTTTCACTCTCAAACCAATGCGCGCGGGCGGACATGACGATGGCATTGGCGGCTTCCTCGTCCATCGCGTCGGCGCCGACGATTTCCACCAGCTCGTCGCCAGCCAGGTCCGCCAGGTCGTCCAGCGTCTTCACGCCTTTCTCGCCAAGCTGCACCAGCATCGCCAGAGTCAGCCCCTCGGTGGCGGCGACCTCGTCCGAGACGCCCAGCTCGCGGCGCTTCTCGTCCATCTCGGTGTCGCGGCGCTGCAGGAACAGGTCGGCGCGGCTGATCAGCTCGGCCGCAACCGCTTCGTCGAAGCCCTCGATATCGGCCAGTTCGTCCTGCGGGGTGAAGGCGAGTTCCTCAATCGAGGTGAACCCTTCCGTCACCAGCAAGCCCGCGATCATGTCGTCCACATCGAGCGCGTCGACAAAGATGCTGGTGCGGCGGCGATACTCCTCCTGCCGGCGCTCGCTTTCCTCGGCCTCGGTGAGGATGTCGATGTCCCACCGGGTCAATTGGCTGGCCAGCCGCACGTTCTGGCCTCGGCGGCCAATGGCGAGCGACAGTTGCTCGTCCGGCACCACCACCTCGACCCGGCCTGCCTCCTCGTCCATCACCACTTTGGTGACTTCGGCCGGAGCCAGGGCGTTCACCACGAAGGTCGGCGCCTGCGAGGACCAGGGAATGATGTCGATCTTCTCGCCCTGTAGCTCCTGCACCACCGCCTGCACCCGGCTGCCGCGCATGCCGACGCAGGCGCCCACCGGGTCGATCGAGCTGTCGCGGCTGATTACCGCCATCTTGGCGCGGCTGCCCGGGTCCCGGCTGACGGCCTTGATCTCGATAATGCCGTCGTAGATTTCCGGCACTTCCTGCGCGAACAGCTTGGCCAGGAAGGCGGGATGGGTGCGGGACAGAAAGATTTGCGGCCCGCGCGGCTCTTCCCGCACGTCGTAGATGTAAGCGCGCACCCGGTCGCCGTTGCGGAAGCTTTCGCGCGGGATCAGCTCGTCGCGTCGCAGCAGCGCTTCGGCGCGGCCCAGCTCGACCATGAGGTTGCCGTATTCGGTGCGCTTGACCAAGCCGTTGACGATCTCGCCAATACGGTCCTTGAACTCCTCGAACTGCTTCTTGCGCTCGTACTCGCGCACCCGCTGCACGATCACCTGCTTGGCGGTCTGCGCAGCGATGCGGCCGAAGTCGATCGGTGGCAGCGGGTCCACCAAATGGCCGCCCACCTGGATGTCGGGCTGGAACTTGCGGGCGATATGGACCGGGATCTGGGTTTCCTCGTTCTCCACCACCTCCACCGCCTCGGTCCAGCGCGACAGCCGGACGTCGCCGGTCTTGCGGTCGATGGTGGCGCGGATGTCCTTTTCGGAGCCGTATTTGGCGCGGCCGGCCTTCTGGATCGCCTGTTCCATAGCCTCGATCACCTCTTCGCGGTCAATCGACTTCTCGCGGGCGACGGCGTCGGCGACCAGCAGCAGTTCGGGGCGGGAGACGGCGGTATCCATGATCGGAAAATCCCTCAGTTGGTCTGCCCGGATGGCTGGGGCGCTGTGGCGGCGATCAGAGCGTCCGTGAGTACAAGCTTAGCACGGCGCAGGTCGGAGAGCGGTAGCGCCACCTCGGTGCCGTCGTCCAGCCGCAGCCGGCCGGTTACATCATCGGCGCCCAGCACGATGCCGTTGAACCGCTTGCGCCCGCCGATCGGCACCATCACCTCGGCGCGGGCCAAGTGCCCGGCGAAGCGGTTCCAGTCGCGCGCGCGGGTCAGCGGGCGGTCGATCCCGGCGCTGCTGATCTCCAGCGTCCAGGCCGTCTTGATTAGGTCGGCGACATCCAGCGTGGCGCTCACCACGTCGTTGATGCGCTCGCAATCCTCAATGGTGATCAGCGCACCGCCGGCACGGTCGGCCATCACCTGCACCGTGGGGCGCTCGCGCCCGAGCACGGCAACCCGGACGATTTCGTAACCCATGAACGCCAGGGTTTGCTCGATTTCGGCGGTGATGCGCGCTTCAAGGCTGGTGTGCTGGGGAATGCTGTCGTCGTCGGGCTCCACGGCGGTCCTTCTTAAAACGCAAAAAGGCGGCCGGTTAGGGCCACCCTCCAACGAGGCTCGGAGATGTCGTCGAGATTGAAAATAGCCCCCGCTACTTGGGATTGCAAGCCTACAAACCGAGCAGCGCCCGCAGCTTGCCCCGCAGCTCGGCCAGTTCGGCAGGGCGGATATGGCCTTTGCGGGTGGCGTTGCGCGCTCGCCAGTCCAGGCATTTCACCTGGTCCGCCAGCGCGACGCTGGCCGGGTCGCCAGCGAGCGCCACTTCAAACGGATAGCCTTTGATGCGCGTCGTCGTGGGGCAGCACAGCATCAGGCCAGTGCGGCCGTTATAGACGGCCGAGCTCAACACCACTGCCGGCCGGCGCCCCGCCTGTTCATGCCCGGCCTGCGGGTCAAACTGCATCCAGACGACGTCCCCCGTATCGGGCACGCCGTCCGCTGCCATCACCAGACCTCTTGGCCGACCGCCTCACCCGTTTCCACAACATCGTGCCGGTTCGCATCGGTGATGCTGCCAACCAGCGTTCCCAGGTCGAAGCGCTCTGACCGTAGCGGCTCGATGATGATACGGCCGCCTTCCGCGCGCACGTCCACCGGCTGATCAAGTTGCGCCCGCGCGGCGCCAAGCACGGCACCCGGAATGCGGACTGCAGCGCTGTTCCCCCACTTCTTGATCAAAGCTTGCATGGCATCACCCTTTCCGTTTCTACAGAGTAGATACATCCACCGCTTATGTCACGCACTATCTCACCGCAACCGCCGGTCGCGCGATCCGCCACAGCGTGGTCGGGCG
>CAXTNN010000308.1:0-956 GCA_964245545.1 uncultured Acetobacteraceae bacterium | reverse complement strand
ATGTCGGGGATGTGCGAGGCGGTGACGTAGATCGAGCCGTCGGCGCCTTCCGCCATGCTGTCTGGCCAGCGCAGGCGCTCGTCGCGGGCCACCTGCGTCAGGGCGCCGCCGGGGGAGCGCATGTCCACGGCATTTTCCGCGGGGTTGGTGATGAACAGCTCGCCCGCTTCATTCATCCAGAGCCCGTCTGCGACATGGGTCTGCGCCACACGCTCTATGGTGCCGGCGAGGCGGGCGGGGGGCAGGTCGGGGTCGATAAGTGCCGCCGTGGGCGCGCGGTAGAGCGTGCGGCCGGCCAGCGCCTGCCAGTAGAGGTATTGGCCGCCAGCATCGAGGGTGATGCCGTCGGCCGCGGCGACCAGGGGGCGGTTGTCCGGCCGGCGCAACTCGTGGCCGTCCACCAGCGGGATCACGCCGGGTTCGGCGGCGGTGCGCGCGTCGCCATCGAGCACGCGGCGGGTGCGGCCGCTGGGAACGTCCACCACCAGCAAGGCCCCGCGCAGGCCGCTATCGGTGAGGAAGGCATGGCGGCCATCGGGGGCTACCCGCACATCGTTGAGGTAGCTGCCCTGGGGCGCCGCGGCGGCGTCAAACCGCACCACCAGGATCACACGGTCGTTCGACAAATCCACCTTCAGCAGCTTTGGGCCGCCCGGGATGAGGAAGCCGGTGGCCGGAGCGCCGGCGTCCAGGATCCAGAGGAAGCCCTGCGGGTCCACCGTCACGCTTTGGACGCAGACGAAGCTCACCAGCGGCGGGGGCCGCTTGAGGTTGCTCCAACTGTTCCAGGCCGGGTCGGGAAACGGGGTGAGGTTTTTTTTTTATGCTAGGTCGTCGACCGAGATCTTCACGTCCTGCTCCCCGCGCGGGAAGCAGACGAACTGGCGACCACTGCGCGCGACCGCCACGCCGGTCACCTGCTGGTCGAACACGGCCACCTGGCTCAGCGCCGGGGG
>CAXTNN010000307.1:0-4755 GCA_964245545.1 uncultured Acetobacteraceae bacterium | reverse complement strand
AGTCGCGCGCGACCAGCAGGCCCTGCTGTCGGTAGGTCGGGAACAGCATGTCGTCACGCGACAAGGCCAGCGCTTGGCCGACGCCGACCGCCTCCTCGCCAGTGCATTTCATGTAGAACGAGGTCTTGCCCTGGCGCTGCGCTCGCTGCATCCGCTCGTCGTACGCACGGGTCAGCAGCATGGCACGGAGGGCTTGGCGTAACAGGTCTGGCGGCAGCCGCGGATCCCATGGTCCGGACGCGAGACCATCGTCGCTCAGCACACGTACCAGGGAAAAGGCATGATCACGGATGTCGGCCGCCGCGATCATCGGGTCCGGGCATGGCACCTGGCATGAAGCCTGCAGCGAAAGATTGCCGAAGTCCGGCTGCTGCCCGGGTCGCCTCGATGGTTCCGGGATATGGAATTGCAATGGCTGCTGGTTCTGCATAACGCGACGCTTCCGTTCCCACCCGCCACGGTTCTGGTGTGACCGCTGGCGTGGAAGCACACTAGCAACGCTTCGAGGCATAAACCCGGCCGAATTTCACGCTGCTTGCACGTGCTTATGCATAATCTATGCTAAAAACTCTCCGTAGCAGCCAGGATTTCCATGACCAAGCTCAACACCGCCGATAAGCGCATCCTCGCCAGCCTGCAAAAGGACGCATCGCTGTCGTCCGTGCAACTGGCGGAGCAGGTCGGCCTTTCGCAGGGGCCGTGCTGGCGCCGCATGAAGCGGCTGGAAGCGGAAGGATACGTGAAGAAGCGCGTTGCCCTGCTGGACCGGCACCGGCTGGGGTTGAACGTGATGATTTTCGCCCATGTCAAGCTGGAAGCGCATGGCCGCAAGACGCTTCCCGACTTCGAGGCGGCGATCAAGCGTTTCCCGGAGGTGCTGGAATGCTACACGCTGCTTGGGGAAACCGATTTCCTCCTCCGCATCGTCACCAGCAGCATCGAAGCTTACGAGCACTTCTTCCGCGAGCACCTGTCCCAGCTACCCGCCGTGCGCGAGACCGTGTCCTCCATTGCATTGTCGGAGATCAAGAACACATCAGAACTACCGCTTGGGTTGGCTTGAACTTCGTGCCGGATGTTGGCCATCGCCAACGCGCTGGAGGGGATGAGCCGGGCGGAGGCGGCACGGCTGGCGGGCATGGAGCGGAGGGCGTTGCGGGATGCCGTGGTGCGCTACAACGTTGAGGATATCGCCAGCTTGCACAACCGTGCGGGACCACCACGGCCCGGCAAGCTGGCTGCCGATGGGATGCAAGCCTTGTCGGAGCTGATCCTGAGCGGCCCGGACCCGGAACAGGATGGGCTTTCGAGTTGGACGTTGCCGGAGCTGTGCCGGGTGATCGAGGCGCGCTGGGGCAAGACGCTGCACCCGGCCAGCCTGTCGCTGATCGTGCGCCGGGCCGGGTTCTCGCGGCAGAAGGCACGCCAGCGCCACCCGTCCTCGGACCGTGCGGCACAGGACGCGTTCCAAAAGGGGGCCTTGCCGCCGCCCTGAGCAGCGCCCGGATGGCGCAGCCCGGCAAGCGCGTGACGCTGTGATTCGAGGACAAGGCCAGGATCGGCCAGAAAGGTCGCGTGTGTCATCGCTGGTGGACCCGCGGGGAGCGGCCGCCTGGGCTATGCGACCAGCGCTACACCTGGGTCCACATGTTCGCCGCCGTCCGGCCCGCCACCGGCGACCGCTTCGCCCTGGTCATGCCCGTCGTCTCCACCGAGGCCATGACCGTGTTCCTCGACCAGTTCAGCCAACGACTCGCCGCCGACGAGCACGCCGTCATGGTGCTGGACCATGCTGGCTGGCACGGCGCGCTCGACCTGCGCGTGCCCGACAACATCACCTTGGTGCCGCTGCCGCCCTACTACCCGAACTCAACCCGGTCGAGCGGCTATGGCTCTACCTGCGCGAGCGGCATCCAGTCGACCCAACGGTAGCCTGCTGTCGATCATCTGGACGCTGAAACTCGCGCCGGAGAACGTTGCTGCGCTGCTGGCGCAAGCCCGGCGTTCCTGTATCTGCTCGCGGCCGGGCCGGTCGACGTCAAAGGCCGACCGCCCGGCGCGCTACCTCGACCGATCCGGGATCGGCCCCTGCGGTGCGAAACGTGGAACGGGCAGGCCGCGCCTCGTTGCATCGGCACCTCCCGGAGCGCCAGCGCGGCGGTGCAGGCGCCCGCCAGTTCTCCTTTCTCTGTCACGGCCCCGTTGGGTGGGGACGGATGTCACGCAGGCTCGTCCAGTAGCTTGTCGATCGTGATCGGCAGGCTGCGGACCCGCTTGCCGGTGGCGTGGAAGATCGCGTTGGCCACCGCACCCGCTGTGCCGACAATACCGATCTCGCCCAGCCCCTTCACGCCCAGCGGCGTCACCTCCGGATCCGGCTCATCCACAAAGATCACCTCGATGTCCTGGATGTCGGCATGGGCGGGGATGTGGTACTCGGCGAGGTTGTGGTTCATGAACCGGCCCAGCCGGTTGTCGAGCATGGTTTCCTCGTGCATCGCCATGCCGATCCCCATCACCACCCCACCCAGGATCTGGCTGCGGGCCGTCTTGGGATTGATGATGCGCCCGGCGGCGACGGCGCTCACTACCCGGGTGACGCGCACCACGCCCAACTCCTCGTCCACCTTCACCTCCACGAACACCGCGCTGTGGGTATGGCGGGACTTGCGCATCTGGCTGATCATGCCCGAAAGGCCGGCGCTCGCCGTTTCCTCCGCCTCGATGGAAGGCAGATCTGCGGCGCGCATCGCTTCCGTGATGCTCACCCCGACGGATGGGTCGGCGCGGAGCACGATGCGGCCGCCGGTGAACTCCACCTCGTCCAGCGAGGCGCCGCCCAGCGGCTTGCCGGGAATGCTGGCCGCCGCCTTCAGCAGCTGCTTGCCCACCGCTTGGCAAGCAACCTGCACGGCGGCGCCGGCGGATGCGGCAGCCCAGGAGCCACCCTCGACCGGGGAATGCGGCAGGTCGGAGTCGCCGAGGCGAGCGGTGATCTGCTCCGGTTGCAGGCCCAGCGTGTCGGCTGCCACCAGCGTCATCACCGTGTAGGTGCCGGTGCCGATGTCGGAGGTGGCGGTGGCGACCTCCAGATGGCCGTTGGCGCTCAGCTTGGCGCGTGCGGAAGTTTTCGAGAACATCGCGTCCCACATGCCGGTCGCCATGCCCCAGCCCACCAGCTCCGACCCGTCGCGCATGGAGCGGGGCGCTTGGGACCGCTTCGCCCAGCCGAATGCCGCCGCGCCGGCGTGGTACGCCTCGCGCAGCGCCTTGCTGGTGTAAGGGGTGCCGTTCATGGCGTCGATGTCGGAGTAGTTGATCAGGCGGAACTCCAGCGGATCGACGTGGGCCGCATACGCCATCTCGTCCATCGCCATCTCGAACAGCGCCATCCCGGTGGCCGCGCCGGGGGCGCGCATGTCGCCGGAGGTGTAGGTGTCCCGCGGCGCGATGGTGTATTCGCCGCTGGCGTTCGGGCAGTCGTAGCCCATCAGTCCCCAGGTGACGACGTCCTCCATGTTGTTCTCGAACCGGGAGGTGGAGGTGGTGGCGTTGATCGACATGCCGGTCAGTTTGCCGTCGGTATCGGTGCCGAGCCGGACCGTCTGCACGGCCTGCGGGCGGTGCACGTGGGTGAACATTTGCTGCCGGGTCAGCACCAGGCGGACCGAACGCTCCAGCTTCTTGGCCGCCATCACCGCCAGGTAGACCTGGTACTGCGGGCGCAGGCCCGAGCCGAAGCCGCCGCCCACATACGGGTTCAGCACGCGCACCTTGTCCTTGGCGAAGCCGAAGATGTTGGCGATGTAGGTTTGAACGTTCTGCGAGCCCTGCGTCTTGTCGTGCACGGTAATGCGGCCGTCACCCTCCCAGGCCACGGTAGTGGCATGCATCTCCATCGGGTTGTGGTGCTCGGTAGCCAGCTCGTACTCGGCCGAGATCCCCACCGGGGCTTCCGCCAGCGCCGTTTCGGCATCGCCGCGGTTCTTGGGCGGGTGAAAGGTTTGGCGCTTCTTGGACGGCATGAACTTCTCGGCCAGCGAGACGTCGAAATCGGTGTTGTGCGGCTCGGTCTCGTAGGTGATGCTGACCAGGCTCGCGGCGTAGCGCGCGGCCTCGAACGTTTCGGCCAGCACCACGGCCACCGGCTGCCCGCTGAACCGGATCTGCGCATCCCCAAGGGCACGGAACGGCGAACCCGGCGGAGCCACCTCGTCCTGGTAGTTGCCGTCGCGCCAGGCGACGTGCGGGCGGTTCCCGTGCGTCAGCACCTCGATCACGCCGGGCACGCTGCGTGCGGCGGCCTCGTCGATGGCAATGATGCTGCCCTTGGCGATCGTGGCAGAAACCACGACGCCGTACACCATGCCCGCGGGGGCATGCTCGGCGGCGTATTTCGCCTTTCCGGTGACCTTCTCCAGGCCGTCGACGCGGTTGATGGCGCTGCCGATACCGATCCTTGTGGTGACGTTCATGATGCTGCCCCTTATGCCACGCGCTTGTCGGTCTGCGATTGCGGCGCGGCGTCCGTCGCCTGCCGCAGCGCCCGCACGATCGCCTTGCGCGCCAGGTCGATCTTGAAGCTGTTGTCGCCCTGGCCGACGGCCCCCTGCAGCAGTGCATCCGCCGCGCCTAGGAACGCCTCGTGGGACGGTTCCCGGCCGACGAGCAACGCCTCCGCCTCCGGCCGGCGCCAGGGCTTATGCGCCACGCCACCAAGCGCGATCCGCGCTTCGGTCCCTGCACCGCCCTCGA
>CAXTNN010000306.1:0-4762 GCA_964245545.1 uncultured Acetobacteraceae bacterium | reverse complement strand
GTGCGCTGCTCCGGCAGGGCGCCGCAGTCGCCTGACACGTTGGAGACCGTCTGCGGCTGCAGGCCGCGCCCGTTGTAGCGAATTTCGGTTGAACGGGTGCAGGCACGGCCGCCGTCAATGGTGGTCACCACCGAGTAGCTGCTGACGCCGGGCGGAAGGTTGGGCATGGTGCCGGCAGTGCCCGGCATCTGGGCCACCTGCTGCATCATCGCCGCGGCTTGCTGGTCCATGAGCGCCGCCATCTGCTGGAATGCGGCAAATACCGGGTCCTGGTCCGGCGCTGCCACCGTCAACCGGGGCGCCATCGGGCTGGTGTACTCAATTTGCTCCACCTGGCCGTTCGGCAGTTGCAGCAGCAGGGTGTGGGCGTCGCCGTTTCCAGCGGTGGCCGGAGTCGCCGCCCCCGCCGCCAGCGCCACCGCGCCCGCCACGGCCGTTCCAGCAAGGATGGTCCTGGTCAAACTCCACATCGTCGCCTCCATCACTGACGAACACACGCCCATGTTTTTGGGCCCATGCGCGTGTGTTTCAAGCGGGAGGATACAGGCCGCTGCCTGACGCTAAAATGTCGCAAAGCTAAACTCCATGTCGGGCTGCCGAAGCCAAGCCTGGCATCGTCCGCATGGCCGTCCCATTTGCATCCGTCATGGCGGCTCGGCGCTTAATTGGCTAGAACAGCCTCGAAGGAGATCGGATTTATGTCGGTTCCGCTGCAGCAAGTCGTCCGCGTTGGTGCCTATGTGGTCAAGCAACACCTGGCGGGCCGCAAGCGCTACCCGCTGGTGCTGATGCTGGAGCCGCTGTTCCGCTGCAACCTGGCATGCTCCGGGTGCGGCAAGATCGACTATCCGGCGGAAATCCTGAACCAGCGGCTTTCGGTGGCTGACGCGGTCAGCGCCGTGGACGAGTGCGGGGCCCCCGTGGTGGCCATCGCCGGCGGCGAGCCGCTGTTGCACAAGGAAATGCCGCAGATCGTCGAGCAAATCCTGGCGCGCAAGAAGTTTGTGTACCTGTGCACCAACGCTTTGCTGCTCGAAAAGAAGATGGACCAGTACCAGCCCAACCCATTCTTCTCGTGGGACGTGCATCTGGACGGCGACCGTGACATGCATGACCGGGCCGTGAGCCAAGAGGGTGTGTATGACCGCGCCGTCGCCGCCATCCGCAAGGCCAAGGAGCGCGGGTTCCGGCTCTCCATCAACTGCACTCTGTTCGACGGCGCGCAGCCCGAGCGCGTGGCCAAGTTCTTTGACGACGTGATGGCGATGGGCGTGGACGGCATCATGACCTCCCCGGGTTATGCCTACGAGCGCGCGCCTGACCAAGCGCACTTCCTGTCCCGCCAGAAGACCAAGCAGTTGTTCCGCGACATCCTCGCGCGCGGCCGCGGCAAGGGGTGGAAGTTCACCCAGTCGCCGCTGTTCATGAACTTCCTGGCCGGCAACGAGGCCTATCACTGCACCCCGTGGGGCAAGCCGACCCGCAACGTGTTCGGCTGGCAGCGCCCCTGCTACCTGCTGGGCGAGGGCTACGCCAAAAGCTTCAAGGAGCTGATGGACAGCACCGATTGGGACAAATACGGCACCGGCAATTACGAGAAGTGCGCCGACTGCATGGTCCATTCCGGCTATGAGGCGACGGCTGTGGTCGATGCGGTGAAGAGCCCGCTCAAGACGCTGACGGTGGCGTTGCGCGGGCCGCGCCTGTCGGGCCCGATGGCACCGGAAATCCCGCTCACCAACCAGCGCCCGGCGGATTACGTGTTCAGCCGCCACGTGCAGGAAAAGATGGCGGAACTGGCGCACAAGCCGCCTGAGCCTGCCGAGGCCGAGTAGCCGGCTGCCGCTGCCGCGCCGCACCCTGCTGGCCGCGCTCGGCCTTGCCGGGTGCAGCGCGCCACTAGCCACCACGCCAAGCGCAAACAGCGCTGGTGCGGCCGAAGCCCTGCTGGCGCAAAGCGCGGCGGCGCATGGCGCGGCAAGTCTGCAGCATATCGCCGATATCAGCGTCAGTTACACTGGGGCGTGGCACGGGCTTGTTGGCGCGCTACAGCCGGAGCTTACTGATGAAGGCTTCCGCGGCAGCTTCGAGGAACGGCTGCTGCTCCGCGACGGGGTGGTGGCGCAGTCCTACACCGGGCCGAACGGCCACAAGCAGGCGATGCGCACAGCAGCGGCGCATGGCCCGGGCACGGTGCGGGTCTGGTTCAACGGCAAGGAGTCGCACGACCCGGTGCGCCTTGCCGCGGCTGCGCTGGTGGCGGACGGCTACAGCCTGTTCCTGCTCGGCCCCATGCTGCTCGCTGGCGAGTGGTCGCAGAGCCGCAGGCTCAGCTTCGCGCTGGCTTCACCGCAGCGATTAGCCGGGTATGACTGCGACGTCTTGCACGTCCATATGGAACCCGGCCTAGGGCTCGCCGAGGCCGACGAGCTTGCCCTTTGGATCGACCAGACGGAGCGGCTGATGCGCCGGATGCGGTTCACGTTGAACGGCCTGGATTCGACCAGAGGTTGCGGTGGCGGACGTGGACACCTCCGCGCATGTTACGTTGCACGACGTGCGCTGGCCGACCCGCTTCCACGAGGGCCTGGTTCGCCCCCTGCCCTTGCCGGTGCACGATTGGCGCCTGACCGGGCTGGATGTGGGCCGCGGCTTGTCCGTGACGGACGTGATCGGGCCGGTGTATACGGGTGCGGCAAGCCACAGTGCGGGGACCGTTTGATGCCAGACGGGCTTTACGAGCAAGACAGCCTGGCCTGGGCGGAACAGCAGTCCGGCCTGCTGCGGCGGCTGGCGGCTGGAGAGCGGGTGAACGAGGCGGTGGATTGGCCCCACGTCATCGAGGAGATCCACGACGTGGGATTGTCGGAGCTGCGCGCCTGCAAAAGCCTGCTCCGGCAATGCCTCAGCCATTTGCTGAAGCTGCACGCCTGGCCAAACAGCCAGTCGACGGCCGGGTGGACCGAAGAGGCCTACAATTTTGCCGCCGACGCGCGGGACGCATTTTCGCCCTCCATGCGCCAGCGGATCGCGCTTTCAGCCCTCTACGCCGAAGCAGTCCGCCGGGTTGAGCGGGCGGTGGATGCCTCCGGCGTTCCGCAGCCAATGCCGAATGACTGCCCGTTTAACCTGGACGATCTGCTGGCCGGGGATGTGCCAGCGTTGCTGGGGAAACTGCCTTTGGGATAGGAAAGCCGCTTACCCCAATGGGCGTTGAGTTCGACCTGCCGGTGGGCTGAAGCCCACCCTACTGGCTTAGCTTGCCGAGGTCCGCGCCGCCGCCAGCACGCAGAGCACCTCGAACAGCATGGCCGCACCGTGCAGGGCGGTGATCCCACCCAGGTCGAACGGCGGGGAGACTTCCACCACGTCACCGCCGACAATCCGCAGGCCGGTCAGCGCGCGCACCATGCGCAGCGCCTCCAGCATGCTGAGGCCACCAGGCTCTGGGGTGCCAGTGCCAGGGGCATAGACCGGGTCGAGGCTGTCGATGTCGAACGAGAGGTAGGTGGGGCCGTCCCCCACCACGGCGCGGGCCTGCTCCATGACGGTGCGCCAGCCGCGGTCGGCCAATTCTTCCATCGGGATGACTGTCATCCCGCTTGCGGTGCTGAAGCCCCACAGGCCGCCGGGCACATTGCTGTGGCCGCGCACGCCGATCTGGATCACCCGCTTCGGGTCCAGCAGGCCTTCGTCCACGGCGCGGCGGAACGGGGTGCCGTGATGGTAGCGGGAGCCCATATACTCGTCGCCGGTGTCGGCATGGGCGTCGATATGCACCATGCCGACCGGGCCGGCGGCCGCCACCGCGCGCAGGATGGGCAAGGTCATCGAATGGTCACCGCCCGCCGATAGCGGCACCACCCCGGCCGAAACGACCCGGCGGTAGAACGCCTCGATCTCTCCCAGTGCGGACACCAGCTCATAGGGCTGCTCGATCCAGCAATCCCCCAAGTCCCGCACCCGGCAGAAATCGAATGGCTGCACGCCGGTGGCGGTGTTGATCCGGCGCGACAGGCTCGACTGGTTACGGATTTCCCGTGGGCCGTGCCGCGTGCCCGGCCGGTTGGTGACGCCGCCATCGAACGGCACGCCGATCACGCCGATATCGACCTGGGTCAGGTCCTGCTCGTAGGGCGCGCGGAAGAACGTGGGGATGCCTGAGTAGCGCGGCTGCGTCTGCGGATCAGCCAGGTCCTGATAGCGGACCAACTGTTTGATGGGCGGCACCATGCGACAGACCTAATCGAGTGTGCCAATGGCGGCAACCCGCATCCGCAGCGCCCGCCGCGCCGCCGCCGCCTCCCGCCCCAGCCGCAGCAAGTCCGGCAGTTGCCCCGGGCTACGGGCCAGCGAGCGCAGCACGGAAAAAAACCGGACTCGGCCGCCCTCGTTGAGCGCTGCCATGGTGGCCGGTGGCAGGTCTTGGTCCGCCGGGTCGCACACGGCGCGCAGAACCGCAAACGGCAGGCGGAATGCGGCCGCGGCGCGGGCCACCTCGCCGCTTTCCAGGTCTACCGCCATCGCGCCGGTTTTCTGCCAGGCCTGCTGTTTTTCGGCGCGCGAGGCCAGCACCAGGTCGCCGGCAAACAGCGTTCCCCTCCGCTTGCCGAAGCGGGATGACAGGTCGGGGTCGGTCAGCCAGCGGGCCCCGTCGCTGGCCAGGACGAACTCCGGCACCAGCACCGTGCCCGCAGGTAGGTCCGGCGCCAGGCCGCCCGCCAGGCCGTCGAGATAGGCGACGCAATCCGGCCCGCCGGGG
>CAXTNN010000305.1:0-4778 GCA_964245545.1 uncultured Acetobacteraceae bacterium | reverse complement strand
CGAGAAATTGCGCAAGTCCGCAGGCACCCGGACACGGTCCAGCAACGGCGTGGCCGGGCGAGGCGGAAGCAGGGGGGCGTTCATGCCTGTGCGGACTCCATGGCGACTGGATTTAGGGGAGGGAGCGGGTGGCGAGGCTGCCGTCGGCGCGCTGCACGATGGCTTGCACCCGAGCTTCCGCCTCGGCCAGCTTGGCCTCGCAATGCTGCCGCAGCACGGCGCCCCGTTCGTAGGCGGTAATGGCGTCCTCAAGCTTTTGCTGGCCGCCCTCTAAGCCTTTGACAATACGCTCCAACTCCGACAGCGCATCCTCAAATGACAGACTTGAGATGTCTTGCGACACGCTCGACTCCTCATTGGTCTGCCGTCATTACGCCCATCTCACCGCGCGGACAATCGCCACTTTGGGCAACGAAATCACAGTGTTGCCAGCTTGCACTCGCGCCGCCGTGTTTTGCCCGCACCCCGTGCGGCCCCGTAATGTTGGGCCATCGAGATCGGGAGCAAGCGATGCGGTTCTGGCTGGCTGCAATTGGATTGACCTTGCTGGCGGCCCCTGCAATGGCGCAACCGGCGCTCACCCAGCCGGTCTCCGACAGCACCGCCGCCATCGGTCCATTCCGGCTGAAGCTGCCGGCGGGCCCATGGCAGGAGATCAAGCAGGTCGACCTGCAGCAGGTGAGGCTCGATGGCGGCGGTGTCGAGACCACGCCCACCAGCCGCCGCCTCTACGTCCAACTGCAGGATGGCCGTTTTGCCGCCATGCTGATCGTCGCCGGCAACGACGTCGAAACTGAGGTCGGCTGGCGCCCGCCGCCGCTGTGCTTCCGCAAGGACACCTTCTGGTCCGACGACCGCAACGGCTGGACCCCCAATTTCGACTGCGCCCTGGTGAACCACGTGGTGATGCACGAAACCGGCAAGACGCCCGAGCTGATGCGCGCCGCCTTCGAGGCGGCCCGGCCGGCCGGCGGCATGCCGCGGCAGTTGGTGTGGGCCCAGTTCGCCGATGCCCGCTCGCGGCACCAGCTCTCGGTCACGGTCGCGTTCAATCCAGAACTCGCCGGGTTCGAACCAAGCCGGGCGAATTGGAAGTCGAGCGAGTGGCAGGCCAGCAAGGCCGATGGAGCCCACAAAGCCTATCTCGGCCAGGTGGCCGCCTGGGCAGCCTCCTACCGCACCGTGGTGAGGGACGCGCTGCCCTAGCGTCCGCGTTCAGGGGGAAAATACCTCTTTCTCGGCCCCCTTCTCCCCATCGCCCGCCTCCTCCAGCGCGTGCAGCTTTCGCCGCACCACGCGGGTGCGGGCGCGGGCGTCCTCGATGGTGCGCGACATGGTGCCGGCGCTGCGGGCCAGCCGTTCCAGCACCTCGTCCATGCGCACCATCTCCTGCCGGGTCGCCCCCAGCAGCCGGCCGATCTGGTCCGCCTTCTGCTCCAGCGAGAGCGTGACGTAGCCCAGGTGGATGGTGCGCAGCAGCCCGGGCAGCAATCCCGGCCCCATCAGCATCACCCGGTAGCGGCGGCCCAGCTCGTCCACCAGGCCGGGAATGCGGGCGGCCTCGGCATACAGCCCATCCGTCGGCAGGTACAGGATGGCAAAATCGGTGGTCAGCGGCGGCGCTATGTATTTGCCCGCGACCCGGCGCCCCTCCGTCCGCAACACCTGCTCCAGCGCCCGCCGCGCCAGCCGCTCGCCCTCTAGGTCGCCCGCTTCGGCCGCCGCCAGCAGCCGCTCGTAATCCGCCAGCGGCAGCTTGGCATCGATCGGCAGCACCGCGCGAGGCTCCGCCGGCCCCGGCATGCGGATGGCGAACTCCACCACCCGGCCGTCCCCAATGGCGACGTTCGCGTCATAGCTGCCGGTCGGGAGCAGGTCGTCGAGCAGGGCGCGGAGCTGCGTCTCGCCCCAGCCGCCGCGGGTCTTCACGTTGGAGAAGATGCGCTTCAGGTCCCCGATCCCGGCGCTCACCGCCGCCACCTCGCCCAGGGCCGCCTGAACCGCGGCGAATTGGTCCAGCACGCGGCCGAAGCTCGCCGCCATCTGCTGCTCGACCGCCTGGTGCAACTGGGCGCCCACCGTGTGCTCGATGGCAAGTAGCCGGGCGGCGCTCGCCTCCGCCAACTCGCGCAGCTTGCTCTCCAGCAGCACCGCCATCTGCGCAGCGCCCGCCTGCAGCGCCCGGTCGCTCGCGGCGGACTGGTCGGCCAGCGCGCGCAACCCATGCAACGCGCCCAGCACCCGCAGCGTAGTCACTGCACCCGCTATCAGGATGGCCCCCGCCATCCCCGCCAGCGCGGCCCAGGCCTCGACCGGCCAGGACACAACCCAGGACTCCAGTGGTGACATCCGCCCGCCCACACCCAAAACGCCGCTGTACACGACTCGGCCGAGTCTCGACTCGGGCGCGGAGTCGCTGATGTCCCATCCCCGCGGCCTGCCCGTGATCGCCTTGGGGGCGCTCGGCGTGGTGTTCGGCGATATCGGCACCAGCCCGCTCTACGCGGTCAAACAGTGCTTCGAGGACGACCCCAGCTTCGCCCACGACCCTGCAGCCATCCTGGGCATCCTCTCGCTGATCGTCTGGTCCATCCTGTTCGTGGTCTGCCTGAAATACGTAGGCTTCATCCTCCGTGCCGACCATGACGGCGAGGGCGGCACCCTCGCCATGCTGGGCCTGATCCGCCAGAAAGTCCCACCCTTGCCGTTCAGCCGCCCGGCGGCGCTCACCCTGCTGGTGCTGTTCGGCTCGGCCCTGCTCTACGGTGACGGCGTGGTCACCCCCGCCATCTCCGTGTTGTCGGCAGTCGAGGGGCTGAAGCAAGCCAGCCCGGAGTTCAGCCGCTTCGTCGTTCCGCTCGCCGCCGGCATCCTGCTGGCGCTGTTCTGGGGCCAGCATTACGGCACCGAGCGCGTTGGGCGGTTCTTCGGCCCGGTGATGCTGCTCTGGTTCGCCACCATCGCCCTGCTCGGCGCCCTGCACGCGGTGCAGCACCCTGCCGTGCTGGCGGCGTTCAACCCGGCCATGGGCTTGCGCATGCTGGTCTCGCATGGCTGGGCCGGCTACGCGGTGCTCGGCGCCGTGGTGCTGTGCTTCTCCGGCACCGAGGCGCTGTTTGCCGACCTGGGCCATTTCGGCCGCCGCCCCATCGTGCTGTCATGGTATTGCGTGGTGCTGCCGGCGCTCGGGCTGAACTACCTGGGGCAGGGCGCCGAGCTGCTCACCAACCCGCAATCGGTCAGCAACCCGTTCTTCGCCATCGTCCCGCATTGGGCGCTTTACCCCGCGGTGGCCATTGCCACCGCCGCCACCGTGATCGCCTCGCAGGCGCTGATCTCGGGCGCCTTCTCGCTCACCCAGCAGGCGATCAACATGGGGTTCGCCCCGCGCTACCGGGTGGTGCACACCTCGGAGGAGGAGCGCGGGCAGGTCTACATGCCCGTGGTGAACTATGCGCTGATGGTCGGCTGCGTCACCCTGGTGCTGACCTTCCGCTCCTCCGACGCGCTGGGTTCGGCCTATGGCCTGGCCGTGATCGGCACCATGACCGTCACCTCCATCACCTTCTACGTAGTGATGCGCCGGGTCTGGGCCTGGCCGCTCTGGCTCGCCGGCCCGCTGGCGGGCGCCTTCCTGGTGGTGGACTGCGCCTTCCTGGGCGCCAACCTGGCCAAGATCCTGTCGGGCGCCTGGGTGCCGCTGCTGGTCGGCGTCGTGGTGTTCGCCCTGTTCACCATCTGGACCGAGGGGCGTTCCCGCCTGCGCCAGGCGCTGGCCGGCTGGTCCATGCCGGTAACCGAGTTCCGCCGCCTGGTGGAGCAATGGAAAGACCGCGAGGAGGGCGGCGCGGTGTTCCTCACCGAGAACGCCGACAAGGTGCCCATGATCGGCCGCCATCCCTGGCTGCGGTCCCACGTGCGGCATGAGAACGTGCTGCTGCTGCGGGTGGAGACCACCAAGCGGCCTTACGTGCCAGAGGCGGAGCGGCTGAGCCTGGAGGACCTCGGGCAGGGCGTGTTCCGCGGCGTGCTCCGGTTCGGCTTCATGCAGCGGCCCTGCGTGTCGACGGCGTTGCAGGGCAACCTGCCGTTCAAGGAGGAGTCTGCCATCTTCTTCCTGCCCCAGGTGATCACAAGCGGCTCGCTGTCGAGTTGGCGCGGCTTGTTGCGCCGGGTGACCCAGTTTCTCGGCCGCACCGGCCTCACCCCGATCGAGTATTTCGACCTGCCGCCGAGCCAGGTGGTCTCGGTTGGCCTCCAGCTCGAAGCCTAACTCTCCCTCTCCCGCGGGCGGGAGAGGGCTGGCGTGAGAGTGGGCGGCCGCGCTATTCGCTGGGTGCCCCCGCCAAGTCTAACAAAGACAGCCAAGCCCCTCACTTGCATCCGTGCCACGCCGGCGCGAGACACCCGCCATGGCCCCACCCCTCCTGCTGCTGCAAGACATCCATCTCACCCTCGGCACCCAGGACTTGCTGGCCGGCGCCGAGATCGGCGGTGGCGCCGTAGCCGCAGGCGAACGCATCTGCCTGGTCGGCCGCAACGGCTCCGGCAAGTCCACCCTGCTCAAGATCGCCACCGGCCAAATTGAGCCAGACCGCGGCACCCGCTTCCTGCAGCCGGGCGCCACCGTGCGCTACCTGCCGCAAGAGCCCGACCTGTCCGGGTTCGACACCGTGCTCGACTACGTGCAGGCGGAGTGCGGACCCGGCGACGCCGTCCGCGGCCGCGCCCTGCTGCAACAGCTCGGCCTAAGCGGCGCCGAGCCGCCGGCCCGCCTC
>CAXTNN010000304.1:0-4828 GCA_964245545.1 uncultured Acetobacteraceae bacterium | reverse complement strand
AAAATGATGTAGCCGAGGCCGCCGGCGCCCGCCTCGCGCGCCCACTCGTTGAGCTTGTCGAAGAAGCCGCGCGGCCGCCCGCCCGCGCCCGGCGCCGGGATCGCCCGTTCGACGCCGCCGCCCGCCACGATTTTGGCAAACAGCCCGAACTCGGACCCGGCAAACGCGTCGGTCACGTCGGTGATCTTCAGCGGGTTGCGCAGGTCGGGCTTGTCCGAACCGTATTCCAGCAGCGCCGTGTCGTAGGGGATGCGCGGGAAGGCGCCCTCCGTTACCACCCGCCCGCCGCCGAACTCGCGGAACACGCCGCCGATCACCGGCTCCAGGGTGGTGAACACGTCCTCCTGGGTGACGAAGCTCATCTCGAAATCGAGCTGGTAGAACTCCCCCGGGGAGCGGTCGGCGCGGGCGGCTTCGTCGCGAAAGCAGGGGGCAATCTGGAAGTAGCGGTCGAACCCGGCCACCATCGCCAGTTGCTTGAACTGCTGCGGCGCCTGGGGCAGCGCGTAGAACGTACCCGGATGGTTGCGCGACGGCACCAAGAAGTCCCGCGCGCCCTCTGGGGAGGAGGCGGTGAGGATGGGGGTGTGGAACTCGGTGAAGCCGGCCTCGATCATCCGCCGCCGCAACGAGGCAATTACCCCCGCGCGCAGCATCATGTTCCGGTGCAGCTTCTCGCGCCGCAGGTCGAGGTAGCGGTAGCGCAGCCGCAGCTCCTCGGCGGTGGCCGCATCGCCCGCCACCGGGAACGGCAGCACGGCGGCCGGGGATTGCAGCGCCAGCGCCTCGGCCCGCAGCTCAACCTCGCCCGTGGGAAGCTTCGAGTTCACCGTGCCAGGTTCGCGCAGCACCACGCGCCCGGTGACGGTGACCACGCTCTCCACCCGGACGGCGTCCGCCTCGGCAAACACCGACGACCCGGCGGGGAACACCACCTGGGTCAGCCCGTAATGGTCCCGCAGGTCGATGAACAGCAGCCCGCCATGGTCGCGCTTGCTATGCACCCAGCCGGACAGCCGTGCCTCTGCCCCCGCATCCGACGCGCGCAGGGCGGCACATGTATGGGTACGATAAAGATGCATTGTCTCACATACCCGGCGTCTGGCGGTCGCTGAAGCAAACGCCGGAGCAATGGTGGGCGCGACAGGGATTGAACCTGTGACCCCTGCCATGTCAAGGCAGTGCTCTACCGCTGAGCTACGCGCCCACACCCCGGCCGCACTCCCTAACACCTGCCTTCTCGCATACGCAAGCGGCGGACGGCGTGACACGGCCCCCTTGGAAGGCTTCAATAGCGCATGGATATGCCCACACCTGCCGCTGGCGCCGATGCGGGCGAAACCGCCGCCGCACCGTATGTGCTCCTCCGCCCCGCCAGCCAAACCGTGCCCCTGGTGCTGGCATCGCCGCATTCCGGGCGCAGCTATGAGCCGGACTTCCTGCGCGCCGCCCGGCTTGGCCCGCTGGACTTGCGCCGCAGCGAGGACACTTTCGTTGAGGAGCTGTTTGCCGGCGCCACCGTCCATGGCGCCCCCATGCTCTGCGCCCAATTCCCGCGCGCCTATTGCGACCCCAACCGCGAAGCTTGGGAACTCGACCCAGCCATGTTTGCCGACCCGCTGCCTGACTGGGTGAACACCACGAGCCCACGGGTCGGCGCCGGGCTCGGCACCATCGCGCGGGTGGTGACGTCGGGCGAGGCGATCTATCGCCGCAAGCTGCGGTTTGCCGAGGCGCAACAGCGGGTCAGCGCCTGCTGGCAGCCCTACCATGATGCGTTGGCCGGCTTGATCGCACAAACCACGTCTCTGTTCGGCGCTTGCCTGCTGATCGACTGCCACTCGATGCCGGCCGGCGGCGGGCGGTTTTCCGAGCCGGACTTCGTGCTTGGCGATGCCCATGGCACGGCCTGCATGTCCCGCATCACCACCTTGGCCGAGAGCGTGCTGGCGGATTTCGGCTACCGGGTCCGCCGCAACGACCCCTACGCCGGCGGCTACGTGACCCGGCACTATGGCCGCCCGCGCGAACGGGTGCATGCGCTGCAAGTGGAGGTGGCGCGGCGGCTTTATATGGACGAAGCCACGCTGGAGAAGTCGGCCGGGTTCACCCCGCTGCAACAGCGCTTGAGCGAGTTTATCGGGCGGTTGGCGCTGGAGCTGCCGCAGCTTCTATAGCTGGCGCGGCTGCGGGCAAAAAAGAAGGCGGCACCTTGCGGCACCGCCAAGTTTAGGGAGGAAACGTCCAAGAAGCAGAAGGGCAAAGCCCTGCTGCGACACGATATTTACGGGTTGCACCGGCAATTTGCAAGCGGTTTTTTGCGCTGCAGCATGAAGGCCGCGCGGCGGCAATGGAGCGGCCGCCAATAAATCATTTGGCAACCATTTTGCCGCAAGCTGCCGCCACAATGTCCTGCATCCGTCTCCTTGTGCTGATTGCTGCGTTGGCTGGCCCATGCTCCGGCTGGTGCCGCCCCGTGCCGCCTGCCACAATCCCAGCGGCTTCAGCGCTGTGCCGGGCCGCTATTCTGCAAGCCGAGCGCGCCGCCCACGTGCCGGACCGGCTGCTAGACGCGATTGCCATGGTTGAAAGCGGCCGGCGGGACCCGGTGAGCGGCGCCATCTACCCATGGCCCTGGACGATCAATGCGGAGGGCGTCGGACATTTTTACGAGACGAAGGCGGATGCCATCGCAGCCGTGCAGGCCTTCCAGGCGGCGGGGGTTCGCTCGATTGATGTTGGCTGCATGCAGGTCAGCCTCCTCTACCATGCAGACGCCTTTGCCAATCTCGATCAAGCGTTTGACCCGGTGACCAATGCCGCATACGGCGCCCGCTTTCTGGTGCAGTTGTTCGAGCAGACCAGTGCCTGGCCGCTTGCCGCCGCCGCCTACCATTCCCTAACGCCGGACTTGGGCGCCGAGTACGCCCGCCGCGTGCTGGCAGCCTGGGGTATCCCGCAACTCCCCGTCACCAGCCAGACTGTCACCTTCGGCGCGGCGGCTCCGGTTCATACCGCCGCCATGAGCGACCTCAGCCCATTCCGCATGAGCCCGCCGACGGGCGAGCCGGCCCGCTCCGCCACCGTGCTGCCATCCGGCCATGAGGCGGTGCGGATGCTCCCCGTTCCCGGCGTGGTGACAGCACCCGGCGTGACCGGCCGAGGCCTGGACGCTTATCGCGCAGTCCCTATCGCCCTGGCGTTGCACGCACCTCGTGCGTCCTAAACCGGGTCATCGGGAGAGACGATTGCGCGGCCAAGATGATTGTCTTGGCGCGGCAATGGCATTAACCGCGTGCGTAAACGGTCGAGACCTGATACGTGCTCGCTGAAATGTTTTACCTTTGGAAGGGCTGATGCTGAGAGGATTTATGCTCGCTGCCGCCCTCATCGGAGCAGCGGCACTCACCACCCGGCCCAGCGCTGCTCAACAGGGCGCCGTGCCGGTGATTACCGCCACAGCCGTGCGCAGCAACGTCCCGATCTTCGAGCGCGGCATCGGCACGGTGCAGCCATTCCAATCGGTGCTAATCCGCGCCCGGGTTGACGGAACGATCGATCAGATCGCGTTCACCGAAGGGCAGACGGTTAAGCCTGGCGACCTGCTCGCCTCCGTCGATCCGCGACCGTATCAGGCGGCCTATGACCAGGCCGTCGCCAAGAAGGCGTCCGATGTGGCGCAGCTCGGGAATGCCAAAAAGGATTTGGCGCGCTATGCCGACCTCGCCCGCAGCGACTTTGCGTCGCGCCAGAGCGTCGATACGCAGAGCTCGTCGGTGTCCCAGTTCGCCGCCAACATCGAGGCTGATGACGCAGCAATCACTGCCGCGAAGCTGAACCTGGAGTTCACGCGCATCGTCTCACCCATCGGGGGCCGTATCGGGCTCCGGCTGGTGGACCCGGGCAACCTGGTGCACGCCAGTGACGCCACGGGCATTGTGGTGATCAACCAAATCCACCCGATTACCGTACTGTTCACGCTCCCCGAAGATGAGTTTCCTGCGGTGCAGGACGCGATGCGCGCAGCCGGTTCAGCGCCGCTCCGGGTGAGCGCTTACACGGGCGACGAGAAACGGCAGCTCGGCGTCGGCACCTTGCTCACCGTGGATAACGCCATCGACACCAGCACCGGCACAATCCGGCTAAAGGCCACCTTCCCCAACACGGACGACCGGCTCTGGCCGGGCCAATTCGTCAATGCACACCTGCAACTTGCCGTGGCGCCGGATGCGGTGACCGTGCCGTCGGCCGCCGTGCAGAGGGGCGTAAACGGGCTGTACGTGTTTGCCGTCAAGCCAGGGAACGTGGTCAGTGTGCAGTATATCGATGTCGGCCAGGATGACGGCACAGCGACGATCGTGACCAAAGGTGTGTCGGTCGGGGATGTTGTGGTCACCGCCGGACAGTCTCGTCTCGCCGATGGCACGCGTGTTGCTTACAATGCTGACAATGCCGATCCGGATGCGACGAAATCAAGCGGGCCATCCCGCAGCGGGCGGCCGGGTGGCCCATCGGGCGGTGCAGGCGGTTAAGCGAGTGGATCAGAGTCGATGAGCATCTCCACCCCTTTTATCCGCCGACCAGTCGCGACGTCCCTGCTGATGGCGGCGGTCGTGCTGATTGGGATCGCCGCCTACCCGCTGCTTCCGGTGGCGCCGCTGCCCCGGGTGGATTTCCCGACCATCGCGGTAAGCGCCACCCTGCCCGGCGCCAGTCCGGAAACGATGGCGTCCACCGTGGCCCAGCCGCTGGAGCGCCAGTTTTCACAAATCTCCGGCGTGTCGCAGTTGACATCGGTGAGCGTGCTGGGGTCGACCCAGGTAACGGT
>CAXTNN010000303.1:0-4840 GCA_964245545.1 uncultured Acetobacteraceae bacterium | reverse complement strand
GCCTGTCGCTGCAGGTGGGGGCGGGCGAGGTGATGGGGCTGGTGGGCGAATCCGGCTCGGGCAAAAGCGTCACCCTGCGGGCCATCGGCCAGTTGCTGCACGGCCGCGCCACCGTCACCGGGCAGGTGCGCTGGCGCGGCGAGGACTTGCTCACCGCCCCCGCGGGCAGGCTGCGCAGGGTCCGCGGTGCTGGGATCGGGATGGTGTTCCAGGAGCCGATGGCGGCGCTCAACCCCGTGCTGTCGATCGGGCTGCAAATCGAGGAGTCGCTGGCGGCGCATACCGACCTCACTCGGCTGCAACGCCGCCGCCGGGCCGTCGAGTTGCTGGGCTTGGTCGGCATCCCGTCCCCGGCGCAGCGCCTTGGCCAGTACCCGCACGAGTTCTCGGGCGGCATGCGCCAGCGCGCCATGATTGCCATCGCCCTGGCCGCAGCGCCCGCCCTGCTGCTGGCCGACGAGCCGACCACCGCGCTCGACGTGACCATCCAGGACCAGGTGCTCAAGCTGCTGCTGCGGCTGGTGGACGAACTGGGCATGGCGCTGGTGCTGGTGACGCACGACCTGGGCGTGGTGGCAGAGACCTGCGACCGCATGGCGGTGATGTATGCCGGGCGGATTTGCGAGTCCGGTCCCGTCGCCGCCATTCTGCGCCACCCTCGCCACGCCTATACCGACGCGTTGCTCCGCTCCATGCCCGGCGACGGCCCGGCGCGCGCCATGCTGCTCAGCATCCCCGGGCAGCCGCCGCGGCTGGACCGGCCGGCCGAGGGCTGCGCCTTTGCGCCCCGCTGCGGCTACGCCGAGGCGCGCTGCACGGAGGTGACACCGAGCCTGGCACCGCAGCCGGAGGGCCAATCGGCTGCCTGCTACGCCGCCGCGCGTCTGCCCGCCCGGCCTCTCGCAGCATGACCGAGCTGCTGCGCGTCCGGCATCTGTCCAAGAGCTTTCCCCTCCGCCGCGGCTGGCTCGGCCTGGCGCCGCGGCGGCTGCGCGCGGTGGAGGACGTGTCGTTCAGTGTCGAGCGCGGCGAGACCCTCGGCATCGTGGGGGAGTCCGGCTGCGGCAAGTCCACCCTGGCGCGCTGCCTGGTGCGGCTGTACCAGCCCGATGGCGGCGAGTTGGGGTTCGCCGGCGAGAACGTGCTTGCCCTACGCGGCGCCGGGCTGCGGGGCTACAACCGCCAAGTGCAGATGGTGTTCCAGGACCCATTCGGCTCGCTGAACCCGCGCATGACGGTGGGGGCGTGCCTGGCGGAAGTGCTTTCGGTGCACCGGGTCGTTGCCAAAGCCGGCATCGCCGCGCGTGTGGCGGAGCTGCTGAGCCTGGTGCACCTGCCCGCCGACGCTGCCGGGCGCCGGCCGCATGAGTTCTCCGGCGGGCAGCGCCAGCGCATCGGCATTGCCCGTGCCCTGGCCGTGGCGCCGGCGGTCCTCATCGCCGACGAGCCGGTTTCGGCGCTGGACGTCTCGGTGCAGGCACAAATTGTAAACCTGCTGCTGGAACTGCAGCAGCGCCTCGGCCTGACACTGGTGTTCATCACCCACGACCTGCGGCTGGTGCGCCACCTCGCGCACCGGGTCGCGGTGATGTATCTGGGGCGGATGGTCGAGATCGGGCCAATGGCGGAGCTGTTTGCCCATCCGCGCCATCCCTACACGCGGGCGCTGATGGGCGCCGTGCCGCGGCTGGTGCCCGGCCGTGCAGCGCGCGAGGATGCGGTTCGTGGCGAGTTGCCGAGCCCGTTGGAACCACCAACCGGCTGCACGTTTCATCCCCGCTGCCGGCGAGCCGAGCCCCTGTGCTCGCATGACCGGCCGGAGCTGGCGCTACGCGGCGGCAGTTGGGAGGCGGCCTGCCACTTTGCCGGCGTGGAGGAAGCAGCCGATGGCTGATGCAGGCGAGCCCGAAGCCACCTACAACCCCGATTGGCGGCGCACCCTGTTTGTCATGCTGGGCATCCAGCTCGGCATGAACATGGGCTTTACCGTGCTCAGCCCGGTGATGCCGTTGTTCCTGCCCCAATTGGGCGTCCATGACCCGGCGCGCATCGATCTGTGGGCCGGCTTGGTTGCCGCCGTCACGCCGTTGGTCGCCGCATTCGCCTCTCCGCTCTGGGGCCGGGTCGCGGACCGGCGCGGCCGCAAGCTGATGGTGCTGCGTTCGTGCTTCTCCATCGCCGTGTTCATCGGCCTGATGAGCTTGGTCACCGACGTGTGGCAGTTCTTAGGGCTGCGGGCGCTGATGGGGGCATTTGCCGGCTTCAACGCCGCGACCATATCGCTGGTGGCGACCCAAGTGCCGCCGGGTCGATTGGGCTACTCCCTTGGCTGGCTCAGCACGGGGCAGTTGGTGGGGGCGCTGATCGGGCCCTTGCTGGGCGGCTTCGTCGCGGACGTCACCGGGTCCTATCGCACGCCCTTCATGTTCACCGCTGCGATTTGCGCGCTCTGCGGCGTATTGACGCTGGTGCTGGTGCAGGAGCGGTTCACCCCGCCAAAGGGGGGCGCCAGCAAGGCGTCGCTGATACAGAGCTTCGCCACCGTCTCCCGTTTTCCAGGGCTGCTGCCGCTGTTCGTGGTGCTGCTGCTGGCCCAGTTCGGCGTGCAGGCGGTGCAGCCGGTGGTGACGCTGTATGTGAAGCAGCTTTTGGGTTCGGTGCCGGGCCTGGCGACTTTGGGCGGGCTTGCGTTTTCGGTGACGGGCCTGGCCGACCTGATCGCCTCGCCGTTCCTCGGCCGCCGGTCCGACGTGTTGGGGTACCGGCGCGTGCTGCTGATCGCGCTGGGCGGCGCGGCCCTGGCCAGCGTGCCGCAGGCGTTCGTGCCCAATTACTGGAGTTTCGTCGCCAGTCGGTTCGCGCTCGGCCTGTTCGTGGGCGGCATCCTGCCGACGGCCAACGCCCTGGTTGGCCGGCTGGCCCCGGCGGGGGATCGCGGCACGGTCTACGGCATCACCGCGGCGGCGATGTTCCTGGGCCAATCCCTCGGCCCGCTCTCCGGCGGCGCCATTGCGGCCACGCTGGGCCTGCGATGGGTGTTCCTGGTCACGGCCATCTTGTTGACCGCCAACCTTGTTTGGGTGTGGGCCAAGGTGCCGGAGGTAAGCTCGGAGCCGTCAAGCGAGTAGGCGCGTCAGGAGCACGCCAAGGCGTCACTGCCGGCGTTTGCGGGTGAGATCCAGCGGGGTCTAGCGTCCTACTCTTGTCTAATTGACCGTATGCCCTCTTTCGGCTTAACGTCAGCCTCCAACGCGGCCGATAGAAGTTCAACGGGGACGAGCCCATGATCATTCACGGCTACTTCCGCAGCGCTGCAAGCTGGCGTGTTCGCATCGCGCTCAACCTGAAGCAGCTCAAGCCGCAACAGACCTTCTATCATCTCCGCCGCGGCGAGCAGCGTGACGAAGGCTACCTCGCACTTAATCCGCAAGGTCTGGTCCCCACGCTCGAGTTCGACGATGGACGCTGCCTCACCCAATCGCTCGCGATTATCGAGTGGCTGGACGAAACTTATCCCAACCCGCCCCTGCTGTATGGAGACGCAATGCAGCGGGCGGAAATCCGGGCCTTCGCCCTCGTGCTCGCCGCCGATACGCACCCGTTGCAGAACCTGCGAGTGCTGCAATCGTTGCGACGGTCAGGCTTGGCGGAGGAAGCGGTGACGCAATGGGCGGCGGACACCAACGCTGCCGGCCTCGAAGCCTGCGAGGCGTTGCTCGCCCGCGCCCCGGGGCCGTTCTGCTTCGGCCCGTCGCCGAGCTTGGCCGACCTTTGCCTGGTGCCGCAACTGGGCAATGCCCGGCGGTTCGGGGTGGCAGTCGACCGCTTCCCACTCGCCCTGCAGCGCGAAAGGGCCTGCACGGCACTGGCGGCGTTTGCCCTGGCCGCGCCAGACCGCCAGCCGGATGCAGAATAGCCCGCTGCCGCCCCCGCCTCGTCCCAGTCGCACCGTTCTGCTAATGGGGCGGGATGAATAATTTCTACCAAATGCCCGGCCATCTCATCCGCCGGGCGCAACAAGTGTCGACGGCGCTGTTCACCGAGGAATGCGGCGGGTTCGACTTGACGGCGGTGCAATATGCAGCGCTGTCCGCGATCGAGGCCAACCCGCAAGTCGATGCGACCCGGCTGTCCTCGCTGATCGCGTTCGATCGCTCCACCATCGGCGACGTTCTTGAGCGGTTGGAAGCCAAGGGCTGGATTACCCGCGTTGCCAGTGCAACCGACCGCCGCATCAAGCTGGTCCGTCTTTCTCCAGCCGGGCGCAGCTTGCTCCGCGAGGTGGAACCCGCCGTGCGCCGGGTGCAGGAACGGCTGCTGGCGCCGCTCGCGCCGCGCGACCGCGCCAAGCTTGTCGAGGTGCTGACGCAATTGGCGGAACTGCACAACGAGGCCACGCCAGCGCCCCTGCGCATGGCCGTACGGAGCTGACCGCATTGCCGACGCTGTCCTGCCGCGCCCTTGCCATCCTGACGTTGCTGGTATCGCCCTGGCCGATGCTCACGGGGGCGGCGCGAGCCCAGGCGGGCGCTGCTGGCGGGGACAGCAGCCAGGCGGCCGCGTTCGTCCGGCAGGCCGGCGCGGAGCTGGCGGCGGTGATGGCGGGGGCGGCCTCCACCAGCGAGAAGGAGGCGCGGCTGGCGCCATTTCTGGAGCGGGTGGTGGATGAGGACGGCGTGGCGCGGTTCTGCCTCGGCCGCTACTGGCAGACCGCCTCGCCCGAGCAGCGCACGGAGTATGTGCGGCTGTTCCGCCTGCAATTGCTGCACGGCGTGGTGGAGCGGCTCGGCAGCGTGCAGTCGGGCGCCATCAAGATCACCATCGACGACCCGGTGCCCCG
>CAXTNN010000302.1:0-4857 GCA_964245545.1 uncultured Acetobacteraceae bacterium | reverse complement strand
GCCGTAACCCTCGCCGCGTTGACAGGACGAGTTTGATGCACCCTCAAGACCAAGCGTTCCCGTTGGAGAACCTCATGCCGATCGCCCTCATCGTCATTGCCGCGCTGGTGGTGCTGCTATTGTTCCGGTCGCTGCGGCTGACGCAGGAGTGGAACCGCGCCGTGGTGCTGCGGCTGGGGCGATTCCATGGCGTTCGCGGCCCTGGGCTCTACCTGGTGTTCCCAATCATCGACCAAGTCGCGTTCATCATCGACATGCGGGTGGAAACCACCACCATCACCGCCGAGCAGGCGTTGACCCGCGACACCGTGGCGGTGGGGGTCGACGCCATCGTGTTCTGGCAGGTCACCGACCCGCGCGCGGCCGCCATCAACATCGCCAACTATCGCACGGCGATCGAGCGGGTGGCGCAAACCAGCCTGCGCGAGATGATCGGCTCGTCCGACCTCGCCCGGCTGCTCAGCGACCGTAAATCCGCCGACGAGCAGCTCCGCCTCACCATCGGCGACAAGACTGGCAGTTGGGGGGTCGGCATCCGCTCGGTGGAGATCAAGGACGTGGGCATTCCCGCCGGGCTGCAGGATGCGATGAGCAGCCAGGCGCAGGCGGAGCGGGAGAAGCAGGCGCGGGTGACGCTGGCCTCCGCCGAGCGGGACATTGCCGAGCAGGTGCTGCTGGCGGCCGACATATACGGCCGCAGCCCGGTGGCGCTGCAATTGCGGCAGATGAACCTGCTCTACGAGATGAACAAGGAGCGGGGCGCCACCGTGCTGGTGCCCACCGACATGGCCAGCGCGCTCGGGGCGATGTTTAAGTCGTGAGTGCACAGGCCGGCCGCTCCGGCCTATTCGCGCGCAAGAGCGTGGCCGACGTGGTGCGCGGCGGCGATGCGGAGGGCAGCGGGCCGAAGCTGCAGAAAGCGCTGGGTGCGGTCAGCATCACCGCCATCGGCATCGGCGCGGTGATCGGCGCCGGTATCTTCGTGCTCACCGGCACGGTCGCGGCACGCTACGCCGGGCCGGCGGTGATGATCTCCTTCATCCTGGCCGGGGTGGCCTGCGGCTTCGTGGCGCTGTGCTACGCCGAGCTGGCGGCCATGATCCCGGTCAGCGGCAGCACCTACAGCTACACCTATGCCACCATCGGCGAGGTGTTCGCCTGGATTGTCGGGTGGGACCTGCTGCTGGAATACGCGATGGGCGCGGCAACGGTGGCGGTCGGCTGGTCCGGCTATGCCGCGAGCCTGCTGCAGAGCGTGGGCCTGCCCCTGCCCGCCGCCCTCGCCGGGCCGCCGGGTGCTGCGCCAGGCAACCTGTTCAACCTGCCGGCGGTGCTGATCGTTCTGGTGCTGACGGCGCTGCTTGTGCTGGGCACCCGGCAATCCGCGCGGGTGAACAACGTGATGGTGGCGCTGAAGCTCACCATCGTGGTGGCGTTCATTGCCGTCGGCGCCTTCTACGTGCAGGCCGGCCATTGGCAGCCGTTCCTGCCGCCCAACAAGGGGACATTCGGCGAATTCGGCTGGAGCGGGGTGCTGCGCGGCGCATCCGTGGTGTTCTACGCCTACTTAGGGTTCGACGCCGTTTCCACCTCGGCGCAGGAGGCGAAGTCGCCGCAGCGGGATATGCCGCTGGCAATCCTGATCTCGCTGGTGGTCTGCACGGTGCTTTATGTGGCGGTGGCAGGGGTGCTGACCGGGCTGCTGCCCTACACCGAGTTGAACGTGCCGGACCCAATCGGCCGCGGGGTGAAGGCGGTGGGGTTGGGCTGGTTCGCCGGCCTGGTGGATTTCGGCGCCTTGACCGGGCTCACCACCGTGATCCTGGTGGCGCTGTATGGCCAAAGCCGCATCGCCTATGCCATGGCGCAGGACGGCCTGCTGCCGCCGGTGTTTGCCCGGCTGCATCCGCGCTGGAGCACGCCGTATTGGATGCAGATCCTCACCGGCCTGGTGGTGGCTGCGGTGGCGGCGCTGGTGCCCATCCAGGTGTTGAGCGAACTGGTCAGCGTGGGCACGCTGCTCGCGTTCATCCTGGTGTGCGGGTCGGTGATCTACCTGCGCCGCGTCGAGCCGGAGACGGAACGGCCGTTCCGCGTGCCTTGCATGCCCTGGCTGCCCTGCCTGGGGATCATCTCCTGCCTGGCCCTAGTGGCGGGCTTGCCGCTGGTCACGTTGCTGCGCCTGGCGGTGTGGCAGGTGGCGGGGATCGGCATCTACGCCTGGTATGGCCGCCGCCACGCCCGGACCCATGCGGGCTGACGCAGAACTCCCTCTCCCGCCAGCGGGAGAGGGCTTCTCATCGCAACGGGAAGAGTCCTACCCTGACTCGTCCATGACCAACCCCACCCCCCGCCCAACCCGGCGTGACCTGCTGAGCCTCATCGGCGCGGCAGCAGGCGGTTCGGCCATGTACCTGGCGATGGACGCACTCGGGCACGCCGCCGAGTCCACCTACACCGGCCCGGTGGCGCTCAGCCCCGCCCCTGCCGGCGCCAGCGTCCTCATCTTGGGGGCGGGCGTCGCCGGCATGGTAGCGGCGATGGAGCTGCGCCGCGCCGGCTACCAGGTGACGCTGCTGGAATACAACGCGCGCCCCGGCGGACGCACCTGGACGCTGCGCGGCGGCGACCGCTACACCGAGCTGGGCGGCGCCGTGCAGGACTGCCAGTTCGATGACGGGCTCTACCTCAATCCAGGCCCGTGGCGCATCCCGTATCACCACCGCGCCCTGCTCGACTATTGCAAGCGGCTGGGCGTGGCGCTGGAGCCGTTCACCCAGGTCAACCACAACGCCTACCTGCATGCCGCCGGGTCGTTCGGGGGCAAGCCGCAGCGCTACCGCACGGTGCAGGCCGATTTCCACGGCACGGTGGCGGACCTGCTGGCCAAGGCGGTGCGCGGCAACGCTTTGGCCGATGCAGTGAGCGCGGAAGATACCGAAATCCTGCTGGCCTCGCTGCGGAGCTGGGGCGCGCTGGACAGCGACTATCGCTACCGCATCGGCGATGACAGCAGCGAGCGGCGCGGCTGGGACAAGCCTCCGGGCGGCGGGCTGAACGCCGTCCCCGTGCCGTCGCGCCCGGTGGCGCCGGCGGATTTGTTGCAGAGCCGGCTTTGGCGCGCCCTCACCGTCGCGGCCAACTACGACTACCAAACCTCGCTGTTCCAACCCGTGGGCGGAATGGACGCCATCGCCCGCGCCATGGGGCGCGAGGTGGCGCCCGTGCTGCAAAGCGGCCGCAAGGTGGTGGCCATCGAGCAGGATGGCACCGGCGTCACCGCGCACTGGCAGGACACGGCGAGCGGGGCAGCGGGGCAGTCGCGCGCGGATTGGTGCGTCTGCACGATCCCGCTCTCTATCTTGAGCCAAATCCCGATGAACGTGGCGCCCGCCATGGCAGCGGCGATCTCCGCCGTGCCCTATGCCTCGGTGGTGAAGATCGGGCTGCAGTTCAAGCGGCGGTTCTGGGAGGAGGACGAGGCGATCTACGGCGGCATCAGCTACACCGACCTGCCGATCTCGCTGATCAGCTATCCTGCCTCCGGCTACAACCGCGGCGGCAAGGGCGTGCTGCTCGGTGCCTACACCTTCGGCCCCTACGCCACCGAGTTCACCGCGCTCGACCCGGCGGAGCGCATCCGCCGCGCTGTCGCCTATGGCGCACAAATCCACCCGCAATACGCCGACGAGTTCGAGAATGGCATGGCGGTGGGCTGGCATCGCGTGCCGTGGACGCTCGGCTGCTATGGGCAATGGACCGAGGCCACCCGGGCCACGCATTACCGCGACCTGTGCGCCATCGACGGGCGGATCGTGCTGGCGGGCGAGCACGCCTCCTACGTTCCTGCCTGGCAGGAGGGCGCAATCCTCTCCAGCCTGGACGCGATCACCCGGCTGCACGCGAAGGTGCTAGCGGGATGAAGGCGCTCGCCGTGCTGGTGTTAGGACTAGCCTGGTTAGGTGCGGCCTACGCTGAGGATATCTCATCTCCCACCTTCGGCAGCCCCATGCACTTCACCGAGGCGTCGGGGTCGGCGATTTACGGCGCGGTATGCGCGAGCTGCCACATGCCGCAAGGGCAAGGTGCCATTGGCGCCGGCGCTTACCCGGCGCTGGCCGGGGACGCGCGGCTGGCCTCGACGCGCTACGTGGAGACACGGGTGCTCTACGGCCGCGGCGCCATGCCGCCGTTTGCGCGCACGCTTTCAGACGAACAAGTGGCGGCGGTAACCGGCTATGTGCAGGCGCAATTCGGCGGCGAACACGGGGAGCCACCAACAGCGGCCGACGTAGCGGCGCTGCGCTGACCGGCGCTACTCCACCGTCACCGACTTGGCCAAGTTGCGCGGCTGGTCCACGTCCGTCCCCTTCAGCACCGCCACCTGGTACGCCAGCATCTGCACCGGGATGGCATAGAGGATCGGCGCCACGAACGGGTGCACCGTCGGCAGCACCACCAGCTCCGCCGCGATCGGCCGCAGCTTCGCCGCGCCCTCGGCGTCGGTGAACACGACCAGCTTGCCGCCTCGCGCCGCCGCCTCCTGCAGGTTGGACGCGGTCTTCTCGAACAGCGGCCCGCTCGGCACCGCCGCCACCACGGGAACGGCGCCGTCGATCAGCGCGATCGGGCCGTGCTTCATCTCTCCCGCCGCGTAGCCCTCAGCGTGGATGTAGCTGATCTCCTTCAGCTTGAGCGCTCCCTCCATGGCGATGGGAAAGCAGCCGCCACGGCCGAGGAACAGCACGTCGCGCGCCTGCGCCACCCGCGCCGCCACGCGCCCCAGGTCCAGCGCCAGGGCGTCGGCAGCGCGGCTGGGCAGCTCCAGCAGCGCCTCCACCAGCGCCACTTCCCGCT
>CAXTNN010000301.1:0-4871 GCA_964245545.1 uncultured Acetobacteraceae bacterium | reverse complement strand
GGCGGCCACGAAGTCCCACCCGCTCAGCTTCAGGTCGGCCACGCCCTGGCGGACTTGCGGCATGTAGCCCACGTCCGGATTGCCGCGCGCCGCCGGCCGGCCCAGCACTAGGATGCGGCCGGTCTGCGGCCGTATTAGGCCCAAGATGGCCCGCATCAGCGTCGTCTTGCCGGCGCCGTTCGGGCCCAGCACGCCCACGAACTCGCCCGCCCCGATCTCCAGGCTGACCTGGTCGAGCACCAGGCGCCCGGCCATGGACAAACGCACGTCCTGAAGGCTGATCGCGCTTGCCACTAGGGCGGCAGCGCTCGGTCGACCGCGTCCAGCTCGCTCGCCATCCAGGCTTGATAGGTCTTGCCCGGTGGTTCCGTCTCAGTGGCGCCCACCACCGGCACGTGCGCCGCGCGCGCCAGGCGCTCCATGCGGGAGGCGGCCGGGTCGGAGGCCTGGCTGTTGTAGACCAGCAGAGCGACCCGGTGCGTGCGCAAATCGGTCTCGAGCCCGGCGATGTCCGAGGCGCTGGGCTCGGTGTTGTTCATCACCGCACGCTGGAACCCCGCATTGCGCACCACCATGCCAAGTGCTGCGAACATGTAGCCGAACACCGGCTCGGTCGCCGTCACCGGCGTGCCGGAAAGGCGGGCGTGCAGGGCCGCCATCTGCGCCTCGATCGGCTGCAGCGAGGTTTCGAACCGGGCAGCCCGCTGCTGGTAGGCGGCCGCGTGCGCCGGGTCCGCCGCAGCCAGGCTGGCGGCGAGCGCCCGCGCATAGGCCAGCATGATCGCTGGGTCATACCAGACATGCGGATTGTCCCCCGGCTGCTTGCCCGCCAGCTCCGCCACCACGATGACCCGGCGGGCCGGGTTGGCCGCGGCCGCCAGCAGCTTCGGCATCCAAGGGTCGTAGTCGATGCCGCTATAGACCACGATGCGCGCGGCCGAGACGCTGCGCGCCACGGAAGGACTTGCCTCGAACAGGTGCGGGTCTTGGTCGGGGTTGCTCAGGATGCTGGTCACGGCCGCGTCCGGCCCGCCGACCTGCCGCGCCACGTCGCAGTAGAAGTTTTCCGCCGCCAGCACCGGCACCGGGCCGCCCGCGGCTTGCGCGCCGGGCAGACCCGGCCAGGACAGCAGCGCCAGGCCGAACGCAGCAGCAGCCAGTCTCGCCATTCCGACCTCCGCCAAATCCGCACTCTCGCTGGCCGCGTGATACAACGTATCGTTGCCGCGGAGCAACACCAGCCGCCAACGATGAGCCAAACCCCGCCTCGGGCATTGCCTAAAATGATACAGTGTATCACTCACACTGCAACGGGACGGGGAGTGTTTGCGGTGGCTGACCAATGAAGACGCGCCATGCCATGCTGCTCACCAGCGCGCTTGGCGCCTTTGCCACGGGGTCGGTTTGGGCCGCCGATCCCCCAGCCGGCGGTGCCGGCACCAGCACCGCGGCATCCTCGGCCGCACCCACCGTCCGCCTCGATACCGGCACCGGTACTGAGCAGACGGCTGCGCCCGACCTCACCTTGCCCAGCGTCGACGTGGTGAGCCAAAAGCTCGATCAGGCCCGCAGCCAGATCGAGCCCAGCCTGGGCGCCACCACCTACCAGTTCAGCCGCGGTGCCATCGAAACCCTGCCGCAAGGCGACAACGCGCCGCTTAACCAAACCCTGCTGCAGGCGCCCGGCGTGGCGCAGGATTCCTTCGGCCAGATCCACGTCCGCGGCGACCACAACGAGGTCCAGTTCCGGCTTGACGGCGTGCAGCTTCCCGAAGGACTGGCGGTGTTCGGCCAATCGCTGGAAACACGCTTTGCCCACTCGCTGTCGCTGATCACCGGCTCGCTGCCGGCGCAATACGGGTTCGACACGGCGGGCGTGGTGGACATCACCACCAAGTCCGGCCGCACCGATCCAGGCGGCGAAATCTCGATCTATGGTGGCGCGCGCGACTACTTCCAGCCGAGCCTCTCCTACGGCGGCAGCCAGGGCGCGATCGACTATTTCTACACCGGCGACTTCCTGCACAACCGCGTCGGCATCGAGAACCCGACCAGCAATTTCAGTCCGATCCACGACCTCTCGAACCAAACGCACGGCCTGGCCCACGTCACAGGCTTAATCGACGACACGGCGCGGGTGAGCCTGCTGGCCGGCTACTCCAACGAGTTCTTCGAAATACCCAACAATCCGGGGCAGGCGCCGTCCCTCGGCCTCTCGGATGGCGGGGTCACCGGCTTCAACAGCGCCAGCCTCACCGAGCACCAGCGCGAGATCACCGATTTCGGCATCCTCTCCCTGCAGAAGCAGGTGGGCACGCTGGACGTGCAGACCTCGGTTTTCACCCGCTACAGCAGCCTATACTACTCGCCCGACCCGGTGGGAGACTTGCTGTTCGACGGTGTGGCGCAAACGGCGGCGCGGTCCATCATCTCGACTGGCGAGCAGACCGACGCAAGCTGGCGCCTTGGCGAGCAGCACACGGTCCGCGCCGGGTTCCAGGTGTTCGTGGAGCGCAACACATCGTCCACCAACTCGCTGGTGCTTCCGGCATTGGGCGGCAATGGAGGCGTGCTGCAGGGGGCCGGCATCAGCGATGCAACCCAGCCGGCGGGCGGCGGAACCACGCCGCTGTCGGCCGCGCCGTTCAACATCCAGCAGGGCGGCGGCCTGACCGGAACGCTGTTCGGCCTCTACGTGCAGGACGAGTGGCATGCTCTGCCCCGGCTCACCGTCAACTATGGCCTGCGCTTCGACCAGGTGAACGAGTACGACAACGAAAACCAAGTGAGCCCCCGCATCAACGCGGTGTGGCGGCCGACCGACACCACCACGATCCACGGCGGCTACTCGCGCTACTTCACCCCGCCGCCGTTTGAACTGGTATCATCCAACAACGTCGCCGCCTTCAACGGCACGTCCGCCGCGTCCGACGTGACGCAGGACAACACCGTGAAGGCCGAGCGCGACAACTACTTCGACGTGGGCTTCGACCAGGTGATCGTTCCCGGCTGGCGCGCTGGCGTGGACGCTTACTACAAGGCCGCGCGCAACCTGATCGACGAGGGCCAGTTCGGCGCGCCGATCATCTTGTCCGCATTCAACTACCGCAAAGGGCAGGTGGACGGGGTGGAGTTCAGCACCTCCTACGACCGCGGCCCGGTCTCGCTCTACGCCAACGCCGCCTACTCGCGCGCGATCGGCAAAGACATTGTTTCCTCGCAATTCGACTTCAGTGCCGCCGACCTGGCCTACATCCAGCAGCACTGGATTTTCCTCGACCACGACCAGCGCTGGACCGGATCCGGTGGCGCCGCCTACACGCTGTTTGGCGGCACCAACCATCCGGCCCGGCTTTCGGCGGATTTGCTGGTGGGCAGCGGTTTGCGCGCCGACCAGACGTTGCCCGGCGGCAGCGACATCCCGAATGGCCGTGAGGAGCCAGGCTACTACACCATCAACCTCTCGGCGGTGCAGACCATCCACACCGGCTATGTCGGCCAAACCCAGCTTCGCTTGGGCGTCATCAACCTGCTGGATCGGGCGTACCAGTTGCGCAATGGCACCGGCGTCGGCGTTGAAGCCCCGCAATACGGCCTGCGCCGCACAATCTTGGCCGGGATCGCGCAGAAGTTCTAACGCGAAAAAGCCTGGCGGCTGCAACCGCGCTTGCCGCACCGGGTTCGATGCAAGCAAGCAGCGGGGGCACGATGAACGATATCCAAATGGCCAAATTCCTGGGGTGGTTCAGCCTCGGCCTTGGTGGCCTGGAACTGCTCGCCGGTGGTGCAATGCGCCGCCGCTTAGGGTTGGCCTTGCCATCCGGTGTGGTGCGTGGGTTTGGGGCGCGCGAGATTGCCTCCGGCGCGATAGTGTTGACCAACCCCGGCAAGGCTGCGCCGATCTGGCTGCGCACCGGTGGCGATGCGATGGACATCCTGGCCCTGGCCGGCGCGATGCTGCGGCCCGGCAACCGCCATCGCTCTGCCACCACCCTGGCATTGCTTGCCGTGCTGGGCGTGACCGCGCTGGACGTGATGACGGCTGCCGCGCTGCAGGGCCGCGAAGCGCGGGCATTGCGCGTGGCGCGGGCAGGCCGGGTCGCTTAGCTGATCAAAGCGGGCTGCGCGGCTTGGCGGCAACGCGGCATCCAGTCGGCAACTGCGCTTTCAACGCGCAGGCAAGCTGCGCGATGGACCGGTCCAGCAAGTGTGCCGCTTCCTCTAAACGCACCACGTCCGGGGTGATGGCACCATGCTCCAGCATGGTATCGCGCAAGAGCCAAGCCATCCGGGCCAACTCGCCCATCCGCTCCAAGCAAAGCTGCTGATCCGTATTCGCCACAACCACCCCATCACGCATTGCAAGGCATGTAGCAAGAACGCCTACATGGCTCGAGCCCGCTGTTTGCTGGGCATCGTCACCGCATGACAGGTTTTGGTCACCGCGGCCAGGCTTAGCACGAAAAGCGGGATAAGTCGCAAGTTAGAGATTGCGCCTGGCGAGAAAACCCTCCCCCGCGAGCGGGAGAGGGTCCAGGCGAAGGTAGAGTTTAGCGGAGGATGATCGCCACCCGCCGGTTTTGCGGCTCCCGCACGCCAGCGGCGGTGGGAACCAGCGGACGCGTGTCGCCGAAGGCTTGGATGTCGATGATGTTGCTCGGCACCCCATCGCGCACCAGCTCGGCTGCCACCGTTTGCGCCCGGCGCAGCGACAAGCGCTGGTTGTAGGCCGGCGTGCCGGATCGGTCGGCGTTGCCCTGCACCTCGAGGCGGGTCGCCTGCACGCGCGTGCTGTTCTGCGCCGCCTCGGAGATGATCTGGCGGGCGCGATCGGTAAGGTTGGGGAGGTCGCTGTCGAAGATCACCAGTTA
>CAXTNN010000300.1:3509-4874 GCA_964245545.1 uncultured Acetobacteraceae bacterium | reverse complement strand
GTTCGGCCTCATTGCCGAGATCAAGAAAGCCTCGCCCTCCGGGGGCCTCATCCGCCCCCAGTTCGACCCGGCGTCGCTCGCCCGCGACTACGAGGCGGCGGGGGCGTCCTGCCTATCCGTGCTCACCGACGGCCCGTTCTTCAGCGGCGACCCCGCCGACCTGCGCGCCGCCCGCGCCGCCACCCGCCTGCCGGTGCTGCGCAAGGACTTCATGCTCGACCCATGGCAAATCCACGAAAGCCGGGCCATGGGGGCGGATGCCATCCTGCTCATCCTGGCTGCCCTGACCGACTCCGAGGCCGCGGCGCTGGAGGCGCTGGCGCACCAATTGGGCATGGACGTGCTGGTGGAGGTGCATGATGCCGCCGAGCTCGCGCGCGCGTTGCGTTTGCAAACGCCCCTGCTCGGCATCAACAACCGCAACCTGCGTACGCTGGTGACCGACCTCGCCACCACCAGCTTGGCGGCCACCGTGCCGCCGGGCCGTACGGTGGTGGCCGAAAGCGGCATCCGCAGCCGGGAGGACGCGCAACGCCTCGCCCGGGTGGGCGCGCGCTGCCTCCTGGTGGGGGAAAGCCTGCTGCGCCAGCCCGATGTCGGCGCCGCGGTGCGCGACCTGATCGGAGCGGGCCTGCCATGCTGACCCATTTCGACGCCGCCGGCCGCGCCGCCATGGTGGACGTGTCGGACAAGCCCGAGACCGCCCGCACCGCCACGGCCTGCGCCCGGGTGGTGATGGCACCCGCGACGCTGGCCATCGTCGCTGCCGGCACCGCCAAGAAGGGCGACGTGCTCGGCACCGCCCGCCTCGCCGGCATCATGGCCGCCAAGCGCACCGCCGACCTCATCCCGCTCTGCCATCCGCTGCCAATCGCCGCTGTGACGATAAAGCTGGAGCCGGCGGGGGACGCCGTGGAGATCACCGCCACCGTGCGCACCACGGGGCGTACGGGGGTGGAGATGGAGGCGTTGACCGCCGCCAGCATCGCCGCGCTGACGGTCTATGACATGTGCAAGGCGATCGCCCGTGGCATGCGGGTGGACGCGCTGCGGGTGGTGCACAAGGCCGGCGGCAAGTCGGGCGAGTTCAGCCAGCCATGATCAGCGTGGCCGAAGCGCGCGCCCGCATCCTCGCCCCGTTGCGCCCCACTCCCAGCGAGACCGTGGCGCTGTCCGAAGCCTGGGGCCGGGTGCTTGCGGCCCCCGTGGCGGCGCGGCTGACCCAACCGCCGGCCGATGTCTCCGCCATGGACGGCTATGCGGTGCGCGCGGCCGATGCTGGCTTGGGCGCCCGGCTGCGCGTGGTGGGCCGCGCCCCGGCCGGTCACCCCTTCGCCGGCGCCGTCGGGCCCGGCGAGGCTGTGC
>CAXTNN010000300.1:0-3499 GCA_964245545.1 uncultured Acetobacteraceae bacterium | reverse complement strand
CGTGCGGGAGGCCTGCACGCCGGGCCGCCATATTCGCCGCACCGGGCAGGATTTCAGCGCCGGCGAGGTGCTGCTGCAGCCCGGCCGCCGCCTGGGTGCCCGCGACATCGGGCTGGCCGCCGCCGCCAACCATCCCTGGCTTGCCGTGCACCGGCGCCCCCGCATCGCCATCCTCGCCACCGGGGACGAGATCGCCATGCCGGGCGAGCCGATCGGGCCTGGCGGCATCGTCAGCTCCAACTCCCACGCCATTGCCGCCCTGGTGCGCGCGGGCGGCGGCGAACCCATGCTGCTCCCCGTGGCGCCCGATGACCCGGCCGCTATCGCCGCCGCGGTGGACACCGCTCGCTACGCCGAGATGCTGGTCACCACCGGGGGCGCCAGCGTGGGGGACCACGACCTGGTGCAGCAATCACTGGGAGACCGCGGCTTCGAGCTCGATTTCTGGAAGGTCGCCATGCGGCCCGGCAAACCCCTGATCGCCGGCCGGCTGGGCGCCACGCCGGTGCTCGGCCTGCCGGGCAACCCGGTCTCGGCGCTGATCTGCTCGGCGCTGTTCCTGCTGCCCAGCCTGGATGTGCTGGGCGGTCTGCCCGCCGCGGCGCCGCGCACCGAACGCGCCGTGCTGGGCGCCCCGGTGAAGGAGAACGACCGCCGGGCCGACCATCTGCGCGCTGAGCTGGCGCTCGGCCCTGGCGGGCTGCTGATCGCCACCCCCTATCCGCGCCAGGACTCGGGGCTGCTCAGCCTGCTGACCCGGGCCGACGCCCTGGTGCTACGCGCCCCCTTCGCATCCGCCCTACCAGAAGGGGCGGAGGTGGAGGTAATCCGCATGGACAGCCTTGGCTTATGAAAGGGCGCTTGACGGCCAAGCAAGAACCAACGTAGAACGCCTAGGCTGGTTGCTGGTTTGTTCTGTCCCGCGTCGCCGGGTCCGTGGAGGAGAGTTCGGATGCTCACGCGCAAGCAGCATGAGCTGCTGGTGTTTATTGACCATCACCTCCGCAGCACGGGGTTCTCTCCCTCCTTCGAGGAAATGAAGGACGCGCTGAAGCTGCGCTCGAAGTCCGGCATCCACCGCCTGATTTCAGCGCTGGAGGAGCGCGGCTTCATCAAGCGGCATCATCACCGCGCGCGCGCTCTCGAAGTGATTCAGATGCCCGACAAGGCTCCGGCTATGCGGGAAGCGGCGCCTGCGCTGGCATCCCCGCCTGCCTTTGCCCCGCATCCGTTCGTGCCCAACGTCATCCGCGGCGATTTCGGCGGTAGCCGGTTGGCTGGAGTTCGCGCGGCGAGCGAGGTGGGAGCAATCCAACTGCCGCTCTATGGCCGCATCGCCGCCGGCCAGCCGATCGAGGCGTTGCGGGACGGCGGCAGCCAGATCGAGGTGCCGCTCGCCATGCTGGGCAGCGGCGAGCATTACGCGCTTGAGGTCGCTGGCGATTCGATGATCGACGCCGGCATCTTCGACACCGACACCGTGATCATCCGCAAGGGCGAAACGGCAGAGAACGGCCAGATTGTGGTTGCCATGGTCGACGAGTCCGAGGTGACGCTCAAGCGCCTCCGCCGCCGCGGCAGCACCATCGTGCTGGAGCCCGCCAACCCGAACTACGAAGTGCGGATTTTCCCCGCCGACCGGGTCAAGGTGCAGGGCAGGCTGGTCGGACTGCTCCGTAAGTACTAAACGCCAGGCTGCCCGGCTTTGCTCACGAGGGCTTTCACCTCGTCCACGGCTTCGACGAAGCGCTGGTTCAGCAAGGTGAGCGCTTCACCGTTGGACTTCTGGATGAGGCCGCTGATTTCCTGCATGTTGCCGACCGCACGCTCGTAGGCCGACTTCAGCATGTCGGCTTGGCGGGCGGCGCGGGCCTGGGGCGGCTCCGTCGGGGAGAATTGGCGCATTCCCTCGGTCAGCTCCGCCATGGTTTGCTGCATGATCTCCATGTTGCGGCGGGCAATCGCCTGCGCGCCTTCCAACGCCACCTTGTTGGCCGCCGACAGCGTCTCAAGGTTGCGGCGGTGGGCCGACATCAGCGCCTCCATATCGGGAACGATCGGCATTTTCATGTTGCCGAGCAGCTTGGTGAACTCCCCCATCGCCGACGCGCCCATGTCCGACATTGACTGACCCATGGCTTGCGCCCTCTGCATCCCTTCCCTGGCGACATCGGTGGGAATGTTCATGCCGTTGTTGTCGTCGGACATTTTTTTAGCTTCCTTTGTTCCGGCCGGCCGGGCGAAGACCGCAATGAGCACCGCAATACCACTCACAGTGATATTACGGGCAACGCAATCTATAAACCACACGCATTTGATGCAGTTTTGACCGCCGGCGCTGAAGGCGGAAGCCAGAGCAAATCCGCCATGGCTTGAATCAGCCATGCAGTGAATTGGCTCGCCAAACTAGGGCGTGGGCGGCGGCGTCTCCGGTGGCGGTGGCGGCGGGTTGGCGTTCATCAACGCGTTCGGCGGCTCAGGCGCCCTGGAATCGTCCGGCAGGTCCACCACGCCCTCCAATGGGTCGTCGTCACCGGCTGCCGCAGGCGAGCCGCCGCGCAGCATGCTGGAGTAGCGCTCCGCCTGGTCAAGCGCCTTATCCAACGCGGCCATGGTGCTGGCGAGGTCGGCGCTTTCGTCATCCCGCCAGGCGCGCAGGGTGTAGAGCCAAACCGCCACCAGCCCCTGTGCCCGCAGCGTGCCGCGCAGCCCCGCGGCCGAAATCCCGGCAGTTTCCAGCATCCAGGCCATGCTGCGCAGGGTGGCGCCGGCCAAAGCCAGCGACAGCACCGGGTCGCGCGGCAGGTAGGCCAGCAACGCCAGCATGCCGGCCCGGTGCTGCTGCAGCACGTCGAAGCGGCGCATCAGCAAGTCAAACAGGCGGTCGCGCGCCACGGGCTCGTTGGCCGGCTCGGCCAGCGCCGCACTGTCTGCCATCAGGCCGAAACGCAGCAGCACCGCGCCGGGCCCGGGAAAGCGCACCCGCGCCCGGTCGAGCGGCAGGGCGGCGTTGCGGGCAGCCTCCACGATGCTGAGCCCAGCCCAACCGGTCAGCCCGGCATGGGCGAAGGCGGCGGTGACCAGGGCCTCGTCGAACTCTTTGTTGTCCATAATGCTCCTCACTGCCGTGCAAGTGGCGGCCGCCGTGCGGATTGCCAGGCGGCGCCGTTCCTCAAACAGGCACTCAGGCGGAGAGTTCGCGCGAGCGTGCAGTGGCGGCGGCGATGGCGCGGCGCATGGCCGCGGGCCAGGCGTCGGCCGCCATCAGCACGGTCAGCGCCCGCTCGGTGGTGCCGGCGGGGCTGGTGACGGCACGGCGCATCGCCGCCGGCTCCTCCGCCGAGGCAGCCAGCAACGCGCCCGAGCCGGCCACCGTCTGGCGCGCAAGGCGGCTGGCCAGGGCGGGGGGCAATCCCTGCTCGATGGCCGCTTGCTCCAACAACTCGGCCAGCAGGAAGACATAGGCCGGTCCGCCGCCGGACAGCGCGGTCACCGGGTC
>CAXTNN010000299.1:2638-4892 GCA_964245545.1 uncultured Acetobacteraceae bacterium | reverse complement strand
AGCCAGAGTACCAGCAGCGCGCTTACCAACCCGGCCGTGGTCATCGCCATGGCGGCAAGCCCATATCCCGCAAGCAATAAGCCGCGGACCGGGTAGGCCGCCAGCGCTGGCAACGCGGTGGCCCAGTCGCCGACCCGCAGGGCACCAAACAGGATGTAATCGCCAGCGTGCCAGTCCGCTGCTCCGAGCCGCGCGGCGAAAACCCCCAGGCAGGCGACCGCTGCAATCATGGGCAGCAGCGGCGTTTGCGTGGTGAGCCGCCACGCCAGGCCGGGCCAATCGATCCAACCATCGTCTGACGCGGCTGCAAAGTCCGGCGCCGGCTGTCCGGCGCTGATGGGCTTCCACCGCAGCGCTGGGTCCTCCACCCAATGCCACGATAGGAACGCAACCGCGAACGTGACGAGGGTCGGCAGCACGATGGAGTCGACGTGCTCCAATGCGAGTTGCTGGATGGGGAAGGCATATAGGTAGGCGCCATACGACAGGTCGCCAAACCGCATCGCGTGCCGCAGCCCCGGCGTGGCGGCCAGGCCGAACGCGATCACGGTGTACGATAAGGTGAGCCACCGCAGCGGCACGCTGCCGTTGCCGATTGCAGCCGGCAGCGCGAACGTTGCCGCACACATCAGGACTGCTGCGTCAAGCCGCATCACCCCTGGCGCACGGAGCTGCACGTGGCGCCAGAACGCGCCGGCCATGAAAAACGGCACTTCCACCAAAACGTATTTTGGATCCGTGCTGTAGATCAAGCGGTAGCCGGTCGGGTGATAGGCAAACATGTAAAGTCCGCCGCCTCCGCAAACCACCGCCACCGCCAGCAGCACCGCACTGCGCAGGCGGCGAGGCGACAGGCAGATCAGCGGGACCGCAAGGTAGCACAGCACCTCCGGCAACAGGCTCCAAAGCGAGCCGTTGACGGCCCCGCCCAAGAGCCGGTGGCGGAACACGCCGGGCAGGTAGAGCTTCAGGTAAAATGCATTGTTGAGAAGGTATTGCCAGGTCCCGTGATGGCTGAAATACGTGCCCAAAGGCAGCGTCGTGGCGCTCCCCCCGACCACGACGATGCAGAACACCACGCAAACCGCCAATCCCGGCAGGATGCGCAACGCCCGTCTCGCCAGGAAACGATGGAGCCGCGGGTCTCGCAACCAACTGTCGTAGATGAGGTAGCCGCTGACGCAGAAGAACAGATCGAGGCCGATCTGCGCCACGGGGCGCGACCAGAGCAGGGGAGTTGCGGCGCCGCGCATGTCCTCGCCATGCCCGTAGATGACCAGCAGGGCCGCGAACAAGCGGATGGCGCCGAAATTGTTCTCCCGCCCGGTGACGGGGGCGGGGCGGAACATCATCCTGGCGGCCTGATATGTTGACACGCTTTTTGGCCTCGTCCACGGCCGCCATAGGCCCAACATCATGAGATCACCGGATTTAACCAACCGCCGGCCGGCCTCGGGCAGCGTTTAACCTGTATGTCGCGGCCGCTGCAAACCACGTGGCGAAGCGGGCAACGCCGCACCGGGCCCATGCTGGTCTTGCTGCCGAATCTTTCCGGTGATTAACGGACTCCAGTTCGGTAACCTTGCCCGGGCGTGAACGCCGCGGTATTGCGCGATCCCCTCAAAACTCGGAAAGCGGGTAAAGCAACCCGGGCATGGCACCCTTCCACTCCGCTCCCGACGCTCGCAACACGGGCGTCCCCATCGTGCGGCTGTTCATCACCGCCTTAGCTCGCCGGCCGCACCCGCCGGAGCTCGACGCGCTGGTCGCCGCCCGGCGCGCTGGGAGCGACTTGCGCGCACTCGCCGGGGCGTTGGTGGCGCGGGCCGAGTTCCTGTCCCGCCACGGACCAGACGGCTCCCCCGACGACAACTATCTCCGTGCCCTGTTCTGGGCCATCGACGGCGCCGACCCGGATGAGGCGGATGGCGCCTTGCTGGCACCGCCCACCACGCGCGCGGACGTGCTGCTGGCGGCCAGCCAGTCACGCCGGGCGCGGGACGCCATCCATTTAGCAGAGGCGCTGTTTCCAGACGGCCTGCCGCCGGAGGATGATGTCGCCTATCAGATGTGGCTGGAACGCACGGAGCTGACGGCTGCAAGCCGGGCCAGGCTCGCCCGCCACGCCGCCAGCCTGCCCCGGGCGATGCTGTCGGCCGTGCTGGTGGTTCCACCAGTCCGGCCCGACCTCGTGGGCGAAACGGTCGCGTCCCTGTCCGCCCAGGTCTGGCCAGGCTGGGACTGCGTGCTGGCC
>CAXTNN010000299.1:0-2628 GCA_964245545.1 uncultured Acetobacteraceae bacterium | reverse complement strand
CGGCCGTCCTGCCGCCGCTTGTGTCGTCCGCCATGCGGGCGGTGGCGCAGCGCGTGCCAGGCGTATCCTTGCTCGACGTGGCGGGGGACGGGCCTGCCGCGCATGCCAACCAGGCCGCCGCCGCGGCCGGCGGGCGGATGCTGTGCTGGCTCGAGCCCGGCGACCAACTGCACCCGCATGCCTTTTACGAAGCCGCCGCCCTTCTCGCATACGTCAGCACGCCGCGCTTGATCTACACCGACGAGGACCGCATCGGCGGCGACGCTGCCCGCTCGGCGCCCTGGTTCAAGCCCGGTTGGAGCGCCGACCTTGCGCTGGCCGGCGATACGGTCGGGCAACTGGCGCTGTTTGACCGCGCCGCCGCATTGGCCGAGCCGTTCCAGGCCGAAGACGCTCCGTTCGAGCGCTATGGCATGGCGTTGCGCCTGGCCCATGATGCGCCTGCTGGCGCGATCCGCCATATTCCCGCCGTGCTGTTCCACCGCGGGCGGCAACGCGGCCGTCCGGCTCGCTTCCCGGCCGAGCGCGCGGTGCCGTCCAGCCCGGCGTTGACGGGCGTCGTGCGCCGGCATCTTGCGCGCCACCATTCTGGCATGACGCTGGGGGTGCGAGACCACGGTCCGTGCCCCTGGCCCACGCTCGAGGCTGCCCTGCCCGACCCGGCGCCGCGCGTGACCGCTATCATCCCCACCCGCAACCGGGCCGACCTGCTGGAGCGTTGCCTCGATGGGCTGCTGCACGGCACCGGCACCGACTACCCCGATATCGAAGTGGTGTTATTGGACAACGGCAGCGACGACGGCGAAACGTTGCAGTTGCTGGTCCGCATCCAGCACGATCCGCGGGTGCGGGTGCTGCGGGCGCCGGGTCGATTCAATTGGTCGGCACTCAACAATCAAGGCGCGGCCGAGGCGACGGGAGACGTGCTGCTGCTGCTCAACAACGATGTCGAAGTGGTGGAGCCAGGCTGGTTGCACAGCCTTGCCGCCCACGCGATGCGCCCGGAAGTCGGCGCCGTGGGTGCGCGGCTGCTGTTTCCCAACGGCCGCCTGCAGCATGGCGGCGTGCTGCTGGGTCCGAAAGGCCGGGCCGTGCACGCATTGACGGGGGCTGACGGCGCCGACCCGGGCTATGCCGGGCAAGTGGCCGCCCAGCGTGACCTTTCGGCCGTCACCGGCGCATGCCTGGCCATCCGGCGCGACGTGTTCCGCCAGGTCGGCGGGCTGCAGGCCGACTCGCTGCAAATCGGTTGGGGCGACATCGACCTGTGCCTGCGCGTGCGCGCGGCCGGATACCGCGTGCTGTGGCTGCCTGCCGCCACGCTGGTCCATCACGAGCTTGCCACGCGCGGCCGCGACGTCACGCTGCAGCAGCAGGCCAGGCACGAGATCGAGCGTGCCGTGCTATGCCGCCGCTGGCCGGGAGAGACCGATCACGACCCGTTCCTGAACCCGAACCTCGACGCCCGGGAACGCATGTGGCTGGCCGACCCGCCCCGGCGCACGCCGCCTTGGCTGGCTGCCCCGGCCGAGGGGGACGGCGGCGCATGACCGATCAGTTCCGCCCCGTCCGTCCCAGCGCGGCCCACCCCTACACCGGCGAGCGCATGTCCGCCGGCCACAGCCTGGAGACGGAAGTCGAGCACTTCCATCGCTATTACCTGGCGCGGGTCATGGCGGCCGGCTTGGACGTTCTGGATATTTCGTCGGGCGAGGGGTACGGCAGCGCGATGCTGGCCCAGGTGGCGCGCAGCGTCACCGGCGTGGACATCGACGAGGCCGCGGTCGCCCATGCCAGCACCACCCATGCGGCAGGCAACCTGCACTTCCGCCACGGCAGCGCCACCGCGCTGCCGCTGGACAATGCCAGCGTGGACTTGGTGGTCTCGTTCGAGACCCTGGAACACTTCGCCGAGCATGACGCCTTTTTCCTGGAGGTGCGGCGGGTGCTGCGCCCCGGCGGCCGCCTCGTCATCAGCACCCCTGACCGCGACGTCTACTCGCCCGCCGGGTCGGACCCAAACCCGTTCCACGTGCGCGAGCTTGATCGGGCAGAGTTCACCACCCTGGTCGCGCGGCATTTCACCCATCAGGTGCTGCTGGGCCAGCGGGCGATCCTGGGCTCGGTGCTGATCGGCGAGCAGCCAGCCGGCGTGCCGCTGGTGTTCGACCGGCTCGACCAGGAGCACATTACGGTCAGCACGGGGTTGCCGCGGCCGCGCTACTACGTGGCCGTCTGCGCCGATGCGCCCCTGACCGACGTGCAGGATAGTTTGTTCGTCGAAACCGGCAACATCATCGAACTGACCGGCGCGATCCCGTGGCTGAAGCAGGAAATCGCCGAGCGTATTGCTATTCAAGACCGCGAGCGGGCCGACCATGCCGCGATCCAGGCGCGGGAGCGGGCCGATTTCGCCGGCGCCATGGCGGCCGCCGAAGCGCATTTCAACGAGCAGTCGGGTGAGGCGCACCACCACGCGGTCCAGCTTGCTGCCGAGTTGGAGGGAGCTCGGGCCCGCATGCGGTCGTTGATGGGGCTGTGGCCGCGCGCGGAGTTGCAGCGGCTGCGGCTGGAGGTGGCGCAGGCCCGGTCCGCCCGCGCCCAAGCCATCGCCGAGCGGGACGCGCT
>CAXTNN010000298.1:0-4910 GCA_964245545.1 uncultured Acetobacteraceae bacterium | reverse complement strand
TCTCCGCCCCGGCCAGCGTTGCTGCGGAGAAGCCGCAGAACGCCTACGCATTCGCATCCCTGGCAGAAATGGCGGGCAAGCTGCTCGCCGCGCCCGCCGGCCCGCGGGTGGCGGCGCTGGAGCTCGGCGGCTGGGACACCCACGCCGACCAGGCTCGCCGGCTCAATCAACCGCTCGGCCAGTTGGACGCCGGCTTGGCCGCGCTCAAGGCTGCCATGGGAGACACCTGGAGCCAAACCGCCGTGCTGGTGATCACCGAGTTCGGCCGCACCGCCCACATCAACGGCACTGGCGGCACCGACCACGGCACGGGCACGGTTGCCTTCATCGCTGGCGGACGGGTGGCCGGCGGGCGCGTGCTGGCGGACTGGCCCGGCCTCGCTTCCGGCCGGCTGTTCGAAGCGCGGGACCTTCAGCCCACGCGCGACGTGCGGTCCCTAGCGATGGGCCTGTTGGTGACGCATCTTGGCCTGCCGCCCAGCGCCTTGGTGTCCATCTTCCCCGGCAGCGCGGACGTATCGCCAACGGGCGGGCTGATCCGTACCTAATCCGGTTCGTCGCTTTTCCCCTTTTTCGTCACGGTCAGGCGGCGCGGCACGGCGTCCAGCACCGCCATCTCCGGCAGGACGAGGCGGATCGTGGTCGACATGCTCTTGCCGGGTTGGCTGTCAGTCTGGACCGAGCCCTGGATGCGGCGCGCCAAGGATTGGATGACGGTGGTTCCAAGTCCGGGGCGAACCGGCTCGAGCGGCATTCCCATCGCATCATCCACGATCCTGACGATCAGCACGCTCTCTTCGATCCAGGCCGCCACGCGGACCACCCCGGCCACTTCGCCAGAGAACGCATGCCGCAGCACATTCGTCAGCAATTCGACCGCAATCAACGCCAGCGGGATCACCTGATCGGCATCCAGCCACAATCCGACCCCGACATGGGGCTCGATCTTCACTGCCGGGTTCAGCGAGCCGATGCGCTTGCACAGCTTCGACAGGAGAGTGATCGAGGAGGCTCGGACGGCGGGCGTCATCCTGGAGAATAAGGGTGCCAATAGGGGCGCGGATTACGACCGGATGCTGCAGCCAGTTCAGTAACTTACCCACTCTGACATTGCACTTGTTGCCACATCGAGAAGGGACGGCGGCCTTTTTCAACACAATCCACCACAAGCCGACATCCAAACTGAGCCGCTATTTTGCGGCCGAGCCCAACGCCTCGTGACGCCCGGCGTCGGCTCAGCCGGCCAGGGGCGGGCCGCGGAACACGTCCAGCCCCGACGGCGGATTTAGCGGCACCGGGCCACCCTCGCGCGCCGAACGGTAGATGGCTTCCATGATGAGATGATCCTGCACCCCTTCCTCGCCCGGCGTCCGAGGCTCCCGGCCGGTGCGGATGCAGTCGGCGAAGTGGTCGATCTCCAGCGCAAACTGGTCGGCCGTGCCCAGCTTCTTCTCGTCGATCGACTCGCGTGCACCATCCCGGTGCGCGACCCGCATCTGCTGGCCGTGATAGGCGAAGGCGTCGGCCAACTCGATCCAGCCTCCCTCCAGCCGCAGGCGCATGTCCTTCGACTCGTGGGCGCCATAACCGGCCGCGCAATTCGCGACCAGGCCGGAGGGGAAGCGCAGCATGAAGGCGATGCTCTCCTCCACGTCGGCATAGCGCGGGTCGTCCGGCGGGCTCCACATGCGGGCGAACACCTCCACCGGCTCCACCCCGGCCACTGCCCGGGCGCTATTCAGGCAGTAAAGGCCGATATCCGGTAGCGCCCCGCCACCCGCCAGGCCCGCCTTTAGCCGCCATTGGTCGCGCGGGCCCTGAACCTGCGTGTTGGAAGCCTCGATCAGCCGCACCCGCCCCAAGTCACCGGAACGGACCAGCCGGATTGCCTCGCGGTTGTACGGCTCATACTGGCAGCGGTAGGCGATCATCAGCTTCACCCCACCGACCCGGCAGGCCTCCACCATCGCGCGCGCCTCGGCGCTCGTGTTGGCCATCGGCTTCTCGCACAGCACATGCTTGCCTGCCGCAGCCGCCGCCCCGACGTGCTCGCGATGCAGCGCATTGGGGGACACCACGTAAACGGCCTTCACCGCCGGGTCGTCGGCCAGGCGCGCGATGTCGCCATAGCCGTAGACTGACCGCTCCGGGATGCCATACTGCGCGGCGACCACCGCCGCCTTCTCCGGCGAGCCTGACACCAGCGCCACCGGCCGGGCCAGCTTGCAACTGGCCATGGCCGGCAGGATCTGCCCGAGGGTGAGACGCCCCAGCCCGATCACGGCAAACCCCACCCGCTCAGCCGGCGGCAGCGGCGCCGGCGGCGGCGGTTCCGGCCGGTCCGCCTCGCCGCGCCAGTTCTCAAACGCCACTTGGCCACCCTCGGCGCGGCCGCTATCGATCTCCGAGGGCGGGCTTGGCTGGGCCGGCGCCGGCAGCATCATCGGGTTGCCCCAGCCAACAGCGAGCAACTTTCGGTGACGAAATGGAAAAACCGGCCGCTGAACGGCTTCAGCACTTCGAGCGTCGCGGCATGCGCCTCCGTCTTGATGTCGGAGGCGAGCGAGGCTTCCAGCGCTGCGTGGTTGGGGAAGTCCATCTCCAGCACCATGACCACTGGGATGGCCCCGGCGTCTGCCTCGCGGGTCCGCAACACTCTCACGTCAGTCACGTTGGGGAAACGGCGCCAGACCGGCTCCAGCCGCTCGCTCACCTGCGCGAAAAACGCGTCCTCCCCACCGGCGACGATTGCGCCTTCGAATACTGCGACCCGGGTCAACATGGCCTGCCACTCCTCGCCGTTCCTGTTGCCGCTATCGGCATGGCTGCGCTTCAACGCCGCGACGCGGAGATTGCTCCCTCAGCTCCTCGATGCCGTCAGAAAAGCCCTCTTTCGGAGGGAGAAGGGGAAGGGGGGGCAGGTGCTGCCGAGCGCACTTCGAACAACCGGGCGGCCGTGCCCGCCAGGGTGGTCGCGGCCCGGGGGTGCACATCCAGGTTGGTCACCATCCACTCGCCCGTTGGGTCACTGAACGGCCCGGCGGTGAAGACATGCTAACAGCCCAGCACGTCGACGAAGAAGGCCACCGCCGCGGCCAAATCCGGCGCGGTGAGCGCCACGTGGTCCACGCAATGGCAGATCGGGAGGCCGGCTGCCCCATGTCTCACACCTCACTGAAAGCTTTGGCGCCAAGATAGCTCGACAGCACCCGGCCGTCTTCCCGCATCGCCTGCGCGCTGCCCGCGGCGGTGATGTGGCCCATCTCCAGCAGTGCCGCCTCGTCCGCCAACGCCAGGGCGGCGCGGGCGTTCTGCTCCACCAGCACGATCGCCAGGCCATCGCGCCGCAGCCCGTCCAGCACGCTGAAGATGTCGCGCACGATCAGCGGCGCCAGGCCAAGGCTCGGCTCGTCTAGCAGCAGCAGGCGGGGGCGGCCCATCAGCGCGCGGCCGAGTGCCAGCATCTGCCGCTCGCCGCCCGAAAGCGTTCCGGCCGCCTGGCGCCGCCGCTCCTGCAGCCGTGGAAAGATGGCAAACACGTCCCGCATCGCCGCACCTGGGCGGGCATAGGCGCCAAGTTCTAGATTCTCCGCCACTGTCATGTCGGCAAACAGTGCCCGCGTTTCCGGCACCAGCAACAGGCCGCGCGCCACCAACTCCTCTACAGCGGACGTGCCTATCTCCGCACCGTCAAACCAGCGCTCCCCCGTCGAGGGCAGCAGGCCCATGATAGCGGATAGGGTGGTGGTCTTGCCGGCGCCGTTGGGGCCAATCAGGGTGAGGATTTGCCTTTCCCCCACGGCCAGGTCGATGCCGTGCAGCACCTCCGCCCGGCCATACCCCGCATGCAGCCCCCGCACCTCCAGCAGCGCACTCACGCATCTACTCCGAGATAAGCGCCTTGCACCACCGGGTCAGACTGGACCTGCTGCGGCGGACCCTCCGCGATCTTGCGGCCAAACTCCATCACCATTACCCGGTCGGCCAGGCTCATCACGAAGCCCATGTCGTGCTCCACCAGCAACACGGCCACGCCCTCCGCCCGCAGCGCCCGCAATTGCACGGCCAGCTCCTGCTTTTCGCCCGCGCGAAGGCCGGCGGCCGGCTCGTCCAGCAGCAGGATCGCCGGGTCGAGGCACAGCAGGCCGGTGCAGCACGGCGCCGAGGCCCAGCCGCTCGGCCTGCCGAACCGCTTCGGCCAGTAGTTGGCGCTCCTCCCGCCGATCCAGCCGCAGCATGGCGGCCACCAGGCTCGCCCGCCCGCGGCTATGCGCACCCAGCGCGACGTTGTCCAACACCGAGCGCCCCGGCAACAGGCGGACGTGCTGGAAGGTGCGCCCCAGCCCGGCGCGGGCGATGCGCCGAGCAGGGCGCCCACCGATAGCCGTGCCGCGCAGGCGGATTTCGCCGCGGTCCGGGCGCAGCAGCCCGCTTACCTGGTTGAACAGCGTGCTCTTGCCCGCGCCGTTCGGCCCGATGATGGCCAAGATTTCCCCAGCCGCTACCCTGAATTCCAAGTCCTCATTGGCCAGCAAGCCGCCAAACCGCTTGGTCACGCCGTGCACCGCCAACACTTCGCCCGGCGGATGCGGCACGGGGGCCAGGGGCGGTGCAGCCGGGACCGGACGCGCAGCGGGCGCCGGCAGAAACCGGCTGGCGAACAGCAGCAACCCGCCCGGCAAACGCTGCATCACCACAATCACGATTATCGCGAAGGCCATGCCCTCGAAATTGCCCGGCTGGCCGAATAGCCGCGGCAACCAGTCGTTCAACTGGTCGCGCAGAACGGTCACCAGCCCCGCCCCCAGCACGCCGCCCCAGAACGACCCGGCGCCCCCAATAATGACCATGAACAGGTACTCGATGCCCGCCGTCAGGCTGAACGTGCCCGGGCTTGCTACCCCTTGGAC
>CAXTNN010000297.1:0-4947 GCA_964245545.1 uncultured Acetobacteraceae bacterium | reverse complement strand
GCCTGGTATTCACCGGCATCGGGCTCGGCATCGCCGCCTCGGGCACCGCCGTTCCGCTGCTGCTGCATCGTGGGCTGACGGCGGCCTGGCTGGCGCTGGGCGCTACGGCAGTGGTGCTGACTGCGGTCACCTGGCGCTGGTGGCCGGCCACGCCGATGCCCCAGCGATCGGCCGGCGGCGGCGGGTTCGGGGCGGTGTCGCTCAGCTATGGGCTTTGCGCCGTGGGGCTGGTGCCGCACATGGTGTTCCTGGTGGACTATGTGGCCCGCGGGCAAGGGCGGGGGCTTGCGGCGGGCAGCCTCACCTGGGTGTTGTTCGGCGTCGGCGCGATGGCCGGGCCGGTGGTGCTCGGCCGGCTTTCGGACAGCGTGGGCGCGGTGGCGACCTTCCGCCTTTGCCTGCTGCTGGAGGCCGCCGCACTCGCCGCCTTGCTGCTGCTGCGCAACCCGGTGGCGGCCGGCGCCATGGTGGTCGGCGCCGGACTGCTGGTGCCCGGCGTGACCGCGGTCATGCTGGGCCGGGTGCAGGACCTCGCGGGCCCCGACATCAGCGCCCGGCAACGCGGCTGGACGGCGGCAACGGCGGCCTGGGCGCTGGGCCAGGCCGCCGCCGCCTATGGCTTGGCCTGGGTTTACGCGCAGACCGGCAGCTACCGCCCCGTGCTGCTGGTCTCAGGCGGTGCCGTCCTGCTGGCGGCGCTGGTGGAGGCGTGGATCGCGGCCGCAGCGGGGCGGGCCCCGCCCCTCAATGCGCAGGCACAACAAAGGTAAAGCTCTGCGGGCCGTTGTAGTCCGACGTGAAGCTGCCGCCGCTGACCGGCTGGCCGTTCAGCGTGGACGACGTGACATAAAGGTTGCGGTCCATGCTGGAGCTGCCGCCATAGGCGTCGTTCAGGAAGGTGATGGTGGCGACGTTGGCCCCGGCGGCAAAATCGCCCTTGATGTCGAAGATCTGCGACGCTCCCGCGTTGTGCAGCGCGGTGGCGGTGAGGGTGCCGCCGACCTGGGTGCCGTTGATTGCGACGGTAAACTTGGCATTGCCGTTGTAGGCGTCCTCCGACACGGCCAAGGCTAGGGTCTGTGAGCCGTGGCCGACGGTGACGGTGGGTGCGGCGGTCGCGGCGCCAGCGCTGGTGCCACTGCTGGTGCCACTGCTGGTGCCGCCGGAGGAGACCACCGGCGGTGTCGTTGGCACGGTTGGTGCGGGTGCGGGTGCCGGTGCGGGTGCCGGTGCGGGAGCGCTGGTGGTGAAGTTGAACTCCCGGGGGCCGTCATAGTCGAGGGCCAGCGGGGCGCCGGTGATGGTCTGGCCGTTGATGGTGGCAGAATCCACGTACAGGTTCCGGTCTAGCCCCGGCCCGCCGTAGTCGTCGTTGAGGAACGTCACCTGCACGGTCTGGGTCCCGTCCTCGAAGTTGCCCAGCACGTTGAAGGTCTGGCTCAGCCCGGCGCTGTTTGACGCCACGGCGGTTTGCACGCCGCCGATCTGCTGGCCGTTGACGGCGATGGTGAACTCGGCGTTGCCTTGATAGGCGTCTTCCGAGATCTGCAGCGCCAGAACGTCGGGCCCGCTGCCCGTGGTAATCGTGGGAGCCGCGGCGGGGCTCACGGGCGTTGGCGTCGGCGCCGGTGTCGGTGCCGGTGTCGGCGAGGCTGGTGCGGACGGTGTCGCGGGCGGCGTGCTGCTGATGGTTGCCGCCGTGATCGGGGTCACCTCCACAATCAGCGGGTCGGTGGCGAGGGCCACGCTGATGGAGGTAACATTGCTCGCCGACTGGATGGCCGTCGTACCGGTCACCGGGTCATAGACGGCGACATTGTAGCTGCCGCCGAGGCTCACCGTAACCGCGCTGGGGGCAACGGGCGATTGGACACCGGTGACGGAGTCGTAGAACTGCGGCTCCGACCAGAGGGCGATGTCGAACGCGCCGCTGGACTTGGCGAACACCTCCTGGAACCCGTAATCCGGGTTGAGGCCCGCGACCGAGTAGTTCAGCGTGCCGGGCGTGAAGCTGCTGGCAGTGGAGCCGTTGTCGGCCAGGATGGTGGTGAGGTTGTGGAGGTCGACCGCCGCCTGCTTGGGCGCGCCATTGACGGTGAACAGCCCGTAATTGTCCTGGGGGTTGGTCGGGTCGTTGTTGTAGCCGTCCTCGAGTTGGTAGAGGTAGGTGTTGACGATGCCATCGGCCGCGTCCTGCAACAGGATGTCCATGTCCCAGACGCCCTGGACGTATTGGTTGACGCCGGAATTGCCGTCCTGGAGCGTGTAGTAGCCGGTTTCGGACATCACCACCGGCTTGCCGGTCACGGTGGGGACGCTCGAGACGGCATAGTTCAGGTAGTAGTAGGGCGGCACGCCGCCGCTGGCGTAGCCGTGGATGTTGGCTTCGGTGGCGTAGGCATTCTCGTTGCCGAACCCGGTGAGGCTGCCCCCGACCGAGAGCGAGAACGGCAGCACCTGCACGCCGGCGAGCGCCGGGTCGGCTTTGATGGCGTTGTAAAGGTCGGCCTGGAAGGCATCGGCGGCCGCGGCGCCGGTCAGTCCATTGTAGGTAACGGGATCGGTATTGATCTCGTTGGGGCCTTCAACTGCGCTCAGGTAAGGCGCGATTTGATTGAGGTCGGCAATTTCACTGGCCAGATTGATCGGATTCTGCGGCGCAATCACCGTTATGGCGTCGAATTTTATTCCGGCGGCGCCAAGGGCCAGGTATTGAGGCAATTGTGTGTTGGAATAGTCAGACGTTCGTACGTTACTAATGCCGAGATAGGTTAATTGGCCAAGCACGTTGGAGGTGGCATAGCTTGAATTTGGGTCATTGAGATGCGCGTTGACCCCGAGCGTGGCGATGAAATCCGCGGCGCGCATTGGGGTGACCGTCATATAATACCTCATTTACTTGCTGATTGATGGCTAACAGTCCCGTAATTCGCTCGACAGCTATTGTAAACCCTCAATCCGAGCGAACATTGTCTGTAAAACTGAAGCTTTGCCGGATTTCTGAACAATCACGGGATGATCACGATCAATATTGTCGCAGTGATCGCCTCGTGTGATTTATCCCACGAGCTGCCAAGTCTCGCAAAACTGAGCCGATCTGGCATGCTTGGCGGCCGAAAGCCACGGCCGCATCATCTACAATGCTCCGCTACCCTGTTGTTCAGCGGCAGCAAAGTAAAATTAAGCCGTCCCGCCCGCATCCACGGTCATGACGGTACCGGTGATGTTGGCCGCAGCGTCCCCAAGCAGGAACGCCACCGCGGCAGCCACGTCGGGGGCGGTGGCCAGGCGGCGCAGGGCGCTGCGGCGCTTGATCTGCTCGCGCTGGCCACCGGTTAGGTCCCCGGTCAGCTCGGTTTCGATGAAGCCGGGCGCCAGCGCGTTCACGGTGATGCCGACCGAACCTACCTCCCGCGCCAAGGAGCGGGTGAAGCCAATCAGCGCCGCCTTGGAGGCAGCGTAGGCCGCCAAGCCGTTGAACCCGGTGTTGGCGACGATGGAGGAGATGTTCACCACCCGGCCCGACCCCGCGCTCAGCATGGGGCGCAGCAAGTATTTCGTCAGGGTGATCGGCGAGGTGACATTTAGGTGGATGAGCTGCGCGATAGCGGCATCCGGCATAGTGGCGAGCACGCCGGCGGTACCGATCCCGGCGTTGTTGACCAGCCCCCAACAGGGCCCGTGCTCGGCACGCAGGCGACGGGCGAGGGCGCCAAACCCGGCAATATCCGCGAGGTCGTGGGCGTGGAAGCGCAACGCGCCTCCGGAGTCCGCCATGGCCTGCGCCAGCCCCTCGCTCTGCGAGCGGGCAATTGCCACCACCTGAAAGCCGGATTGCACCAGCGTCTGGGCGATGGCCAGGCCGAGCCCCCGGCTTCCCCCCGTGACCACCACGTTGCGCACCGCCCGGTCACCCATGGCGGCGCACCAGCTTGCCGGAGGCGGCGACCTCCAAAGCATCGACCCGGCGCAGCGTCACCGGCACCTTGTAGGCGGGCAGCGCCTGGCGGCAGGCAGACAGGATGGCCTCCCGCACGGCGGCAAACCCGCCCTCCGGCTCGGACCGGAGCACCACGTCGGCCGCCACCACGGCGCCGGTAATCGGGGAGGGCCGCGCCCAGGCCCGGGCCATGCGCACAGCCGGATGGGCGTTGAGCACGGCTTCGACCTCCTCAGGGAACACCTTTTGGCCGCCGACGTTGATGACGCCTTCGCGCCGCCCAATGAAGTAGTAGCGGCCGTCGCGCAGCTCGACCATGTCGCCGGTGTCGACGAACTCGTCCGGCTGGCGCAGCGGGTGCGCTCGGCCGCCCAGGTAGCGTGCGGCGGTGCGTCCGGACCGGATGTGCAGCGAGCCGTCCACCACCCGCATTTGCGCCCGCCCCGCCGGGTCGGTGAGCAGGGCGGCTGGAAAGCCGGCGAGGCCATCGCGCACGTCAAAAGCAAATCCGGCTTCCGTCGATGCGAAGGCATGGGCGACGGCGGCGTCGGGGAAGGCCCGCCCCAACTGGTCGAGGATGCCCTGATCGGCCACTTCGCCCGACATGCGCACATAAGCGGGGTGGATCAGTGCCGGTGCGGCCGCCATCAGGGCGCGGCGCCAGTGGGACGGCGTGCCCGTCATGTGGGTAACGCCGCTGGCGCCGGCGCGGCGCAGGAACTCGGCGACCGGCTCGCTGGCGTCGGACAGCACCATGGAGCCGCCGCCCAGCAAGGCGCGGAACAGGATGGTCAGCCCGCCATAGCGGCGGACGTCGTAGTAGCTGCTCCACACCGCCCCGCTTGGGACCGCCAGCCCATCCTCCAGCGGGCCGGCCAGGGTCGGCAAGGTGTGCAGCACCAGCTTGGGGGTTCCCGTGGTGCCGGAGGTGAACAGCACCCACTCGGTCTCAGCGCCGCGCAGGGTGGCGGGCGGTAAAGAGGGGATGGGTTGAGTGTCGGGGAAGG
>CAXTNN010000296.1:0-4954 GCA_964245545.1 uncultured Acetobacteraceae bacterium | reverse complement strand
GGATCGCCTTCATCTGCTCGTTGAGGTAGTACTCGCGCTGCGTCTTCTCCATCTGCCGCTTGACGCGGTTGCGGATGCGCTTCTCCACCTGCAGCACGCCGATTTCGGACTCCATATGCCCGAACACGCGCTCCAGCCGCTCCCCTACCGGCGCAATCTCCAGCAGTTCCTGCTTCTCGGAGATTTTCAGGTTCAGATGCGCCGCGATGGTGTCGGCCAGCTTGGTCGGCTCGTCGATTCCATTTAGGGAAACAAGGACTTCGGCAGCAATCTTCTTGTTCAGCTTGATGTATTGCTCAAACTGGCTGATCACCGTCCGCCCGAGCGCCTCAAGCTCCTTCTTGTCCGCATCCTGGTCAGACAGCGGATCGGTAAAAGCCTCGAAGTAGGAGTCGGTCTCCTTGAACGAGGTAATGCGGGCGCGGCGCCCCCCTTCCACCAGCACCTTCACCGTCCCGTCCGGCAGCTTCAGCAACTGCAGGATGGTGGAGACAGTGCCGACACGGAAAATGTCGTCCGCTGTGGGTTCGTCTTGCGCGGCATTGCGCTGGGCGACCAGCAGGATCTGCTTGTCTTCCTTCATGACCGCCTCAAGCGCGCGCACGCTCTTTTCCCGCCCGACGAACAGTGGGACAATCATGTGCGGGAACACCACGATGTCACGCAGCGGCAGCACCGCCATCGCCTCGGACCCAGAACGCGACTTTTCTGATTCGGGCATACGGACCTCCTTAGGGACGGTCGAGAGTCGGGCGCCCATCATGGCACGCCCAATCCCACCAATTGCTAAAAACCCGTCTACCGTTCGTTATATCGGCACGTCGGCGGGTGCGGCCAAGATCTTGAAAATGCCTCAGTGACACATCCGCAGCGACGGCGCTGCCGGATGCGCGCCATCAGGCGCCTTCAGCCCGCTCCTTGCCGTAGGTGAAGAGTGGATTGGCGCGCCCCTCTGCAACCTCTCGGTTCACCACCACCTCCTCAACGCTGTCGAGCCCCGGCAGGTCGAACATGGTCGAGAGTAGGATCGCCTCCATGATCGAGCGTAGACCGCGTGCCCCCGTTTTGCGGGCGATCGCCCGCGTCGCCACCGACTTTAGCGCATCCTCGGTAAAGGCAAGCTTAACGCCCTCCATCTCGAACAGGCGGCCGTACTGCTTCACCAGGGCGTTCTTGGGCTTGGTGAGGATTTCCACCAGTGCGCCCTCGTCCAGGTCCTCCAGCGTGGCCACCACGGGAAGCCGACCGATGAACTCCGGGATCAGGCCGAAGCGCAGCAGGTCTTCGGGCTCCACATCGCGCAGGATCGCCCCGGTGCGCCGCTCGTCCGGGGAGCGCACATCGGCGCCATAGCCGATGCCCGAGCCCTTGCCGCGGGCACCGATGATCTTTTCCAGACCGGCAAAGGCGCCGCCACAAATGAACAGGATGTTGGTTGTGTCGACCTGCAGGAACTCCTGCTGCGGATGCTTGCGGCCTCCCTGGGGCGGCACCGAGGCGACGGTGCCCTCCATGATCTTCAGCAGCGCCTGCTGCACACCCTCGCCCGACACATCGCGCGTGATAGAAGGATTGTCGGACTTGCGGCTGATCTTATCGACCTCGTCGATGTAGACGATGCCGCGCTGGGCCCGCTCCACATTGTAATCGGCCGACTGCAGCAGCTTGAGGATGATGTTTTCCACATCCTCGCCGACATAGCCGGCCTCGGTCAGCGTGGTGGCGTCCGCCATGGTAAACGGCACGTCCAAGATGCGGGCCAGGGTTTGCGCCAGCAACGTCTTGCCCGAGCCGGTCGGCCCGACCAGCAGGATGTTGGACTTGGCGATCTCGATGTCGTTGTTCTTCGCCCCATGGGCGAGGCGCTTGTAGTGGTTGTGCACCGCCACCGACAACACCTTCTTGGCGTGCGCCTGACCAATCACGTAGTCATCCAGCACCTTGCAAATCTCTTTGGGGGTCGGCACCCCGTCACGAGACTTCACCAGGTGCGTCTTGTGCTCCTCACGGATGATATCCATGCAGAGTTCCACGCATTCGTCGCAAATGAACACGGTGGGGCCCGCGATAAGCTTGCGCACTTCATGCTGCGACTTGCCGCAGAAGGAACAGTAGAGAGTATTCTTCGTGTCGCCGCTCTTGCTCATGACCACTCCACCCCGGCATCACCGGAGACCCAGCAGAAGCTTAACCCCCGCCTATATGGGGAAACAAGCCAGGATGTGACAGAACGAGGACGCCGCCAGGGCTCTGCCACACGCATAAACTACGATTTCAGCGGGTCAGCCGGCGCGGGCCGGTTTTCCACCACCAGGTCGACCAAGCCAAAATCGCGCGCTTCCTCGGCCGACATGAATGTGTCGCGCTCGAGCTTACGCTCAATCACATCAAGGGCTTGGCCGGTGTGCCGGACGTAGATCTCGTTCAGCCGATGGCGCAAGGCGAGGATCTCCCGCGCTTGTATCTCAATGTCCGCCGCCTGCCCCTGGGCGCCGCCGGAGGGCTGATGGACCATGATGCGGGCGTTCGGCAAGGCATAACGCTTGTCCTTGGCACCGGCGCAGAGCAGCAGGCTGCCCATCGACGCCGCCTGGCCGATGCAGACCGTGCTCACCGGGCTGCGCACGTATTGCATGGTGTCATAGATAGCAAGGCCCGCCGACACCACGCCGCCAGGGCTGTTGATGTAGAACGAGATGTCCTTGCCAGGATTTTCACTCTCCAGAAACAGCAATTGGGCGCACACGGATGCACTCAGCTCGTCATACACCGGGCCGGTCAGGAAGATAATGCGCTCGCTCAGCAGGCGGGAGTAGATGTCGGCCACGCGTTCGCCGCGCGCCAGCCGCTCCACCACCATGGGAACGAGCGAGCCATAGGTTTCGGCAGGATGGCGATCCCTCATCGACAAGGTTCCTCAATCAGCAAGGGTGCATCGCACCGAGTATGTACGTGATGGTGTAAATGGAGTGTCACCAGGCTGAGTCCAGTCGAAGCCGCCAGGAGGTGTGCCTGGTCACGCTGCAGGTACGTCCCCGGCACCCTCCGCCACCGCTTCCGGAGCCGGTTCCGCTGCCGTCTCCGGCTGGTCCGGTTCTGCCGCCAGTTCCTCGGCGCTCACCACCCGCTCTTCCACCGTGGCCTGGTCGAGGATGTAATCCACCACCTTGTCCTCGAAGATGGGGCCGCGCAGCCGTTCGGCCGCTTCCGGCGTCTTGCGAAAGAAGTCCATCACTTCAGCCGCTTGCTGCGGATAGCGCATGGCTTCCGCCCGCATGGCCTGGGTCATCTCCTCCGCCGACACGCTCACGCCCTGGCTGCGCCCCACCTCCGCCAGCAGCAGCCCCAAACGGACCCGGCGTTCCGCGATCCCGCGATACTCGGCCTGCAGCGTGGCGTCGTCCTTGTCCTTGTCCTCGGCGTCTTGCTGGCCGGCTTGGCGGTCTGCCTCCACGCGTTGCCAGATCTGGGCAAACTCCGCCTCCACCATGCTGGGCGGCACGGCGAAGTCCGCCAGCTTGCTCAGCCGGTCCAGCAAGTCCCGCTTGATGCGCATGCGGCTCATCTGGTCGAACTCGCGCTGCATCTGCCGGGTCAGCGCCCCGCGCAGCTCCTCGAGCGTGTCGAAGCCCACTTTCTCCGCCAACCCGTCATCAATTGCGGGCACCGAGGCGGTCTTCAGCGCCTTGGCGGCGATCTCGAATTGCGCCGCCTTGCCCGCCAGGTCGCTGGTCGCGTAATTATCCGGGAAAGCGACGTCAATCGTCCGGGTCTCGCCAGGGGCCGTGCCTTCGAGTTGCTCGGTGAACCCGGGGATGAAGCCGCCGCCACCCACTTCGATGTCCACGTCCGTGCCGGCGCCGCCGGGAAACGGCGTGCCCTCGATCCGTCCGGTGTAGTCCACGGTCAGGAAGTCGCCCTTTGCCGCTGGCCGCGGCTCGGCCACCGGGTCCAGCGAGCGATGCCGCTGCGCCAGCCCGGCCAGGGCGCGGTCGATCTCCTCGGCACTCGGCTCGGCCTTGAACCTGGTCAGTGACAGGCTGGCGAAATCGGGCGGCGAAATCTCCGGCAGCAGTTCCACCTCAACCGTGAATTCCAGGTCGTGCGCCCCGTCGAGCACGCCCTCGGCTTCCTTCACATCCACCTTCGGCTGGGTTGCCGCACGCAGCCCGCGGTCTGACAGGACCTGCTGCGTCGCCTCGTTCACGCTGTCTTCAAGCACCTCCGCCAACACCGCCGTGCCGTAGCGCTGCCGCACGATGCGTTCCGGCACCTTGCCCGGGCGGAACCCCGGCAGGCGGATCTGCTTGGTCAGCTCGGCCAGCTTGGCGCTGCGCTTGCCCTCGATGTCGGTGGAGGGGACGACCACGGTAAAGCCGCGCTTCAGCCCTTCGGAAAGGGTCTCGGTAACCTGCATCGGGCGGGGAGTTCCTCGGTCATCGGGCCAGATCAACATACAGCCGGGAAGCGGATGCGGGCGAAGGGACTTGAACCCCCACGGCTTGCGCCACCAGAACCTAAATCTGGCGTGTCTACCAGTTTCACCACGCCCGCCGACCGCCCAGCCACGAACGCGCGGTGTTAGCCCAGCCGCCCGGCGCCGACAAGCCGCTGCCCCGCCTTAGTTGAGAATCGCCGGCGCGCTTGCCTATGCTGCTTCCCCCCCCCACGCAGCGGAAGGGCGCGCCAGATGCGGCTGCATGCCGCCTGAGAACCCCAGCGCCACCGCCGAGCCCCCCAGCTATGGCATCGGCGCGGTCGAGCGCACGCTGGACGTGGTGGCAGCCCTGGCCCGCCTCGGCCCCGCCACGCTCACCGACCTGGCGCAGGAAGCCGACTGCACCCGGGTGAACGCGTTCCGCATCCTCCACACGCTGCAGTCGCGGGGGTTGGCCATGCAGCGGGGCAAGCGGGGGGCTTGGCAGCTCGGCGCTGCCTGGCTTGGCGTGGCGCG
>CAXTNN010000295.1:4742-4986 GCA_964245545.1 uncultured Acetobacteraceae bacterium | reverse complement strand
CAGCAGCACGGGGGCGTCGGCAGGCAGGGGGTTGGGCTGGCCGGACGGCTCGGAGGCCACCAGCATGCGCGTGTAGGGATGCGTGGGCGCGCGGAACACGCCCGTGCCCTGCTCGACGATGCGGCCGTCCTTCATCACGCACACCCGGTCCGCGTACCGGCGCACCACGCCCAAATCATGGCTGATCAGCATCAGCGCCAAGCCCCGCCGCGCCTTCTGCTCGGCCAGCAGCTCGAGAATTTGC
>CAXTNN010000295.1:0-4732 GCA_964245545.1 uncultured Acetobacteraceae bacterium | reverse complement strand
GACGTCGAGCGCCGTGGTGGGCTCGTCGGCGATCAGCAGCGCCGGGTCGTTGGCCAACGCCATCGCGATCATCACCCGCTGCCGCTGCCCGCCGGAAAGCTGGTGCGGCAGCGCATCGAGCCGGCCGGCCGCATCGGGGAAGCCGCAGGAGTCGAGCAGCGCCACGGTGCCGGCGCGGCAGGGGCGGCGGCCGTGCAGCGCCATCGCCTCGCCGACCTGCCGCCCGATGCGGTGCAGCGGGTTCAGGCTGGTCATCGGCTCCTGGAACACCATGCCGGCGACCCGGCCCCGCATGTCCCGCAGCCGCTCAGGCGCAGCAGCCAGCATCTCCGTGCCGTCCAGCACCACCCGGCCGCTGGCGTCGGCCCCGGGGGGCAGCAGGCGCAGGATGGAGAGCGCCGTGAGCGACTTGCCGGAGCCGCTTTCGCCCACCACCGCCACGGTCTCGCCGCGGTCCACGCTGAACGACACGTCGTCCACCACCGGCGCCGGACCGAACCGGACGCTGAGATGGCTGACGGCGAGCAGGCTCATCGCGGCAGCCGCCGCGTCAGGCTCATCGCGGCAGCCGCCGCGTCAGGCTCATCGCGGCGCCCGCCGCGTCAGGCTCATCGGGGCAGCCGCTTCGGGTCGAACGCGTCGCGCACCGCCTCGCCGACGAAGATCAGCAGCACCAGGATGCCGCCCAGCACGACGAACGCGGTGACGCCAAGCCAGGGCGATTGCAGGTTGTTCTTGCCTTGGTTCACCAGCTCGCCCAGCGAGGGCGAGCCAGGCGGCAGCCCGAAGCCCAGGAAGTCCAGGCTAGCCAGCACGGTAACGGAGCCGGACAGGATGAACGGCAGGAAGGTCAGCGTCGCCACCAGCGCATTGGGCAGGATGTGGCGCGCCATAATGGTGCCGTCGCGCACCCCCAGCGCCCGCGCCGCCCGCACGTAGTCAAGGTTGCGGCCGCGCAGGAACTCGGCGCGCACCACGCCGGTCAGCCCCATCCAGGAAAAGGCGAGCAGGAAGATCAGCAGCACCCAAAAGGTGGGAGTGATGACGGAGGCCAGGATGATCAGCATGAACAACTGCGGCATGCCCGACCAGACCTCGATGAAGCGCTGGAACAGCAGGTCGGTCAGCCCGCCATAAAACCCCTGCACCGCGCCCGCAGCGATGCCGATGACGGAGGAGACGATGGTCAGGGTAAACCCGAACAGCACCGAGATGCGGAACCCGTAGATCACCCGGGCGAGCACGTCGCGCGACTGGTCGTCGGTGCCGAGCAGGTTGCGCCAGGAGGGCGGCGTCGGTGGCGACTTGGGCAAGCCCTTGACGATGGTGTCGTAGGAGAACGGGATCGCAGGCCAGATCATCCATCCATGCGCACGGATGGCGCTGAGCAAATCCGGATCGGTGTAGTCGGCCGCGATCGGCAGCAGGTCGGCGCTGAACGCGTCCTCGCTGTAGTCATGCAGGACGGGGCTGTACCAGTGATTGTCGAACCGGATCAGCAACGGCCGGTCATTGGCGACGAACTCGGCGCCCGCGCAAACCACGAACAGGCTGAGGAAGATCCAAAGTGAGTAAAACCCCCGCCGATGCGACCGGAAGATGGCCAGCCGCCGCTGATTGAGCGGAGTCATCAAAAACTCAAACTCACGATATCTCCCTCTCCCTATGGGAGAGGGCTTTTCGCAGCGGGCACCCAAAGCCACAGCCACTCACCCCCGCCGCTCGAAATCAATCCGCGGATCCACCACCGTATACATCAGATCCCCGACAATCTGCAGCACCAGCCCCACCAACGTGAACATATACAGCGTCCCGAACATCACCGGGTAATCCCGCCGGATCGCCGCATCGAAGCCCAGCAGCCCCAACCCATCCAGCGAGAACACGATCTCCACCAGCAGCGCGGAGGAAAACAGGATGCCGATGAACGCGGCAGGAAACCCCGCCACGATCAGCAGCATCGCATTGCGGAACACATGCCCATACAGCACCCGCCCTTCCCCCGCCCCCTTCGCCCGCGCCGTCAGCACGTATTGCTTGCCGATCTCGTCCAGGAAGCAGTTCTTGGTCAGGATGGTCAGGCTCGCGAACCCGCCCGCCACCAGCGCCACCGTCGGCAGCACCATGTGCCAGGCATAATCCGCCACCCGCTGCGGCCAGGGCCAGGTGCCGCTGCCCTCGCTGGTCAGCCCGCGCAACGGGAACCAATTGACGAACGAGCCGCCGGCGAACACCACCACCAGCAGGATGGCGAACAGGAAGCCGGGAATGGCGTAGCCCACCAGCACGGCGGTGCTGGTCGCCACGTCGAACCGCGTGCCGTCCCGCACCGCCTTGGCGATGCCGAGCGGGATCGACACCAGGTAGATCAGCAGCGTCGACCACAGCCCGATCGAGATGCTCACCGGCAGGCGCTGCAGCACGAGATGGAGCACGCTGTCGCCGCGGAAGAAGGATTGTCCGAAGTCGAAGCGCAGGTAGGAGCCGATCATGGCGAAGTAGCGGGTGAGCGGCGGCTTGTCGAAGCCGAACATGTGGCGGATTTGCGCCACGGTCTGCGGGTCCAGCCCGCGCCGGCCGCGGTATTGCCCAGAGTCAGACCCGGAAGACAGAATTTCCGAGCCGCCGCCGGTGATCCGGCTGGTGGTTTGCGTCTGCCCGCGCAACTCCGCCAGCATCTGTTCCACCGGCCCGCCCGGCGCCGCCTGTACGATGGCGAAGTTGATGGTGATGATGCCGAATAGGGTCGGGATCACCAGCAACAAGCGGCGGAGAATATATCGGCCCATCAGCGCTCGATCGGTTCCATCCTGCTCTAGCGCGGCCGGGCGGCGTCCGTCGCGGCGGCGAGCTTCGGGTCCACCCACCAGGCGGGAAAATACAGCCCGGTGCGCACCGGCGCTTCCGGATGGCCGAAGCGGTTCCTATACGCCACCCAGACTTCCTGCAGGTGCCACATCGGCACCATGTACCAGTTCCACAACAGCACCCGGTCCAGCGCGTGGGCGGCCGTGACCAGCTCGTCATGGGATTTGGCGCCGACGATGGCGGCCACCAGCGCATCGACCGCGGGGTTGCACACGCCGGCAAAATTCTGCGTGCCAGGCTGGTTGGCGCTTTGGCAGCTCCAGTAATCGATTTGCTCGTTGCCGAGCGACTCGCTTTCGCCGATCACGGCGTCGGCCATGTCGAAGTCCAGGTCGTCCATGCGCTTCTGGAACTGCGCCGCGTCCACCGTGCGCACATGCGCGTCGATGCCCAAGCGTCCGAGCCATTGCGCATAGGGCAAGCCTACGCGCTCGAACGCCGGGTCGCTCAGCAGGATCTCGAAACTCATCTGCTGGCCCTGCGCGTTCACCAGCTTGCGGTCCTTCACCGTCCAGCCCGCCTGCTTCAGCAGGTCATAGGCGTGCACCAAACCCTCGCGGTTGTTGCCCGAGCCATCCGTCACCGGCAGGGTGAACGGCGCCGTGAACAAAGCCGGCGGCAATTTGCTGCGGAACGGCTCCAGCAAGGCCAGTTCGGCGCCTTCGGGCACGCCAGAGGAGGCGAACACGCTGTTGCTGAAGTAGCTGTCGGTGCGGGTGTAAAGCCCGTAGAACAGCGTCTTGTTCATCCACTGGAAGTCGAACAGCTCGTCCATCGCTTGCCGCACGCGCGCGTCCTGGAACATGGGGCGGCGCGTGTTCATGGCGAACGCCTGCATGCCGGTGGGGAGCTGGTCCGGCAGCGCTTCCTTCTTCACCAGGCCGCGTTCAATGGCGGGAAAATCATACGCCGTCGCCCAGTTCTTCGAGCTGTTTTCCCGGCGGAAATCCACCTGCCCGGCCTTGAACGCCTCGAACGCCACCGTCGGGTCGCGGAAATACTCGTAGCGGATGGTGTCGAAGTTGTAGAGGCCACGCGCCGTCGGCAGATTGGCCGCCCACCAGTCCGGCACCCGCTCATAGGCGATGGTGCGGCCGAAATCGACCTGGCTGACGCGGTACGGGCCGCTGCCAACCGGTGGGTCATGCAACGGGGCGGTGAAATCGCGCCCTTTCCACCAATGCTCGGGCAACACCGGAACCTCGCTGAGGATCTGCGGCAGCTCATGGTTGTCCGCGGTCTTGAAGTGGAACACCACCGTGTGCTGGTCCGTCGCCTGCACGTCCGCCACATCGGCCCAGTAGGTGCGGTAGAGCGGCCGGCCCTGGTCGCGCAGCGTGTTGAACGACCAAGCCACGTCCGACGCCAGCACGGGTGTGCCGTCACTGAACCGCGCTTCGGGGCGCAGCACGTAGGTGACGGACATGTGGTCCGCCGCCACGTCCACGCTCTGGGCGAGCTCGCCATAGGCGGTGGCCGCTTCGTCGGGGTTGGACACCATCAGCGTTTGCCACACCTGGCCGATCCCGGAGGCGGGCGAGCCGCGCACGATGAACGGGTTCAGGCTGTCGAAGCTGCCCACCGCGGCCAGCGCCACGCTGCCCCCCTTGGGCGCATCCGGGTTGGCAGCGGGAAAATGGCTGAAATCCGCCGGCAGCGCCACGCCGCCGCTCAGCGACAGCGCGTAGATCGGATCGGCCCGCGCCGGCACGGCGGCAGCGAGCAGCAGCACAACGCACAGGGTGGCGCGCATTATCCCTCCAGCAGCCGGACGGCTTGCGGCAACAGCGCCGGGTCTCCCACGGCGAGCACGGTGCCGTCACTCTCCGGATGCAGCGCCGCGCCGCGCCAATCGGTGATGCGC
>CAXTNN010000294.1:2755-4999 GCA_964245545.1 uncultured Acetobacteraceae bacterium | reverse complement strand
GTGCAGGTGAGCCCGCAGGGGGACCACTACGCGCTCAGCGTGCTGGTGGCGCCGTTGATCCAGGGCTTCGCGCCGCCGGCGGCTGCGTTCACGGCCACGCTGCGGCCGGTCGGCAGCGGTTGGGCGGTGGACAACCAGCAGTTCCCCACCGAGTTCGAAATCACCGGGGCCGCGACGCCGTCGCCCGCCACCTACCAGGTGAAACTAGGGGCGCAGGACGAGCACGGCACGTTTGACCCGAACGGCGCCATTGTCTCCAGCAGCGGCGGCACCATCGCGTCGGTCGACATCGTGAAGACCGGCGGCGCCGGCGCCTCGCTGAGCCATTTCGGACGCATCAGCAACCAATCCACCGCGCGTCCGAGCGGGGCGGGGCGGTTTGACGTGCTGAGCGACCTGGCCGTGGACGGGTTTGCCGGCCAGTTCGCCAACCCGCTCGCGGTGCGCAGCGAAGTGACGGCGCAAAGGCTGCACGTCGCGGGCACCTTCACGGGGGTTTCGTCCGAGGCGGGCCAGCGGCTTTCGGCCGACCTCCGGCAAAACCCCGCGCTCACCTCGGCGCAACCCGGCGTGCCGCCCACGCCGGAGCAGAAGGCGCGGCTGAGGCAGATGCTGGTTGCGTCGGAGGGGCTTTTCAGGGGAGTCCAGGTCGATGAGGAGGCGGACGGAGTGAAGTTCGAGGTGGCCGGGCATAGCGGCGCCGCGGGCAAGCTGGAGCTCAGCTTCGGCGGCCAGGCGCCGCAGGACATGCTGTCGGCCAGCCTCGGCGTGGTGGTGGAAGGCGTGCGGCTGGACGAGCTGCCGCCGGCCTTCGCCCCTTATGTGCCAACGCGCATCGCGTTCCGGCCCACCGCCTCCAACATCAGCGTGGCAGACCTGACCAAGCTGGCGCTGGACAGCCTGGCGCCAAACCAGCCAACCGACCCGGCGACCGGCCGGCCGATGCCGCCGCTGGCGGACTACCAGGCCCTGTTCAGCCATGGCGGCATCCAGGTGGGCTTCGACCAATTGGCGGTCGATATGGCGGGGGCGCAGTTGAGCGGCACTGGGTCGTTCACGGTGACGGGGCCGCAGACGCTCAACGGCGCCGCGCAGATCACCGCCCACGGCCTCGACGACCTTATCACCCGCCTGCAGGCCGACCCGGTGGCAGCTCAAGCGGCGCCGGTGGTGATCCTGCTGAAAGGCATCGCCAAGACGACGCCCGATGGGGCGGTCTGGCAGATCACGGTGCAGGACCAGAAGGTTCTGGTGAACGGGTTGGACCTGGGGGCGATGGCGGCCGCAATGGGCAAGTAGCTGTGGGTGGGGGAGATCACACCGACAGGTAGGCGGCCAGCATGACCAAGCCGGCCACCCCCAGCGTGGCATGGATGGCGACAAGGAGCAGGGGTGGCATCTTGGCGCGGAGGCGGCCCACGAAGATCATGCTGCCGAGGACCAGGCCACCCGTGACCAGGCCGGCGGCGGCGGTACCGAACGAGCTCGCCCCCTGCTGCACCCCCCGGACCGGCTCGGTCGCCACGCCGGCGACCAGGAGGGCGAAGCCGGCGGCGCCAAACAGGCCGTGCACGGCGCCGGGCAGCCAAACGCGGGCGCGGGACGGAGCGGTGTTGGCCAGCACGATCAACACCAACCCGCCCAGCACGGCCGCCGTGAGGAGGTAGGCAGCCCAAGTCAGCAATGAAACGGTCTCACGCCGCGCGGGCTTGGTTCGACAGCCGGTTGAGGCTTTGCAGGATATCGCGGGCGGTCTTGATGCGCTCGCTCACCTCCATCTCGCGGGAGATCGCCAGCTTGTGGTCGGGGCGCAGGCGCACGCCGCCCTTTTGCGCGCCCAGCCAGGCCACCAACCCGCTCGGGTTGCGGAAGGCGTTGCCGCGGAACTGCAGCACCATGCCCTTGGGGCCGGCCTCAAGCTTCTCCACCCCCGCCTCGCGGCAGGCGCGCTTGAGCGCAACCACCTGCAGCAGGTTATCCACTTCCTCAGGCAGAGCGCCGAAGCGGTCGACCAGTTCGGCGGCCATCGCCTCGCTCTCGCCGTCCGTCGCCAAGGCGCCGATGCGGCGGTACAGGCCCAGGCGGACGGGGAGGTCGCGCACATAGTCCTCGGGGATCAGCACCGGCAGCCCGAGCGAGATGTTGGGGGTCCACTCACGGTCGTCGGACTTGCGGCGCCCGCGTTCGGCGCGCATCTCCGCCACCGCGTCCTCCAGCATCTGCTGGTATAGTTCGATACCCACC
>CAXTNN010000294.1:0-2745 GCA_964245545.1 uncultured Acetobacteraceae bacterium | reverse complement strand
CAGGGTGAAGCCGGCGCCCAACTGATCCAGCGTCTGCATCACCGCCAGGCGCTTTTCGGCAGCGGCGGACAGCTTGTTCTGGGTCGGCCAGGTCAGGTAGGCGTAGCCGCGCTGCTTGCCGCGCCCAACCCGGCCGCGGAGCTGGTAAAGCTGGCCCAAGCCGAACATGTCGGCACGGTAGATCAGCAGCGTGTTCACCGCCGGCATGTCCAACCCGCTTTCCACGATGTTGGTGGAGAGCAGGATGTCGTACTTGCCATCGCCGAACTCGGTCATCACGCGCTCGAGCTCGGTGGGCGCCAGCCGGCCATGGGCGTGCACGATACGGGCTTCGGGCACGATCTCGCGCAGCCGGGTCGCCATGCGGTCCATGTCCTCGAGGCGGGGCACGACGCAGAACACCTGGCCGCCGCGGAACCGCTCCCGCTGGATCGCCTCGCGCGCCACTACGCCGTCGAACGGCATGATGAAGGTGCGCACGGCGAGGCGATCGACCGGCGGCGTCGCAATCAGGCTCATTTCGCGCACCCCCGTCAGCGCCAGTTGCAAGGTGCGCGGGATGGGGGTGGCGGTGAGGGTCAGCACGTGGACGTCGGCCTTCAGCGCCTTCAGCTTCTCCTTGTGGGAGACGCCGAAATGCTGCTCCTCGTCCACGATCAGCAACGCCAACTCGGCAAACTCGATACCCTTGGCCAGCAAGGCGTGGGTGCCGATGACGATGTTGATGGTACCATCGGCGATGCCGCGCTTGGTTTCGGCGGCTTCCTTGGCCGTCACCATGCGGCTGAGCTGCGCCACCTTCACCGGCAGGCCCTCGAACCGGCGGGAAAAGGTGCGGTGGTGCTGGCGCGCGAGCAGAGTGGTGGGGACGACGACGGCCACTTGCGACCCGCTCATGGCGGCAACGAAAGCGGCACGCAGCGCCACCTCGGTCTTGCCGAAACCCACATCGCCGCAAATCAGCCGGTCCATCGGGCGGCCGGCGGCGAGGTCTTCCAGCACGTCGGCAATGGCGCGGGACTGGTCTTCGGTCTCGGCAAACGGGAAGCGGGCGCAGAACTCGTCCCAGGCGCCCTCCTGCGGCGTCATGCTGCTGGCCTCGCGGACCCGGCGTTCCGCGGCAGTGCGTATCAGCTCGCCGGCCATGTCCTGGATGCGCTGCTTCATCCGGGCTTTGCGGTTCTGCCACGACGCGCCGCCGAGCTTGTCGAGCGCCGCCCCGCCCTCGGCGCCGTAGCGGCTCAGCACCTCGATGTTTTCCACCGGGAGAAACAGCTTGTCGTCGCCGTCATACAGCAGGCGGAGGCAGTCATGCGGCGCGCCGGTCACTTGCAGGGTGACCAGGCCGTCGTAGCGGCCGATGCCGTGGTCCTGGTGCACCACCAGGTCGCCCTCGGCGATCTCGGTGGCTTCGGCGATGAACTGGTCAGCGCGTTTACGGCGGCGCGGCGGGCGGCTGATGCGCTCGCCCAGCAGGTCCTGCTCGCCCACCACACCCAGCTCGTCGGTGACGAAGCCGCGTTCGACGCCGAGGGTGACCAGCACCACGTGGTCGCGCGGGGCGACGCGGACTTTTTGCCAGGTTTCGGCGGTGATGGCGCGCAAGCCGTTTTCGCGCAGCAGGTTGCCGATGCGCTCGCGCGACCCCCGCGTCCACGCGGCTATGACGGTGCGGCGGCGAGATTGCGCCCAGGTGGCGGACTGGTCCTTGAGTTGCCCGAACACATCCGACCCGGCATGGGCCCCGGCCTGGGTGAACAGCACGCCGGGCCGCCCGCCCGCGTCGATGCCCTCCGCGCCCTCTGCGCGGCCGAACGGGCTGAACTGGAACCAGGGGCCCATGGACAGCATCTCCTCCCACTCGGCGCGGTCGAGATACAGCCGGGCGGGCGGCAGCGGGCGATAGGGCACCTCACCGTCGCGGGGCAGCAGCTTGCGGGCGTCGAAGTGGTCGGCAATCATCTCCAGGCGGGCAGTCAACACGTCGTCGGACTGGGCGTCGAAGCTCACCGCCGCGTCGGGCAGGTAGTCGAGCAGGTTCTCCATGCTGGCGTGGAACAAGGGCGCCCAGTGCTCCATGCCCGGATGGCGGCGGCCGTCGGAGATGCTCTGGTAGAGCGGATCCTTGGCGGCATCGGGGCCGAACAGCTCGCGCCAGGCCTCGCGAAACCGGCTGATGCTCGCCGGGTCGAGGGCGATTTCGGAGACCGGGCGCAGTTCCAGCCGTTGCAGCGTGTCGGTGGAGCGCTGGGTGGTGGGGTCGAACACGCGGAGGCTTTCCACCGTGTCGCCAAACAGGTCGAGCCGGACCGGGTCGGGCTCGCCGGCGGGAAAGATGTCGATGATGCCGCCGCGTAAGGCGTATTCGCCGGGCTCCATCACGGTGTCGGCGCGGCCGTAGCCGTTGCCTTCGAGGAAGCTGGTGAGTTGCTCGGGCGCCACGGTGCCGCCGGTGCGAAGCGACAGGCTGGCGCCGCGGAACACCGCGCGGGGCGGCACGCGCTGCACCAACGCATTCACCGTGGTCAGCACGATGCGCGGCCGCCCCGCGGGCTCCAGCAGCCGGGCCAGGCAGGCGATCCGTTCCGACACGATCGCCGGGTTGGGCGACACGCGGTCATACGGCAGGCAGTCCCAGGCGGGGAAGCGCAGCACCTCCACCTCGGGCGCGAAGAAGGCGAGCGCCTCGTGCAGCCGTGCCATGCGGGTGTCGTCGCGAGTGGCATGCAGCACGCTGCCCGTGTG
>CAXTNN010000293.1:0-5025 GCA_964245545.1 uncultured Acetobacteraceae bacterium | reverse complement strand
TGCCCAACCCCCTTCCAGAGCATCTGCAACGCTTGGCAACGCGACCCGTCAGCGTCAAGATCAAACCGCACCATCACACCCCGGGACCAAACACCTAGCGCGGGGTCAGCCCGAGCCAGGCCGCAAGATCACGCTCCCTGGAGAACGCCCATCCATCGCCCACGGCCGCCGCCAGCAACGCCGTGGCGTTGATCGCGCCGATGCCGGGGATGATTGCCAGCCGGCGTGCCACATCGTCCTCGCACGTGAGGGCGACGAGTTCGTCGTCGTAGGCCTTGATACGGCGGTCGAGGTCCGCCCACTCGTCCCGCAGATCCTCCAGCAGCCAGCGCCCGTAGACTGATGGGCAGCTCGCCCGCCATCAGCTTATTCAGCCGCTTGATGAGCGGCGCCCTCCGCTTCGGCAGGATCACGCCACGCTCGAGCAGCACGGCCCGCAACTGGTTGGTCAGCCAGGTCCGCCCCGCCACCAGCCGCTGCCGCGCCCGTGTAGTACCTGCAGATCAAGCTGAGCCTCGCTCTTCAACGTGACCACCCGCATGGTGGGCCGGGTGGCGGCCTCAGCGATCGCCTTCGTATCCCGGTGGCCCTACGAGGGGAACGTCTGGCCCAGGAAGTGCGCCCCGCAGCACGCTTCCATTGTGACCACGCACGCCGGCAGCCCGGTCACGAACTTGACCACCCCCTCGCGTGTAAGCCGCCGCCGCACGACTACAGCGCCCTTGGCGTCCAGCCCCGCCAAGCTGCAGGTGTTCTTGCCGAGATCAATGCCAAGTACTGCAATCGCCGTCTTGCCCATGGTCCTCTCCTTCGTTCACGGAGCAAGCCTGCTCCGGGATGTAAGGGGCGGGCCATCCATAAAGAGCTGCTTTAATCGGATTGGCGAGATGATCCACATGGCCGGGGAAAACCTGGCTTACACAGGCAAGCCATCGTTATTATTGCGCTGAAATGCAAGCACGTTGGGCAACGAACACCAGCCAAGGCCAAGTCTAGCGACGCTAGCTCCCCATGCTTTCGGAGCAACTTAGCAGTTGGTAGCACGCGACATGCAAGCAGGCGTTGCACGTCACCTATCTGATCCACCCAGCCGGCGTCTGATAGATACTGCCACCTATGGCAGCCTCAGAAAAACGGGCGGAATGGCAAAATACTTTGCAACGCATGATACGAACATATGGGGAACGTAGTAGTATGTCTAGGGACAGCTGTCACGCCGGTCTCTCCCCGGCGGCGGCCACGGCGTGCGGCCCTGCCGCCGATGCTGGTTACCGTCTTAGCCATGGGTCTGATGATTTGGGCGGGGAACCTCGTCTACACCCCTGATATGTGGGCTTGCGCCGTCGGCAGCATGGCGGACAAAAGTAAACCGCCAATTAAAGCTTCAACCTTGCCGTTTCCTCGGGCATAAATTTAGAGGCTCGACGCCGGCTACGATTTCGGCCGCCAGCGCTGGCCAGCGCCGCACCACCTCATCCCATAGCGCTTGCCCGGACCGTGGCGCGATCCGCCCCATCTCCCGCAACTCTGCAGGGGACAGATGCCGGATCAGCGCGGCCAAATCAGAGACGCGGCCATTATGGTCAATCACGGATCCCAGTTCGTCAGCCTTTGGCGCATGCTGCTCGGCTGTGTCGGCTGGGGCAGGCACCACTCGCAGCCGGATTGGGAACGGGATGACGTTTGGCGGCAACTCGGGCTCTTTGGTCAACGCCTTCTCCGTCTTGCCAGTCTCTTTGCACAACGCATGATCGCCCGCGAGATTGCCGGGTCCATAGAATGGCACGCAGCCTAGGGTGCCTAGTCTGTAAAAACCTCCTCCACCCCAGCCAAGCTTATCCCCATCCTAAGGAGGCGACACATGAGGTGACGTTTGAGGGTCTGTCCGCGGGTAACGAAAGCGGGTACGCGCCAAGGCACGGCGCTAGACGGCAGGTATGAGGGAATGCCAAATCTCTACCCATGTGCGGCCACTTTGCCTCCTACCTGCCGCCAGACGCGATCCGCGCTTTGTGCGCCACCAGCGGACCGGCACCCAACCTCGCGCCTTCGTGGAACGTCGCGCCCACAAACAGCGCCGTGGTAGTGCGTCGGCACCGAGAGACCAGAGAACGCAGGCTTGACCTGCTCGCCTGTGGTCTGGTGCCGTCGTTCGACAGGGCCAAGCTGAAAGCGGCCGGGCGGCCCATCAACGCCCGTTCCGAGACGGCCGCCACCTCAGGCATGTTCCGCGCCACTTTGGCCTCGCGGCGCTGCCCAGTGCCCGCGGACGCGTTCTACGAGTGACAGGTCCGACCAGACGGAAAGCAGCCTTACGCCATTGCGAAGGCAGATGGTGTGCCGCTAGCCTTTGCCGGCCTGTGGGATGCCTGGCGCGCGCTGGACGGGGTGGTGTGGACCTTCGCCATTCTCACCACCAGCGCGAACGCGACCATGCGCCAACTGCACGAGCGCATGCCGGTGATCCTTGGAGCGGGAGGCTGGCCGGTGTGGTTGGGTCAGGGCAGCGGCGCGGCCGCGGAGCTGATGCGCCCGGCGGCCAACAATGTGCTGCGCCTCCGGCCTGTGTCCCGCGCCGTCAACAGCATCCGGAATAACAGGGCCGATCTGCTCGACCGGATTCACGCTCCTGTTACGTCGTGGTCGATGCACCGCGCCGGGCTCGCCGATACGCACGTGGCCGATGTGGTGCGGGCGTCGGCGGACGGGCTGCTTACGGTGGATCAGACGGGCGTGCGGGGGAATGATTCAAATGGTGCAAGAGCGGCAGGCGGGCCGATGAAGTTGGCTTGCTTTAACCACTCGTACACCTTGGCAGCCGATACTTCGCTCGTCTAACATTCCTGGTATTCTATGACCACCTATACGGACCCTATTGGCCGTGTCTTTGGCATGAGGCTTCATCCAAAGACGCACGAAGTGCTGCATCGGGAAACGCGACCGCACGTCTACGTGTCTGAGGAAGGTCACGAAGTCGTCGCCGATGTTCCCGGGTGGTATCCCGATGGCGACGGTGAGGCCGTTCACACGCCCGATGACGAGAAAGCCAAGGTACGGGCCGCAGCGGCTCTGAAGGCTTTAGATCGCGGGTTCGAGCCGGCAACCTCTGCGACGGCGCCAGACAGTCCATCCTCTGACGCAAGCTAATACCTAATTGCTGCGGAGTTCATCGCCGCCACCATTGGCGACTTCAGCTTGAACCAAGAGTTATCCCATCGCCTCCACCCCAGAGGTGTGCCGGGCCTCCATCACCGCCTCGCCTATCCCTTCCGTTGCTGTTTGTCGGCGCTCATGGAAAAACCACGAGCGTAACCCCGATGCCGCACGAAGGCCCAGAATGAATGCAATGGCGAACACACGGAGGAGTTTTTCGCTGATCATTGCCCACCTCGCTCGCGCATAGTCCCCGCGTCACGCATCAGCTGCTCAACCAGCACCCCGGCGATGGTGTCCAAAGCGTATAGGCTAAGGGCACGACTTGTGGACCGCCAAGCAGGTCGCCACAGCAGAAATGCCGCCAGCGCGCTCATCTGCAAGGATAGCGCATACTGGTTACTGAAAGCTTTACGTTACCCCGCTTGCTGGGCATCGACCTTGAGGGTGGTTTCGGGCTTCATATCCAGTTCCCCAAATCGAAAGCCCGCCACAGCGAGCCCGGTTGGCTAAGTGCCAGGTCGGTTAAGATGCCGCAGGTGAGCTGATCGGCTCTGGCGACTTCGTCTGTCTCGGTCGATCTGCATAGCGGGAACGGCGGGCAGGCTTAGTTCGAACCAAAGCTGCCCGGCCGCCTCCACTCTAAACGTGTATCGAGCCTCCGCTACCAGCCTCAGCGCCGTTGTCTCCGCTCGATGCGGCACCATGACCCCCTGCCCTATCGCCCCGTAGAAGCGCCGGGATAGCATGACGGAGCATTCCCGCTGGTAGGTCAGCACCCGCTCCCGGATGCTTTCCTTGACCCGGCCGGCATTGATCCCGAACAGCCACCTGTTCACCAGGTCAACGCGCAAGCAGACCGTCTCCTGCGCGCCGCCTGCTGAGGGTATGGCCGTGACAAGCAGCCGATCCAGTTCCTCTCGCCACGCGCCAGCCGCGGCATCGGCTGCTGCTCACGCTCGTAACGGAACTCCGTCGCATCCGAGCGGAGAACCTTGCGCACGACCTTCCGCGACACCCGCAGCTCACGGCAGACGGCTTTGATTAATTTGGCCTACGCGAGTTGGAAACGCCGGATTCGCGCAATCGTCTCCACCACCAGCATCCCAATCAGGCTCCCGTGCAAACACGAGAGCCACCGTGAACCCCACGGTCAGAGGGGTACAGTTTGGGTTCTGACGCAATTTTGGTGATGGTCATCGACCGGCAGCGATGACGCGGGCCCCAAGCAGGTCGAGCTTACCTCGGCCATACATCTGGCGCTTGACCACATTCAGCTTGTTGATTTGACCTTCGGCCTGAGCATTGGACAAGGCAGAGGAGATCGCAGCACGAACCGCGAGGTGATCTCGTGCCAGCCCTCGCGCGAACGACCTCAGAAGGCTGGCGGCAGCCTTGGTCAGCCAGTCGTCCAAAGCTGCCTCCTGCTTGCGGCGGATGGGGGTTTGGACGCCGTAGACAAGATGTCGAGCCTGGACCAGCATGGGAACCGCTGGCGGCGTTGACGTCCTCGCGCCGGAGATACCCCTTGTATCGAAGCTTCTCTGCCGCCGTCAGCAGTCGGGGATCTACGGTGGCAACGCCGACCGCGGCGCGCACCTGGCGCATGCATGCACGGGTCGCGGCAAGGCTTGGCTGGCGTTCTCCTTCAGGTGCCAGCGGTCGGCCACCTGCACAGCCCCGGGCAGAGCACGCGCTGCTGCCAGGGCATAAGCGCCACCACGGTGGACGGGTCACGATCTCGATCTGCGGCTGACCGGACAGCCAAGCCTGCGCCGTTGCGGGCTCACGGTCCGGCAACAGGGCGATGGTGCGTCGGCGCTCCAGGTCGCAGATCAGCGTGCCGTAGCGGTAGTTGCGCTTCCACCCCTC
>CAXTNN010000292.1:0-5044 GCA_964245545.1 uncultured Acetobacteraceae bacterium | reverse complement strand
GGCCGGGACAGAGGCGGTTTGTGCCGCGGCGGGAATCGCCAGCAACAGGAGGGCAGGAAGCAGGCGGTTCACCATGGAGGCAAGTCCCCAAGCATTGTTCAATCAGGATAGGCATGCAGGTCGACGACGCCTTCATAGGCCAGCGCCACCGGCCCGGTCATCTCGACATGGTTGTCCGGGCGCCAGGTGACATGCAGCACGCCGCCATCCATCACCACCGCCGCGCTGCGCCCGGCGAGCCCGCGGCGATGCGCGTTCACCAGCGCGGCGCAAGCGCCTGAGCCGCACGCCAAGGTCAGCCCGGCGCCCCGCTCCCACACCCGCAGGCGCAGCCGGTCGGCGGCCAGCACCTGGGCGAAACCGACATTGGCGCCCTCCGGAACCAGCGCATGGCGCTCCAGCGCCGCGCCGCTGGTGACCACCGCATCCACGTCTTCAGTAAAGAAGGTGAGATGCGGGTTGCCCATGGAGGCCGCCGCCGGCTCCCCAGGGATCGGCAGCCGCAGCGTATCGGCGGGGCCTGCCAGCGGGATCTCCTGCCAGCCGAGCCGGGGCAGCCCCATATCGACGCTCACGCCGCCACCCGCCAGCCGGCAGGCCGGCAGCACGCCCGCCGCGGTCCGCAACGCGAGCGTGCCGGCAGCCCTTTCGTCCATCAGCAGCGTGGCGGCGCAGCGGGTGCCATTGCCGCACGCACCAGCCTCCCCGCCATCCGGGTTAAAGAACCGCAGCCGCGCATCGGCATCTTCGGCCGCGCCGATGGTGACCAACTGGTCGCAGCCAATGCCGGTATGCCGGTCCGCCAGCGCGGCGATTTGCCCCCTTGTGAGGCTGAGCGCCACGATGCGTTCGTCCAGCACCACGAAGTCATTGCCGGCGCCGTGCATTTTGTGGAAGGGAACGCGCATGGCGCGGCTTATAGCCCGCACTTGATCTAGGCGTAAGCTGGGCTTACTACGCGGCACTTCGTCTGCGCGCCGGGCCTGGATGGGCATGCCCGGCCGCGACGCCTGCTTTCGCACGCAGGTCTAGCCACAAGGAGATAAAAATGCCCAAGCTCAAGACCAAGTCGTCGGTCAAGAAGCGGTTCAAGATCACCGCGACTGGCAAGGTGCTCGCCGGCCCCGGCAAGAAGCGCCACAACCTGATGGCGCGCAGCCAAAAGGCCAAGCGCAGCAATCGCGGCAGCCAGACCCTCACCCACGCGGACGGCCTGACCGTCAAGCAGTGGACCCCGTACGGGCTGGCATAGGGAGCACGGGCCATGGCACGCGTCAAACGGGGGGTTACCACCCACGCCCGGCACAAGAAGGTGCTGGAGCAGAGCAAAGGCTTCGTCGGTCGCAGCTCGACCAACTATCGCATCGCTCTGGAGCGGCTCGAGAAGTCGCTGCAGTACGCCTACCGCGACCGCCGGGTGAAGAAGCGCGAGTTCCGCGCGCTGTGGATCCAGCGCATCAACGCGGCAGTGCGCGAGCATGGGCTGACCTACAGCCGATTTATCGACGGGTTGAACAAGGCCGGCATCGAGATGGACCGCAAGGTCCTGTCCGCCCTCGCCTTCGACGACCCGGCGGCGTTCGCAGCCGTGGTGGAGAAGGTGCAGGCCGCCCTCGCCTGACTGCGGTGAGACGGCGGGTTCTGGCAGCGCTCGCGTTGGGCGCCGGGTTGGCTGGCCCGGCGCGTGCCCAACCCATCGACGTCGGCCCGCCGCTCGCCGTGGTCACCCTGCGCGTCTCCCCGGCCGACGACGCCGGCTACCTCCACGACCTGTCGGACTACACCGACCGCTACGGCTTCACCGTGCTCGGCCATCCCGGCGGCCCGAAGCTGGACGGCCGCGATGTGTTCCTCGCCTGGTTCCGCCGTGATGACGGCGTGACCATGTTGGTGACCGACATGGCGGCGCCGGAGCGGATGCAGGCGTTCTTCTACCCGCGCAAGGACGGCACCGGCGGCACGCAGACGGCGGATTTGGCGCAGGCCTACGTGGCGAAAATGGCGAGCTATCCGGCGTTCGGAGCACCGTGAGGATGCCGTTTACCTCCCTCTCCCGTTGGCGGGAGAGGGCCGGGGTGAGGGTGGTCAGGCTCGCAATCCATCATCTGGCCATGCCTTTGAACGTGGCAGCCACCCTCGCCTACCCTCTTCCACCGGCGGGAGAGGTCAGGACGCGGCCTTCTTTCCACAACGGGCAATTATACCATGACCGACCTCGAAACCCTCCAAGCCGAGACCGAAGCCGCCCTTGCCGCTGCCCCCGACTTGCGCGCGCTAGACGCCATCCGGGTCGGCGTGCTCGGCAAGTCGGGCCGTCTCACCGCATTGCTGAAGTCCCTCGGCCAGTCCAGCGCGGAGGAACGCCGCACCCGCGGCGCGGCGCTCAACCAACTCCGAGACAGCCTTTCCGCCGCCATCGACGCCCGCCGCGCCGCCCTCGAAAGCGCTACCCTCGACGCGCGCCTGGCCGCGGAGCGGATCGACGTCACCCTGCCGCCGCCGCCCGAGCCGCCGGGCCTGATCCATCCGATCAGCCGCACGATGGAGGAAATGGCCGCGCTGTTCGGCGCCATGGGCTTCTCCGTCGGCGAAGGCCCCGACATCGAAACCGCCTGGCACAACTTCGCCGCGCTTAACATCCCGGCCCACCACCCGGCCCGCACCGAGATGGACACGTTCTACCTGCCCGGCACCCGCGCCGGCCATCCGCTGGTGCTGCGGACCCACACCTCCAACGTGCAGATCATCTCCATGCTGGCCACCGAGCCGCCGTTCCGCGTGATTGCCCCGGGCCGCACCTACCGCGCCGATCACGATGCCACCCATTCCCCGATGTTCCACCAGTGCGAAGGCCTGGCGATCGACCGCCATCTCACCCTGGGGCACCTCAAGGGCTGCCTGATCGACTTCCTGCGCGCCTTCTTCGGCATTGCCACCCTGCCCGTCCGCTTCCGCGCCTCCTACTTCCCCTTCACCGAGCCATCGATGGAGGTCGATATCGGCTGGAACCGCCGCACCGGCGAGCTGGGCGCGGGCGGCGACTGGCTGGAAATCCTCGGCAGCGGCATGGTGCACCCCCGCGTGCTGGCCAATTGCGGCATCGACCCCCGCGAGTGGCAAGGCTTCGCGTTCGGCATGGGCGTGGAGCGGGTCGCCATGCTGAAATACGGCATGCCCGACCTGCGCCCATTCTACGAAAGCGACATCCGCTGGCTGCGCCACTACGGGTTCAACCCGCTGGCCCCCGTGGCGCTGCATGAAGGCGTGTCGCCGTGAAGTTCACCCTCTCCTGGCTGCGTGACCACCTCCAAACCGACGTCCCGCTTGAAACCATTGCCGAGACGCTCACCCGCATCGGCCTGGAGCTGGAGGAAATCCACGACCCCGGCGCCGCCCTTAGGCCGTTCCTTATCGCCGAAGTGACGCAAGCCGTGCAGCATCCAAACGCGGACCGATTGCGCGTCTGCACCGTCGGCACGGGCGCCGAGCCGATCACGGTGGTGTGCGGCGCCCCCAATGCGCGGGCCGGCATGAAGACCGTGTTCGCCGCACCGGGCAGCCACATCCCTGGCCTGGACACCGTGCTGAAGGTCGGCGAGATCCGTGGCGTTCGGTCCGCCGGCATGCTGCTGTCCACCCGCGAAATGGGCCTCGACGCCAACCACGAGGGCATCGCCGACCTCCCGCCCGATGCACCCGTAGGGCAATCCTACGCCACCTACCTCGGTTTGGACGACCCGGTGATCGACATCGCCATCACCCCCAATCGCGGCGATGCCCTGGCCGTGCGCGGCGTGGCGCGGGACCTGGCGGCCGCCGGCGTGGGAACCTTGCGGCCGTGGCAGCCGCCGCGGATCGAGGGCCGCTTCCCCTCACCCGTGCAATGGCGCATCGAAACCGCGGCCTGCCAATGGGGGCTGGGACGCACCGTGCGCGGCGTGCGCAACGGACCGAGCCCGGACTGGCTGCAGCGCCGCCTGCGCGCCCTTGGGTTGCGGCCGATCAGCGCGCTGGTGGACATCACCAACTTCTTCACTCTCGACCTCGGCCGCCCGCTGCATGTGTTCGATGCCGACCGGGTTAAAGGCGGCGTGCTGACCTTCCGCCCCGGCGCCGGTGAGACGTTCCGGGCGCTGAACGGCCGCGACTACACCGCAACGGCCGAGGATTGCGTGATTGCCGACGCGAACGGCCCGCAATCGCTGGCCGGCATCATGGGCGGCGAGGCGACCGGCAGCCAAGCCGACACCACCGCCGTGTTCATCGAATGCGCCCTGTTCGACCCGGTCGCGGTGGCGCTCAGCGGCCGCCGCCACGCCATCATCTCCGACGCCCGCAGCCGCTTCGAGCGCGGCATCGACCCCTCGCTGCTGCCCGCCGCCCTGGATGCCGCCACGGCCATGGTGATCGAGCTCTGCGGCGGCGAGCCCAGCGAGGTTGCCGCCGCCGGCGCCGAACCGGACTGGCGCCGCTCCGCCACCCTCCGCTTCGAGCGGCTTGCCACCCTGGGCGGCCTGGCCGTGCCGCCCGATGAGGCGGTGGCGTCGCTGGACCGCCTGGGCTTCACCGTGCAATCCCGCGACGCCGGCCGCGTGACCGTCGCCGTGCCGCCTTGGCGCAACGACGTGGCGGGCATCGGCGCCCTCGACCAAGCCCCCGCCTTGCTGCCGGAGCGCGCACTGGCCGCCGCCACCGGGCGGGATACGGCGGAGCCCGAGGCAGACCTGGTGGAGGAAGTCCTGCGCCTGCGCGGGCTGGACGCCGTGCCCCCCGTCTCGATGCCGCCCATGGGGCCCTTGCCGCTGCCCACGCTCACGCCCCGCCAGGTCCGCGCCGCCACCGCCCGCCGCACCCTTGCAGCGCGCGGCCTGCTCGAATGCGTCACCTTCTCCTTCACCGCGCATGAGCACGCCGCTTTGTTCGGACCCGGCGAGACCACAGCGGCCGCCTTGCGCCTGCTGAACCCGATCGCCGCCGACCTCGATCAAATGCGGCCCACCCCCGTCGCCACCCTGGCGCTGGCCGCTGCCCGCAACGCCGCGCG
>CAXTNN010000291.1:0-5050 GCA_964245545.1 uncultured Acetobacteraceae bacterium | reverse complement strand
GGGTATAAACTGCCGCAATCTCATGCCCTGCCCGATGCAGCGCCAGCAGGGCAGGGACGGCAAAGCCCGGGCTGCCCATGAAGGCCAGCCGCATCACCCCGTCGCCTTCTGCTTCTGCTCCTTGGCAAGCCGGCGCAGCAGCATGTTCCGCTTCAGCGCCGACAAATGGTCCACGAACAGCACCCCGTCGAGATGGTCCAGCTCATGCTGCAGGCAGGCCGCCAGCAGCCCCTCCGCCTTCAGCTCGCGCCGCACGCCGGCTTCGTCCTGATACCGCACCGTCACCTCCGCCGGCCGCGACACGTCGGCATACTGGCCCGGCAGCGACAGGCAGCCCTCCTCGCGCGTCGCCCAACCGTCGCTCACCGCCACCACCTGCGGGTTGATCAGCGTCATCGGCTGCGGCGTGTTGTCCGGCATCAGGTCCACCACCACCAGCCGTAACCCCACCCCGACCTGCGGCGCCGCCAGCCCGATCCCCGGCGCCTCGTACATGGTCCGGAACATCCGCGGCACCAGCATGCGCACCGCCTCCGCATCGCCCGGTTCGACCCGGCGTGCTTTGGTGCGTAGCGCCGGGTTCGGCGTGATCAGGATGGGCAAGGAATCAGGATCGGCCATAGCGGCCAGGATTTAGCCGCCGAACGGGGCACTATCAATAACAGGCTCTTAGCCAGCCTCTTGTATCAGCCCCCCGCGTGTTCCACATCCGTCCCATCGGAATGCCGCAGGGGTTCCGGTGGTTGTCTCGCTCCATGGAGGAGGCCTCGCATGTCTTCAACGCGTCTGTTCGCCTCGCCGCTCTTCGTGGGGTTTGACCAACTCGAGCAGATGCTCGAGCGCGCTGCAAAATCCTCCTCCGACGGTTATCCTCCCTACAACATCGAGCAGGTGAGCGGCACCACGCTGCGGATCACCCTCGCCGTCGCCGGTTTCACGATGGATGACCTGCAAATAACGCAGGAAGACAACCAATTGGTCATACGTGGCCGCCAGAATGACGACACGCAAGGCCGCGTCTTCCTCCATCGAGGGATTGCGGCCCGGCAGTTCCAGCGTGCGTTCATCATGGCGGAGGGGATCGAAGTGAAGTCTGCCTGGCTCGACAATGGTTTGCTGCATATCGAGCTGGCCCGCCCCTTGCCCGAGACACGCGTCAAAACCATCCCGATTACTCGCTCAAGCGCGTCACGGGTGGTCGATGCGGAACAGCGTTTCGTCCAATCGAAAGCCGATAAAGCCTGAACATCCATCCTTGCAGGGCCGCGCTCGCCAATGCGGGAGCCGGTTTGAGGAACAGACCCATGATCGACGCTACTGACGTGAAGACCACCGATACCGACTCCCGGATCGACGTGCATGCCATGACAACCGACCAATTGCAGCGCCTCGGCGTCTCGCAGATGGCCTACGTCAAGCCCGTGTTCCTGAACGGCACCACCATGTTTGCCATCCACGGCGCCGATGGTTCGCCGATGGCCTTGGCGGAGGACCGCAACCTCGCCCTCGCCGCCATCGTCCAGCACGAGATGATCCCCGCGCTCGTTCACTAAGCACGGGCACTGAGCACCGGCTTCAGCAATTCCAGCGCGCCGACCGCCCGCGCGCTGCCAGAGCCTGGTCGGGCGGCCCTGGTCGAGCGCTGGCTTGCCCTCACCCGGCAGGAACTGCCCGCCGCCGCCGCCCGCCACGGCTGGCCCCTCCGGCTTGATCACTGCTTCATGCGCGTGTGCTTGGACGCTGCTTGCGGCCGGCCCTGGCGCCTCGCCATCAAGCCGCCAGCCATCCGCCATGCCGCCACGGCCGACTTGCAGCGCGCCGTCGCAGTGGCCGAACAAATCCTCCGCCACCCTGAGCGCCTGGCCCGGCTAAACGCCCAAAGCCTGGCCATGCGCGGAAAATCCCGACCGTGTGAGGGTGTCTGGCGGACAACTGCCCCCTAGCAAGGGGCGGGGCGGGGCCCGAGTGGCTAATACGCTGCCTTGCTGTGCAGCTCACGCAGCGCCGTCAGCACCATGATCTTGATGTCGAGCAGGAACGACCAGTTGTCGATGTAGAACAAGTCATGCGCCACCCGCTGCTCGATCTGCTCCAAAGTCCGGGTTTCACCCCGCCAGCCATTCACTTGCGCCCAGCCGGTGATCCCCGGCTTCACCCGGTGGCGCAGCGCGTAATCCGCCACCGCGTCATGGAACAACTGGTTGCCGGCCTTGGTGTTTGGCGCATGCGGCCGCGGTCCCACCAGCGACATCTCGCCACGCAACACGTTCAGCAACTGCGGAACCTCATCCAGGCTGGTTTTGCGCAGCAGCCGCCCGATCCGCGTTACCCGCGAGTCGTTCTTCGTGGTCTGCCGGTCCGCCTTCAGGTCCGCCATGTGGTGATACATGGTCCGGAACTTGAAAACATCGAACATATTGTTGTTGAAGCCCAGCCGCGGCTGCCGGAACAACACCGGTCCAGGGCTGTCCAGCCGGATGGCCAGCGCGATCAAGCCAAGGAAGGGCAGGGCGCCGATCAGCAGCACCGCCGCCACCGCCCAATCGAACGCCGACTTTTCCACCGACTCCCACTCGGTCAGCGGCCGGCTGCCGATCTTGATCACCGCATTCGGCCCAACCCGGTCAAGCTTGCTGCTCTTGCAGGCGTGTTCCAGCAGCTCGCCAGCCATGAAGATGTCGGCCGTGACCGACCGCAGCGCCGCGCGCGCCCGCTTGATCCGCGCATCGTCCGACAGCGGCAGCGCCAGCACGATCGCGTCCACCCGGTCCCGCCGGCACCGCGCCACCAGGTCCACGATGTTGCCAAGCACCGGAATATCGGAAATCGGCGTCACCGTATCCTGCCCGTCATTGTACAAGCCGACAAAGGTCGACGCCTTCTCCGGATCGGCCGTCATCGCCGAGATGAACGACATGCTGTACTCGCTGACCCCGACCACCACCACCCGGCGTGCCAATGATTCCGCATTCGACAGCGCCCGGGCCGCCCGCGCGGTCAACGCCGCAGCACTGCCGGTCAGCACCCCGGCAGAAACCATCCACAACACCGGCCACCAGCGCGTGGTGTGCCCGGCAGATGGCATCAGTGCAAAGCACAGCAGCCCAACCGCGCCGCCCACCGCAAGGCTCCCGCACAGCACGCGCAGCCGCCGCGACGCGTTGCGTAGCCGGGACGGTGCATACGCATCCGCCCGGTTCAGGATCGACAGGGTGGCCGCCGTGGCGCCAATCGTCGCCAGTACCGGCTCGCCCGGGAACACGCCGGCGCCAATGGCATCGCACATCCGCGAGGCCAGCCAGCCGCTAACCAGCAATAGCGCCACGTCGGCCAGCCGCGTCAGCAGCACGAACACATGCGCAGGAAGGCCAGCCTGCCGGAATTGCCTCGGCTCTGCCCGGGTCCCCGCCGCCAGCCGGCCCGAACGGTTTAACGCATTGGCCGCGCCCGTCCGGGACCCGTCACCCGGCAGCCGGATGGTGCCTGCCGAAAGTGGGCCAGTCATGCCAACGTCGCCCGGCATCCTGGCAGCAGACAAACCACGCTTGCTGATCAGAGACACGGCGTGCTCCCCAGAAAATGCTGCACTGCACTTTAACCGCTTGTTAACCGAAGGCGAACTAAAATCTACTGTCTCATCCGGATCTACAGAGTCACAAAATTGGTATGACGCCGCCACACCGCTCAGCCGCATACCCATCCACGGTAGCAAACCCCGCCGCACGAGTGCAACCAAACGTTAAAACCTCATCAATGAACCCCGCCTTGCGTGTGTAGATCCTGCCGCTGCCTTCCTTTCGTGACCGAACTCACACCTCACACAAGGATACGGTCAGCCCGGCAAATGGAGGCGCGCCGACACTGGGCAGTGATCAGAAAGATGCTCCTTCTGATCGACCCCCTCGCTATACGTCAGTACCCGCAGGCTGGCCGGGTCGAGCCAAGCCCGCGCCGCGCCGCCCGCCAGAATGTGGTCGATGAAGTGCTCCCCACCCCAGCACGGGCTGTCATGCCCGTCATCGGCCTGCGCCAGCGGCGCCACGCTGCGCAGCGCCGCCAGCAGATCGTCACCGCCGGTCATCCACCGGTTGAAGTCGCCGAACATCACGAACGGCCCGCCCTCGTCCCGCCGCTGCGCCATCCAGCCCTGCAGCACCGGGAGCTGCCCCCGCAGCGTCTCGCACTGCCGCCGCGTGCTGCGCGCCAGCGCGTCGCGTTGGCACCCCGTTTTGAGATGGACGGCCAGCAGCCGCAGCGGCCCTGAAGGCAGGTCCAGCGTCACATCCGCGCCGCTGCGGAGGTGGAACTTGGCGTCGGCATAAAGGTCCAGCGCCGTCAGGTCGGGGTTCTGATGCGCCGCAATGCTCCGCCGCACCGCAATCCCCACCCGCTGCACCACCTCGTCATGGGTGAAATAGAGCGTGTAGCGGTCCGGCGGGAACAGGGCGGCGGCAATCCCAGGCCCATCCACCTCCTCCAGCGCCACCACGTCGGCGTCCAACATGTCGGCATAGCGCCGCAGCCGTGCCACGTCGGCAGCGGTCTTGGGATGCACGTCCTCCGGCAGCGCCGGGTCGCCATCCGGCCGCGCCGTCAGCCATTCCAGGTTCCAAGTGGCGATCTTGAGGTCCCGCGCCTGCGCCGCCGCACCGCAAAGCAGCAGCGCCGCCAGCCAGGCGGCGAGCAGCCGCACCCTCAAACCCCCCGCCCAAGCGGATGCGCGCCGCACTCCAGCAGGTAGGCCGCCACCGCATTCATCGCCGGTGGCTCCCGCGTCGGGTCCGCCGCATCGCCCCGCGGCACCCAGATCACGGTTTCATAGCGCGCCCGGGTCAGCAGCACGCGATAGGCATTCAGCTTGTTCTGCATGGTCTCGGCTCCCCGCGGACGGGTCCAGCTTGTGCCGCGGAATGCTCTTGTATGCCAAGCGCCCGCCTCACGCACCAGGTCACCATCCCAGCACAGCCCGGCCGCGTCCAGTTCCAGCCCCTGGGCAAAGAACTCGCTTGCCGCCACCTCCAGCGCGTCCGACGCCCGCACGTCGGGAAAC
>CAXTNN010000290.1:0-5067 GCA_964245545.1 uncultured Acetobacteraceae bacterium | reverse complement strand
GCGCAGCATCAGATCGACCTGGCCAGCCTCACCGGGCGCGGCCCGCGGGGGCGGGTTTGCCATGCGGACGTGCTGGAGGCGATCAATACGCACAGCCGGGAGGCGCCCCCACCGGCGGCGCAGTCGGTTACGGCGGCGCGGCCTGGCCTCTTGCATTGGGAACGGTTCGGCCCTGCTGCGGGCACGCCCATCGTGCTGCTGCATGGGTTTGGCAGCGACCACAGCAATTGGCACGAAGTTTGGCGCCCATTGGAGGCAGCGCGTCCGGTGGTTGCGGTAGACCTGCCGGGCCACGGCCGCTCCCCCGCCGCCGACACCAGCTTTGGCGACCTGGTGGAAGCGGTGCTTGCCACCTTAGGAGAAGCCGGGATCGCGCGCTGCCACCTGGTTGGCCACTCGCTCGGGGGTGCCGTGGCGCTGGGGGTGGCGGATATGGAGCCGGGCCTGCTGCGCAGCCTGGGGCTCATCGCGCCCGTCGGGCTGGGACCGGACATCGATGGCGCGTTCCTCGCCGGCTTCACCGCCGCCACCCAGCCGGAGAGCATGGCGCCCTGGTTGCGCCGCCTGTTTGCCGACCCGGCGATGGTGAGCGACGGCTTCGTGCGCGCCACGCTGCGGGCGCAAGCGACACCCGGGCGCCGCGAGTGGCAGCGGGCGCTGACCGCGCGGCTGTTCCCGGACGGCACCCAGGCGCTGCAGCTTGCCGGCGCGTTGCAGCCGGTGACGGTTCCGTCAAAAGTGATTTGGGGCGCTGCGGACGGGATCATCCCGGCCCGCCACGCCCGCGGCCTGCCGGCGCAGGTTGGCGTGCACCTGCTCCCGGGCGTCGGCCACATGCCGCAATTGGAAGCGCCGGGACTGGTCGCTCGTCTACTCGGCGAACTCGCCGCAGCGGGCTGCTGATCTCCCTCTCCCAAGGGGAGAGGGCTTCATGCGAAGACGGAGGGAAGAGCTTCTTCTAGCCGGCGGTCCAACCGCCATCCACAACGATGCTCTGCCCGGTCATGTAACTGCTTGCCTGTGACGCCAGGTAGACCGCGGCGCCGCCGATCTCGGGGGGCACTCCAAACCGCCCCATTGGCGTCTTCGCCAGCAACCGGTCTCCCAGGACGGGGTGGGCGCGCAGCCCGCTGGTGAGATCCGTCTCGAAATAACCCGGGGCGATCGTGTTCACGCGCACGCCCCTGCCCGCCCATTCCAGCGCCAGCGACCGGGTCAGCAGCTCCACGCCGCCTTTGGCCGCGCAATAGGCCGCCCCTTTCGGCAGCCCGACATGGCCGGCGACCGAGCTGATGTTGATGATGCTGCCAGTGCCTTGCGCCAACATGCGCCGCCCGAACACGGTGCAGCACAGGAACACGCCGGTGAGGTTGGTGGCGATGATCTCCTGCCATTCCGTCAGCGGCGTCGCCTCGGAGGCGCGGTAGTACGGGTTGATGCCGGCATTGTTCACCAGGATATCGACCCGGCCGCATTGCTCGGCCGCAAATCGGTCCAGCGCCGCAACCGACTCCTCGTTCGTGACGTCTGCCGTAAAGCAGGCAACCGGCCCTAGCGCCTCGCGCGCCGCCTGCAGCCGCGCCTCGTTGCGCCCGGCGATCACGACTTGGGCGCCATGCGCCAGCAACGCCTCGGCGATGGCGAGCCCCAGCCCGCTGCCGCCGCCCGTCACCACCGCCACTTGTCCGTCGAGCCGGAACAGCGCGGCCGGGCCGCTCATCGGGCGTTCTCCTTCATGATGCGGCGGCCGAGCGCCCAGCGATGCACCTCGGAGGGGCCGTCATAGATGCGGAACGAGCGCACGTCGCGGAAGATGCGCTCCACCACCGTGTCCCGCGTCGTGCCCAAGCCGCCGAGTATCTGCATCGAGCGGTCGGCGACGCGCCAGATCGCCTCCGAGCAGATCACCTTGGCGCGGCTGCTCTCGCTTGAGGCGCGCTCGCCCTGATCAAGCAGCCAGGCGGTGTGCCAGATGGTCAGCCGGGCGGTGTGGATGTCCATCTCGTTGTCGGCGAGCATGAATGAGACGCCTTCGTGGTCCCCCAGCCGCTTGCCGAACGCCAGCCGCTGCCGGGCGTAGCTGACAGCAATGTCGTGCGCGCGCACGGCGGAGCCGAGCCACCGCATGCAATGCGTCAGCCGCGCCGGCGCCAGGCGGACCTGCGCATAGGCGTAGCCTTCGCCCACCGCGCCCAGCACGGCGCTGGCCGGCACGCGCAGCCCCTCAAAGCGCAGCACGGCATGGCCGCCGCTGAAGCTGGTGTCCAGCGTGTCGAGCAGTCGCTCGATGCGGATGCCGGGCGCATCCATGGGGGAGAGGAACATGGTGGCGCGCCCATCCGCCTCCCCGCCGGCGACCTTGGCCATGATGATGGCGAAGGCGGCGCCCTCGGCGCCCGTGATCAGCCACTTGGTGCCGTCGATGACGAAGCCGTCGCCGTCCGGCCGCGCCACCGTCGCGAGCTGGCCGGGGTCGGAGCCGGCGCCAGGGGCGGGTTCGGTCATGGCAAAGCAGGAGCGGACGGCGCCGGTCGCGAGCGGACGGAGGTAGCGTTCGCGCTGTTCGGGGGTGGCCACTTTGTCCAGCAGCAGCATGTTGCCTTCGTCGGGGGCGGCGCAGTGCATCGCGACGGGGCCGAGCATGGAGTAGCCCGCCGCCTCGAACACCACCGCCTGCTCAAGGTGCGACAGGCCTAGCCCGCCGAACTCGGCCGGCACTTGCGGGGCAAACAGCCCGGCCTCGCGCGCCAGGCCGTTCAGCTCGGTCCGCATCGCGGCGGACAAGCCATGGCCGGACCAGCGCGGATCGGACTCGAACGGGATCACCTGGTCGCGCAAGAAGCGGCTGACCCGCTCGGCCAAGGCGGCCAGGTCGGCTGGGATGGCGAAGCCGAAGCCCGGTGTGGTCTGTGTCATGCCTAGTCCACCCCGTGATGAAGGTTGTCGCGCGTGAGCTGCAGGATTTCGGCGCCCTGGACGGCAAAGCGGGCGTAACGCGGCTCGCTCACCGCGCCATTGGCCCATTGCTCGTGCAATTGCAGGAAGATGATGCCGAGCTTGAAGCGCGCCAGTGCCAACATGGCCGGCAGGTCATCCAGCGCCTGCCTGGTGAGCGCGGCGTAGTGCTGCACCACGTCGGCGCGGCGCCAAAACCCGGGCTGGGTGGTCGGCATTTGGGCAAGTTCGTGCAGGCACGCCGGGTCGTCCGGCTCGGACCAGTAGCTGAGCAGGGTGGCAAGGTCGAACGCCGGGTCGCCGCGTGTGCCCATGTCCCAATCCACCACGGCGCGGGGGGCGAGGGTCGCCGGGTCGAGGATGATGTTGTCGAGCTTGAAGTCGCAGTGCAGCAGGCTGGCGGGGCGCGGGTGGAAACGCTGGCGGGCGAGGAAGGACGCGATCTCCGCCACCAGCCTGCCGGTGCTGCCTGCTCCGGCGACCCGGGCGCCGCGCTTGCTCCAGCCGGCGATGGCGCGAAGGATGAACCCTTCCGGGCGGCCGAACCCGGCCAAGCCCACCGCCTCCATGTCGACCGCGTGGATGGCGGCCAGCGTCTCCACCATCATCCGGCAGAGCCGCTCCGGCGCGTCCGGCACGTCGGCGGCTGCGGCCAGCGTGTCGCCATGCAGGACCAGGCCGGGCCGGTATTCGATCAACTGGAACGGGGCGCCGATCACCGCCGGGTCGGGGCAGTACGCGAGGCCGCGGGCGATGAAGGGCAACGCCGCCGGCAGGGCGGAGAGCAGGCGATGCTCCCGCGCCATGTCGTGCGCGCCCGGGGGCAGCACGCCATCGGGTGGGCGGCGCAGGACGACGGGGCGGCCATCCACCACAATCAGGTAGTTGCGGTTGGCCAGCCCGCCGGTCAGCAGTTGCACCGGCTGCTCCGGGTCGAACGCCATGCCGATGCCATGGAGGTAGCGGGCGAGCGATGCGCGATCCACGATGCCGCCCCTAGGTGCCGTGATGCGGCGCGTCTGCCAGCCATTGCCGCAGCGTCTCGGCGTAGACCTTGGCCATGCCGGTGGTGCCATGGCCGCGGGTGTCGGCGCTGGCGGGGATCAGGTCGACCCGGCCGTGCGCCACCTGCTGCATCGCCTGCTGCAGCAGGCCGGTCTCCGGCGGATTGCGCTCGTCGTCGGCGGAGTTGATCACCAGCATCGGCGCGGTGATGCGCGACAGGCCCGGCATCGCATCGAAATCCTGCGAGGCGTCCCATTGATAGATGAAATCGTTGGCGTCTGGCGGTGGCGGGGCGGCCAGAAGGGTATCCACCAGGTGATCGGCGGCCGCATGGGTCGGCGCCTGCGCCTGCCAGCCGAGGGTGCCGCCGTTGGTGGCGATGTTGAACATCACGCTGGCCAGGCGCAGCGAGGGCGGCTCGGTCGTGTAGTCGCCGCCGTGATAGGCTGGGTCCTGCCGGATGCTCTCGATCAGCATGCGGCGCAGCATCCAGTTGCGGCTGGCCATTGGAGTCGGCTGCGAGGCCATTGGCACCAGCGCGTCCATGAAGCTCGGATAGGCCTCGGCCCAGTCCCAGGTCAGCATGCCGCCCATCGAGTTGCCCATCACCAGGCGGAGATGGTGGATGCCCAAGCCCTCGGTCAGCAGGCGATAGTCCGCCTGCACCATGTCGGCGTAATCGTAACGGGGAAACTGGGCGCGCAGCCCCTCGGACGGGCGGGAGGAGCCGCCGGCGCCGATCGCATCCGGCAGGATGATGTAGTATTTGGTGGCGTCGAGCGGCTGCCCCGGGCCGAACAGCTCGCCTGCGAAGGCCGGGGTGAGCATGGAGCGGCCGGACCCGGCGGTGCCGTGCAGGATCAGCACCGGCTCGCCCGCCGGGTCGCCGACGGTGGCGTAGTGGATGCGCAAGCTGGGCATCAGCTCGCCGGTGTGGAAGCGGAAGTCGCGGGCGACCCAGTCGGCCTCCTTGGCCGCCGGATAGTCCGCGGCGGCGGCGGCCAATGGCGCCAGCATAAGGGCGGCCATGGCGAGCGCACGGCGGCTGGCTTTGGATCGGCCCATTGCGTTTCTCCCCTGCCGCCGTTCTACCGGGCGGGCCAGGGC
>CAXTNN010000289.1:4331-5069 GCA_964245545.1 uncultured Acetobacteraceae bacterium | reverse complement strand
GTGCCGGAGGGCCGGCAGGTGTTCGGCGCGCTGACGGTGGCGCAGAACCTGGCGCTCGGCGCCTACACGCTGCGGGACGCGGCCGAACGGGGCCGGCGGCGCGAGGCGGTGCTGGCGCGGTTCCCCCGGCTGCGCGAGCGGCTGGGCCAACTCGCCGGGTCGCTGTCGGGCGGGGAGCAGCAGATGCTGGCGTTCGGCCGCGCGCTGATGGGCGGGCCGCGCCTGCTGCTGCTGGACGAGCCCTCGATGGGCCTGGCGCCGCTGTTCGTGGAGGAGATTTTCACCGCCATCGCCGATTTGCGGCAGGGCGGCACCACGGTCCTGCTGGTGGAGCAGAACGCATCGGCGGCGCTGGATGTGTGCGATTACGGCTACGTGCTGGAGGGCGGCCGGGTGACGCTGCATGGCGACGGCCCGGCGCTGCTGCGCAATCCGGCGGTGACGGCGGCGTATTTGGGTGGCTAGGGGGGAGCCGACGCTATGCGGTGCGCTTCGCCAGCCGCCCCGGGATTATTTCCTGCGTCGGTGGGCGGCATTCGGCGGCGGAGGGGCGGCCGAAGGCGGCGCTGCAACGGTCTTATCTCACCGCCATCCGCTCGCTGCGGCGGGCGCCGGAGCCGACGGACCAGACGTGCTGGTTGGAAGGAGATGGCTGGTGGCTGTCGACCAGCCCAGTCGACCCTGCGGCCGCTCCGCTCCCGTGTTCTTGACACCCCGTAACCTCGCGGTTAGCAAGCC
>CAXTNN010000289.1:3987-4321 GCA_964245545.1 uncultured Acetobacteraceae bacterium | reverse complement strand
CTCACGCGGGTTGGAAGGGGCGCTATGAATGAGACAGATCCGGCTGACGATCCAGGCGACTTCGAGCGCCGTTTGAACGCGGCGCGCAATCGCCGGGTGTCGAAGGTGGCGGCGGCTTCGCCCACCGGTCCTTCGCCCTGGAGCATCGGGGTGCGGGTTGGGGTGGAGCTGTTGTCCGCCCTAGTGGTGGGGTTGGCGCTGGGTTGGGGGCTGGACCGCTGGCTGCACACCACGCCGCTGTTCCTGGTGGTGTTCGTGCTGCTGTGGGGTGCGGCCGGAATTGTGAATGTGTGGAGGATGATGGCGCCGATGAAGGGTGGGGATTTTTGCTGAA
>CAXTNN010000289.1:0-3949 GCA_964245545.1 uncultured Acetobacteraceae bacterium | reverse complement strand
CGGCTGGGGGCTGCTGGGCCAATCGGTGAACTTCACCCAATCCAACGCTTGGATGGTCGCCGGCGCGCTGATTACCCTGTTCATGCTGGCCTATGGCATGCGCGGGCGGGCGGTGGTGCCGAACCGGCTGCAGTCGCTGGCCGAGATGAGCTACGAGTTCGTGGAGCGCATGTGCGTCGACCAGATCGGCGAGGAAGGGCGGCGGTTTTTCCCGTTCATCTTCACGCTGTTCTTCTTCGTGCTGATGGGCAACCTGCTTGGCCTGCTGCCCTTCGCCTTCACCTACACCAGCCACATCGCGGTCACCGGGGCGCTGGCGATCACCGTGATCGTGTTCGTGACCTTCGTGGCGATCCGGGAGAATGGCAGCCATTTCTTCACCGAGTATTTCTTCCCGGCGGGAGCGCCGAAGCTGCTGGCGCCGCTGATCATCCCGGTGGAGATCATCTCCTACCTGTCGCGCCCGGTCAGCCTGTCGATCCGCTTGTTCGCCAACATGGTGGCCGGGCATGTGATGTTCGAAGTGTTTGCCACCTTCATCCTGACGCTGTCGGGCCTGGGGTTCCTGGGCGTGATCGGCGCCATCGGGCCGCTGGCGATCAACGTCATCCTGGTTGGGTTCGAACTGCTGGTGGCCTGCTTGCAGGCTTATGTGTTTGCGATCCTGACCTGCATCTACCTGCACGACGCGGTGCACCTGCACTGAAGCATGATCGGTTCACTTTCGCTCCCCGGCCATGCTTTAGCCGTTGTTCTCGCGACTGATTCACGGTTCAAGTCGATCGGACTTGAACCGATCAGGCGCTAGCCGCGCGCCAGACCTCCCCTCCATCACCAGAAGGAATTGACCACCATGGACGTCGCTGCTGCAAAGGCCCTTGGGGCCGGTATCGCCGTGATTGCGCTTGCGGGCGTGGGCATCGGCATTGGCAACATCTTCTCCTCGCTGGTGTCGAGCATCGCGCGCAACCCGTCGGCGCGCGACCAGGTGTTCGGCCTTGGCATCCTGGGCTTCGCGCTGACGGAAGCGGTGGCGCTGTTCGCGCTGCTGATTGCGTTCCTGATCCTGTTCACCTGATCGCCTCCGCCATGCGCCGCCTGCTGCTGGCTGGCCCTGCCCTGCTTCTTGCGGCCGCCGGGCCGGAGAAGGAGGGCATGCCGCAGCTCAACTTCGCCAACCCGCTCACCACCAGCCAGGTGGTGTGGGGTGCCATCATCTTCGCCCTGCTCTACGTGGCGCTGTCGCGCTGGGCGCTGCCGAAGGTGGGGACGGTGTTGGAGGAGCGCCGCGGCCGCATCGCCTCCGACCTGGACACCGCCCGCAGCGCCAAGACCGCGGCGGATGGCGCGGTGGCGGAACTGACGGAGGCAACACGGCGGGCCCGGGCGGAGGCGCAAGCCGCCATCGCCACGGCCACGCAAACGGCCAAGGCGGAGGCCGCCGCCCGCGCCGCCGCCGCCAACGAGACGCTGGATGCGCAATTGGGCGAGGCCGAGCAGCGCATCGCCGCCTCGCGCGGTGCCGCCATGGGTGCGCTGCGCCAGGTGGCGGGAGAGGCCGCGACCGCCGTGGTGACGCGGCTGACTGGCCACGCGCCCGACCCGGCGCAGGTCGAGCGCTCGGTCGGCGCGCTGCTCTCTCCCTCCTTGGCCTCCTCAGTTTAGGACGCCGGCATGCACAGGTTTTTCAACGAGCCGCGGACTTGGGTGGCGGTCGCCTTCGTGGTTTTCTTTGCCATCTTCGGCGCGCGGCTCTGGAAGGCGCTGGCCGCCATGCTGGACGCGCATGCTGCCCGCATCCGCGACGAGTTGGAGGAGGCCAGCCGGTTGCGGCGCGAGGCGGAGGCCATGCTGGCGGATGCGAGCAAGCGCCGTGACCAGTCGCTGGCCGAGGCGCGCAGCCTGATCGAGTCGGCCCATGCCGAGGCGGTGCGGGTTGGCGAGGCGGCGCGGGCCGATGCCGAAGCCGCCGCGCGCCGGCGGGAACAGATGGCGCATGAGCGGATTGCCGCCGCCGAGAAGGCCGCCGTGAACGAGGTGCGCCAGACCGCGGCCGACATCGCCACCCGCGCTGCGCAGGACGTGATCGCCGCAACGCTATCGCCCGAGGACGATGCCCGTATCATCGACCGTGCCATCGCCGGGCTGCCGGCCGCGCTGGTGCGCCGCGCTGCTTAGAGGCCTGACAAGCCGACGGCTGTTGACTTGGGAGGGGACCAGCATGAGAGCAACGGTGCGGCGGTGCCTTGGTGTGGCGGCCACCCTGCTGTGGTTGGGCGGGGCGGCCCAGGCGGCGACGTTCCGCTGGGCCAATGACGGCGACGCCAACTCGATGGACCCGTATACCCGCAGCGAAACCTTCCTGCTCACCTTCGACCAGAACTTCTATGACCCGCTGGTGCGGCGCGACCGCGACCTGAAGGTGGAGCCGGCGCTGGCGGAAAGCTGGGAGCAGCCGAACGACACCACCTGGCGCTTCCATCTGCGGCACGGCGTCATGTTCCACGACGGCACGCCGTTCACCGCCGACGACGTGCTGTTCAGCTACGGGCGGGTGATCGCACCGGGCAGCCAGCTCAACGGCTACATGCAGGCGGTGGCGTCGGTGAAGAAGGTCGACGACTACACGGTCGATTTCATCACCAAGGTGCCGGACCCGATCTTCCTGCAGGAAATCACCTTCTGGGTGATCCTATCCAAGAAATGGTGCGAGGCGAACCACGCCGAGCAGGCGATGGATCTCACCAAGAAAGAGGAGAACTTCGCCACCCGGCACGAGAACGGCACCGGGCCGTTCATCCTGGATGACCGCGAGCCGGACCGGCGCACCACCATGCATGCCAATCCGCACTGGTGGGACAAAATGCCGGGCAATCTCGATCGGGTCGAGTTCGACGTGATCGGCAATGCGGCGACCCGGGTGGCCGCATTGCTCTCCGGCGACATCGACATGATGTACACCGTGCCGCCGCAGGACATGCCACGGCTGGCCAACAGCGCCGACCTCAAGGTGCTGCAGGTGCCGGAGCTGCGCACCGTGTTCCTGGGCTTCGACCAGAGCCGGCCGGAGCTGCTGAAGTCGGACGTGAAAGGGCGCAACCCGTTCAAGGATGTTCGGGTGCGGCAGGCCTTCAACATGGCCATTGACATGGAAGCGATCCACCAGCGGGTGATGCGCGGCCAGTCCCACCCGACCGGCCTGCTCTACGGTCCGGGCGTGAACGGCTATGTCGCCGCCGACGACGTCCGCTACCCCTATGACCCGGCGGGCGCCAAGAAGCTGCTGGCGGAGGCGGGTTATCCGGATGGCTTTGGCGTGACGCTGGATTGCCCCAACGACCGCTACATCAACGACGAGCAGATCTGCCAGGCGGTGACGGTGATGCTGGCGCGGGTCGGCGTGCGGGTGACGCTGAATGCGCAGACGCGGCTGCGGTATTTCGCCGAGATCAGCAATCCCGACTACCACACCAGCTTCTACATGCTGGGTTGGACGCCCACTACCTACGACGCGCTGAACTCGTTCTACAACCTGGCCGGCACGCGGAACGGCACCCGCGGCATCTTCAATGACGGCGGCTACTCGAACCCGAAGTTCGATACGCTGCTGGACCAGATTGCGGTGGAGACCAACGGCGAAAAGCGCGACGCGGAGATCAGCGAGGCGTCCAAGATCCTCAAGGACGACGCGGCGTTCCTGCCGCTGCACCAGCAGGTGGTGGTGTGGGCGGCGCGCAAGAACGTCGATTTGGTGCAGTTGGCAGACGACTCGTTTCCGCTGCGGTTTGTGACGGTGAAGTAAGGGTGGCAGCAAGGGGAGATCGGTGCCGGTTGACCCCTCACCCAACCCTCTCCCGGAGGGAGAGGGCTTTTTAGTTGGTTTGAGCGTGGCGGTTGGGGGCCTGAATGGCGCGCCAGACCCGTTCGGGGGTGAGGGGCATGTCCAGGT
>CAXTNN010000288.1:0-5084 GCA_964245545.1 uncultured Acetobacteraceae bacterium | reverse complement strand
CGCCTTCTTCGTGCAAGCCGACCATCATACTCTCGCCAACCCCGACTTCGTGGTGCCGGGCTTGGGGCTGCGATGCCGCCCGGTGGCGCTGGACGGGCCGGTGGTCGAGGCCGAGCGCCGGCGGCTCGACGCCGTATTCGCCATGTCGCTCGCCACGCACTGCGCCTGGGGCGAGGCGGACGACTTGGCGCTGGCAACAGGCTGAGCAGACCAGCGCCTCGGCCCGGCAGGTCGCCACCGTCCGGCACCTGCCCGGATGTCTTGAGCAGCACCGCATCGGCGAACTCGCCGATGTTCGGATCGCCGGTGCGGGAGAAGGCGACGCCCCTGATGGCGGCACTCGATGCCTGCAACGGCGGCTATGACGTTTGCGTACCCGCAGCTGCCCGAGGTATCCTGCCTCTCCACAAGGGAGAAGGGCTTGGTTTGCAGACAGTCCGTCGACCTTTTGTTTCAGCAACACCTCCTCGCCCATGCAGAACGCACCCTTGCCGACCATGAGCGAATCGTTCCGTTGTCGCCCGACGTTTGCTCGTTCATGAAGGCGCTTATCTCCGCCATGTACGATGAGCATCGAATCGCGCTGGAAGACATGACGCTGCTGCCTTTCGAGGCAGCCACTCAAAGCGACCTATGAGAGCCGCCTATCTGATCCGGGGCGTGCTAGGCCGTCTGACAATCGACACCGTTGGCGTCGCGACCGCGACCGAAGCGCTCGTCGCCGTGCAGCACTTCCGAGCGACGCCCCGACTGATCGTCACCGTTTTCGACAGGACCGGCGCTGTCGTTGACGAACAGGTTTTGCAGTGGCGTGCCCGCTGTGAGGACGTGCCACCTTCCCTGTCGCCTCGTATGTGCCTTCGCGCGCACGGCAAAGGTTGACGCTCGCAGCGAAGAGAGCCGCAGACCGTTCAGCTCGCCGTGCGATCCCGCAGCAACACGAGGCCAACGCCGTGCTCATCGGCCCATTGATGCGCGGCGAGGATGGCTTGCGGCAGTGAAGCAAACGGCGGGGGCGTGAGATAGGCCGGCATGCCTTCTATGCTCGACACACCACTTACCTGCACGGCGCTGGATCGCGTGACTTCGACCAGCACGTAATCGGCTGAAAGCGGCGGCGCGGCACCGCGGGCCATGGACATCGAGGGCGGCGCTGCCAGCGGCGCCCCGGCGCGATCATCAAGATGACTCGCCACTTTCGCGCCTATCGCCATGCTTGGTTCTCGCTGACCTGCCTGAAGTTAGCTTACCCTGCGGAAGGTGAACGAAGTTCGTGCCTGCGTTTGCCCGCGCTCTGCAATCGCTACAGGCCACCCGCTGCAAGGATTGCCGCTCACTCACAGCCGGGCGAGGCGCATCACACCGTCGCCCATGCCATGCGCTCTGCGCTGCGCAACCTCGCGATCAGCGACCCGGCCGTGGTGGAGATCTATGCAGAGCCCACGCTCGGCTTGCGGGAGGAGGCGGCAAGCGCGTCGAGTTCGTCAGCGATGTCTAGAGCATCGTTCGCCAGCCTCTCTAGCGTAGAGACATCCATCTGCCGTATGAGCGCGATGTCGCGAGTGACATCCGCTCCGATCCGAAGAAGATGGGCAAGCTGGCGCAACTCGGCGGAGCCATTCACAGCTTGTCTCCTTTGACGCAAGGTGAACTATCAAATGATAAAGATGGTTCAGTCAGCTATGAGACAGAGGTTCACGCAGGAGCGTATTGACGCGCAGCAACTTCTGGTTGCGTCATTGCGTCCCGGCACGGAGGAGCATCGCCTTTCCGTCAAGGTTCTTCTGCTTCTCCAGGATGCCTTGCACCTGCTTATCGAAGCGGAAGCGCTGCTTGCGGCAGCGGGGTCCAAGCGCAGCACCGCCTAGCGGCGGAGAAACCGCTTCGCGGCTCCGATCCAATCCTCCGCGATCTCGCGCTGCTCCCGCCGCAGCACCTCCGCCGCCTCGGCCGGCTGCAACATCCTGAAGGATACGCAGGCGCGGTTCTGCATCTCGACCTCCAGCTCGTCCTTCAGGTGGTCGTCGGACGCGGGTTGCAGCCTTGGAGTTTGAAAGTCAGGGTGACGGCGGTACATTTTGGTTCACGGTTTCCAGAGACGTCACATGCTGCACGGGCCGTGTCGCTCCGTTCAGGTTTGCAGAACTGGCGGCAGCGCGGCTGGCGGCCCATGCCGCGCAGCATTCGCCGAAGATGTCGACCAGTGCAGCGTAGATCGCGAGTTTGCGCAGGCTGTCGGATGGGGTGTCGCCTTGGGATGGTCGACAAGTATCATCAAGCGTCTTCATGGAGGGCCTTTGGGCGGGCGATGTTGGCCAAGGATCGCTCGACGCGGATGTGAGCACATTCAGCAGGACCGAGCGTTCAGAGCGGTATTCGGCGTCTAGCCATGGCAGACACCGCTCGCGGGATCATCCGAGCCGACGCATCATCCAGTCGCGCGCCTCGTCGAGGGTGGCGAAGATGCGCGGCGGGATGCTGTTCAGCTGGCCGAAGCCGGCTTCGAGGTACCACTTGCCGGCCTCCTCCCCGTGATCGTCGGACAGCCGCACCAGCACCGCGACCAGGGACCGATCGTGGAACACCAGCAGGCCGTCGCTGTCGGCGCTGTCCGTCAGCACCTGCGTCGGTTGCAGGTGCAGGGTCATGCCGCGGCTCGATGGTCGAGGTGCAGGTAGTTCGGCCGGAAGTCGGCGAAAAGCTGCAGGCGCGGCAGGTCGAGGATGGTCAGGCGCCGGGCCTTCAGCTCGATCAGCTTGCGCTGCCGCAGTTGCTGGAGGCTCCGGTTGACGTGGACGGAGGACAGGCCGGTCGTGTCGGCGAGGTCGACCTGCGTCGCCGGCATCTCGAAGCCGTCCCCCTTCACGAGCCCGACGACCTGCAGCCTCGCGTGCAGCTCGCAGAACAGGTGCGCCAAGCGCTCGATCGCCGGGCGCCGGCCGACGTTGATGAGCCACTCGCGCGCGGTTCCCTCGTCGACCACCGTTGTCATGCGCCGGGCATGGGCAAGAGCCGGACGCTGCAGCAGCAGGCGGATGATCTCCGGGGCGATCTGCGCCACCAGGCAGACCGAGAGCGTGCCGACCCCATGATCCATCGGGGCGTATGGCGTGACATCAAGATTGCAGAAGTCGCCGGGCACGAGGTAGGCGACGATCCCGCGGGTGCCGTTCGTCTGCACCTTGTAGCGGCAGGCGAAGCCATCCAGGATCAGGAACACGTCCGAGGGCGCCTCGCCCTCGCGGATGAGGTCCGACCCGGCGGGAACGTGACGCGCCTCGGCGCCGATCCTGCGCAGCGCGATCCGATCCGCTTCCACAAGCGGACCGAAGCCTTCGAACTTCCGCACGAGTGCCTCGCTCATCATCATGTTGCGATCCGTCACAATGCTACTTCTGCCTTTCCGGCGCGGGACACTGCCGATGCTCAGCGTCGTTCAGCGCTGCCATGGCTTTATGGATGACACCAGCTATCATTTGGTTGTGACAAAAGGGCGTCCGCTGTTTTGGTGTCCTATCAAACAAATGGTTGGTGTGATTGCGAACACTCACCAAGTCTTTCGCCCAAATGCGCGTTCGTCAATTGTGCGATGTCATACAAAAAGCTTGCTGCTTCAGAGATGCTGAACAGTGCATGCGCAAGCGGTCCTCTCCCGCAGTCGAAGCAGGAAATGTCTGGCGCGCGAAGCTAAATGTCATGAAACGACGAGTCTATGCTTCAATCCACGCCAGGTTAGTAGCGCGGGTGAGGGTATTGTGAGACGCCTTGTAATCATCGGCTACGATGACCAATCTCGCTGTATCGCTTGCACGATGATCCGGGCGCGGGCGGCTGGGAGACCGCGGTTGTGCTCTTGCCTCCATCGAGGACAGACGCCGTGGCGCAAGCTCAGCAATCCGACATCCGCAATGGCCTGTTGAGGCAACTCTCGGCGCAGGATTTCGCGCTGCTAGCCCCGCACCTGCAGCCGATCAGCACGCAGTTGCGTGAGGACATGGTCACGGCGAACCAGCCGATCGCGGAATGCTACTTCGCTGAAAGCGGCATCACCTCCGTCGTCGCAAGCCATGACGGAAGGGAGATCGAGATTGGCCTGATCGGGCGCGAGGGGATGGTCGGTGCGGTGCCGGTCCTTCTTGGCGGCGACCGTACGCCGCACACCAACTACACGCAGATGGCGGGCGAGCTGCACGGCATCGCGACGTCGGCGCTCCTCGACGCCATCGCGCGGAGCGAGAGCCTGCGCCTGCTGCTGCTGCGCTACGTGCAAACGTACATCACCCAGGTCGGCCAGACCGCCTTCGCGCAGGGTGCGCTCGGCCTGGAAAGCCGTCTCGCGCGCTGGCTGCTGATGTGCCACGACCGCGTCGACGGCGACGACATCCTGCTCACGCACGAGTTCCTGTCTGTGATGCTCGGCGTACAGCGCGCCGGGGTGACGCTGGCCCTGCAGCATCTTGAGAGCGCCGGTTGCATCCGGAGCCGGCGCAAGCGCATCCAGATCCTCGACCGCGAGCGGCTGCACGCGCTGACCAACGGGGCGTATGGCGTGCCCGAGGCCGAATACGAGCGGCTGATCGGGAAAGCGTGAGATGGCGCGCTACTTCTTCAACGTGCGCCACAAGCCGGGCCCGGACGGCGTGGCGGACGATGTCGACGGCGACGAGATCGCCGATGTCGGACAGGTGCGCGAGCACGCCCTGACCGTGGCGCACGACCTGATCGCGCGCACCCGCCTCTACAGCGTCGCGAACTGGTTCGACTGCGCCTTCGAGATCACCGACGAGCAGGGCCGCCCCGTGATGACGGTGCCGTTCACCGACGCCGTCCCGGACGACGACGCTTCGGACGGCTTGTAGGATCATCATTCTTCCAAGTCGATCCTGACACCCATCGTCGTCGTCGTACTGGCATTCGCCATACTCCTGCCGATCGCGGCGGCCTTCACAGATCGACGCAGCTATAGGCATGCCTACCAGAAGTGGCGCATCGGCAAGCTCGACGTCAGTGTCGAGGACTATGGCGCGGCGCGCGACAAGGCCGACGAGATGGAGGCGGCGCGCAACTGGATCATGGTGCCGGAC
>CAXTNN010000287.1:0-5088 GCA_964245545.1 uncultured Acetobacteraceae bacterium | reverse complement strand
CACCAAGTGGCCGCTGGCCATACCTGGTATACCGATGGCACGGGTGTGTAGGCATCCGTCTGCACGATCAGACGCACGCGATGGTTGTTAGAAACCGACAGCAGGTTGTAGACCACGTCGAAACGCAACGGGCGCTCCGGCCAGTCCACCCCGCAAATGTCCATCATCTGCTCGAAGCCGAAGCGGGGCTCATCGCGCAGGGTGGTCATGACCGCGATGAGCGAGCTCGCATCCAAATGCGCAACTACCTCGCCCGCCTCGACCCCGATGCTGGCCACGCCAGGGAGCTGCCCGACCGCCTCAGCCAAAGCGTGCACGGAATCAGCCGATACCGCATCGGTTTGCACGAGATCAGTCACGCAGGATCGACCCGGTGCGGCGGATTTTCTTCTGCAACTGCATGATCCCGTACACCAGCGCCTCGGCCGTGGGCGGGCAGCCAGGCACATACACGTCCACGGGGACAATATGGTCGCAGCCCCGCACCACCGAGTAGCTGTAATGGTAGTAGCCGCCGCCATTGGCGCAGGAGCCCATGGAGATCACCCAGCGCGGCTCGCTCATCTGGTCGTAGACCTTGCGCAAGGCGGGCGCCATCTTGTTGGTCAGCGTGCCGGCGACGATCATCACGTCGCTCTGCCGCGGACTGGCGCGCGGGATCACGCCGAAGCGGTCCAGGTCGAAGCGCGGCATGTAGGCGTGGATCATCTCCACCGCGCAGCAGGCCAGCCCGAAGGTCATCGGCCACAGGCTGCCGGTGCGCGCCCAGTTCACCACACGGTCGAGGTTGGCGACCACGAAGCCCTTGTCGGTCATCTCCCCAGTGATGCCCTTGATCACCGCCTCCTGCTCCGGCCCGGGAGCGAGGACGTCGCGATTCCAAACCAAGCCAGGGGTCTCAGGCGCAGTCTCTACTGTGACACTCATTGGTGCTACTCCCACTCCAGCGCGCCCTTGTTCCACTCGTAGACGAAGCCCACGGTCAGCACGGCAAGGAATCCCATCATGGAGAGAAAGCCGAACACGCCGATGGCGCCGAGGCTGACCGCCCACGGGAACAGGAACGCAACTTCGAGGTCGAAAATGATGAACAGGATGGCGACGAGGTAGAACCGCACGTCGAACCGACGCCGGGCATCGTCGAACGGCTCGAACCCGCACTCATAGGCGGATAGTTTCTCGGCATAGGGGTTATTCGGCGCAATCAGCCGCGACCCGCCCACCATCACTCCCGCAACCACGGCTGCGATCAGCAGGAAGATGAGAATGGGATAGTAGTGGACCAGCAGCGCATTGGCTGACTGCATCGGAAACCCTTCCAACCGGATGTGACTCGTGCGGAGTGCGCCGCACCATAGCCATATCGGTGCCATTCCGCCACACGGGAAGGGGTATGACGCGGTGGTGTTGCAGCTTAGGAGAATGGCGCGAGTGACGGGGCTCGAACCCGCGACCTCCGGCGTGACAGGCCGGCGCTCTAACCAACTGAGCTACACCCGCAATCGGTGGGGCGGTGTAAGAGAGTGGGGCGCCAAGGTCAAGGCGAGGCAACGCGCGGCGAACTGCGCGAGGCACGCAGGATAGCGGGCGAGTAGAACGCGCGCGGATAGGTGTTGGGAATGGGCGCTAGGATGCCGAGTTCGACCAGCCGGGCAATAGCAGTGTTGGCCGCGGCGTAGGTGACGCCGAGCCGCGCCGCGGCACTCTTGGCCGTCATTGCGGTGTTCTCAAAGAGCTGATCCACCAGGGTGATCAGGCTGCCGCTCCGCCCCGCCTGCCGGGCTTGCTCGCGGAACTGCTCCTGCAGCGCCAGCAAGCGGTCGATCGTCTCCACCGTTTCGCGGCAGCACTCCGTCACCCGGGCGAAAAAGAAGCCGAACCACTCGCTCCAGGCGCTGTGGGCCGACACGGCGTACATGCGGTCGATATACTCGTCCTTATATCGCTCCATGACCGGGCTGAGATAGAGCACCGGCACTGGCAGCAACTGGCGGTTGACTGCCATCAGCGAGATCAGCATCCGTCCCACCCGGCCGTTGCCGTCGGCAAACGGGTGGATGGTCTCCAATTGATAGTGCACCAAAGCAAGGTCCATCAGCGCGGTCGGGAAATCGAGCGTGTCGCGGTTGATGTAAGCCTCAAGTGCGTCCATGCATTGCGCCGCCTCGCGCGGGGGCGCCGGTACGAACCGCGCCCGCTCGATGGTCGCACCGCCAATCCAGTTCTGGTCGGTTTTATACTCGCCGGGCCGCTTCTGCGCACCACGGCCAAGGCTGAGGCCGCCAAGCAGGATTTCATGCGCCCGGGTGATCACACGATGGCAGATCGGCAAGCTGTTAAGCATGCCAAGCGCCTCGTTCAGCGCCGTGACGTAGTTAACCACCTCCTTGGTGGCATCATCCCGGGGCGAGCCATCCTCGATCTCGGCTAGCAGCAGGTTGTCGTCGGTCGTGAACGTACCTTCCATAGCCGAGGACGTCAGCGCTTCCTGACGCTGCAACGGGCGGATCAGCAGGTCTGAGTTCGGCAGCCGCCGGCACGCGCCACGCAGCTCGCCCATAGCCTGCATGGCATCGCCGAGCGGCAGGGCGATGGCCGCGAGGTCGATGGTGGGGGATAGCGGATTTGGCACAAACGCCTCCACCCCATACATGGTCGGCACCAGCCGGCCGGACGGGTTGCGGAAGTCGCTCAGCTTCATGGAACGATGCGAGCCATTGCCACAACATTATAGCAAACTGGCCTGACACTATAAACTATGACGACGGTTTTATAGTCGCCTATAAAGTTTTGTCTGCCCGGGAATAGGGTGGTGGGCGGTGACGGTTTCGAACCGCCGACCCTCTCGGTGTAAACGAGACGCTCTACCGCTGAGCTAACCGCCCCGGCACAGGGTTTGTCCTAGTTCATCGCGTCTTTCAACGCCTTGCCCGGCTTAAACCGCACCGACGTGGAGGCCGGGATGTCGAGTGGTTCGCCGGTTCGCGGGTCCCGTCCCTTGGTGGCCTTGCGTTCCGTCACCACGAAACTGCCGAAACCGGTGAGCCGCACTTCCTGCTTGCTCTTGAGCGCCCGTTCGATGGCCGCGAACACGGCGTCAACCGCCTGCGTGGCCGCAGCCTTCTGCAACTCCGTTGCCTCGGCAACCGCTGCGATCAGATCAAGCTTATTCATCGCGTTACCCATGTGGCGACTGCTCCCACATCATGCACGCCCCCGATCCGCTGGTCACTCGACAAAACGGGATATTCTGGGTGGTCAACGAAGCATAAAAGCGGGGGGCCGCCAATCATGCCAAGGCATGAAAACCCGGTTCCGCGCTGCGAAACCGGGCTAGGCACGGCTTAATGCGGCAAGGATGCCACGGCTGGAGCGTGGGCTGGAACCACTGGATCCGGCGGCTCCTCCCAGTCGATCGGCTCCGGCTTGCGGGCCAACGCGCGGGCGATGACCTCATCGACATGGGCAACCGCCACCACTTTGAGGTTCTTCTTCACGTTGTCTGGGATGTCGGCCAGATCCTTCTCGTTATCCTTCGGGATGAACACGGTGGTGATCCCGGAGCGCAGCGCCGCCAACATCTTCTCCTTCAGCCCGCCAATCGGCAGCACCCGCCCACGCAGGGTGATCTCGCCAGTCATGGCGATGTCCCGGCGCACGGGAATGCCCGTCATCAGGCTGACCAGGCTGGTGGCCATCGCCACGCCGGCCGATGGACCATCCTTGGGGGTCGCCCCTTCCGGCACGTGGACGTGGATGTCCCGCCGCTCGAACAAGGTAGGCTTGATGCCGAAGTGGGGAGCGCGGCTGCGGACGTAACTCAGCGCCGCCGACACGCTCTCCTGCATCACGTCGCCCAGCTTGCCGGTATATTTCAGGTTGCCCTTGCCCGGCAGCAGCACGCTCTCGATGGTCAGGATTTCACCGCCTACCTCGGTCCAGGCGAGGCCGGTGACGACGCCCACCATGTCCTCGGCCTCGGTTTCGCCATAGCGATACACGCGCACGCCGGCGAACTTCTCCAGGTTTTTGCGGGTGAAACCCACCTTCTTCACCTTCTTGGTGACAATCTCCATCACCGCCTTGCGGGCCAGCTTGGCAATCTCCCGCTCCAACGCACGCACGCCGGCTTCCCGCGTATAGTATCGGATCAGGTCGCGCATGGCGTCGTCATGGATCGACCACTCGTCGCTCTTGAGCCCGTTCGCTTCGCTCTGCTTGGCCACCAGGTGCCGCTTGGCGATCTCCACCTTCTCATCCTCGGTGTAACCGGGGATGCGGATGATCTCCATCCGATCCAGCAGCGGCTGCGGCATGCGCAGGCTGTTGGCCGTAGTGATGAACATTACGTCCGACAGGTCGTAGTCGACCTCCAGGTAGTGGTCGGCGAAGGTCGCGTTCTGCTCCGGGTCAAGCACTTCGAGCAGCGCCGACGACGGATCACCGCGCCAGTCCGCGCCCAGCTTGTCGATTTCGTCCAGCAGAAACAATGGATTGGAGGTCTTGGCCTTCTTCATGCCCTGGATGACCTTGCCCGGCATCGAGCCGATATAGGTCCGCCGGTGACCGCGCACCTCCGCCTCGTCCCGCACGCCGCCCAGCGACATGCGGACGAAGTTGCGCCCGGTGGCCTTGGCGATGGACTTGCCGAGCGAGGTCTTGCCGACGCCGGGCGGCCCCACCAGGCACAAGATGGGCCCGCGGATTTTGGGCGACCGGCCCTGCACCGCGAGGTACTCCAGGATGCGTTCCTTGACTTTCTCCAGCCCGTAATGGTCGTCGTCCAGCACCTGCTTGGCAATGGTCACGTCGTTGCGGGCCTTGGAGCGCTTCTTCCAAGGGATCGACAGCATCCAATCCAGGTAGTTGCGCACCACCGTGGCCTCAGCCGACATCGGGCTCATGGTGCGCAGCTTCTTCAGCTCCGCCATCGCCTTGTCGCGGGCTTCCTTGGTGAAGCGGGTCTTCTTGATACGGTCTTCCAGCTCGGCGGTCTCGTCCTTGCCGTCCTCGCCTTCGCCCAACTCCTTCTGAATCGCCTTGAGCTGCTCGTTCAGGTAATACTCGCGCTGCGTCTTCTCCATCTGC
>CAXTNN010000286.1:0-5120 GCA_964245545.1 uncultured Acetobacteraceae bacterium | reverse complement strand
GTGGTGGCGCGGGGCGCCGGCCGGCGGGGCTCCATTTGCCGGCGGGTGAAGCCGCTGGCAATGTCCGCCAACTCGAGGAACTGGTCGGCTTGGCGGCGCAGTTCGTCGGCAATCATCGGCGGATTGCTGCGCACGGTGGACACCACGGACACGCGCACGCCTTGGCGCTGCATCGCCTCCACCAGGCGGCGGAAGTCGCTGTCGCCGCTGAACAGCACGGCATGGTCCAGGCGCGGGGCGAGTTCCAGCATGTCGATGGCCAGCTCGACATCCATGTTGCCCTTCACCCGCCGGCGGCCCGCGGCGTCGGTGAACTCGCGCGCGGGCTTGGTGACCTGCGTGTATCCGTTATAGGCAAGCCAGTCGGTGAGCGGCTTGAGCGGGGAGTACTCCTCGGTGTCGAGCACAGCAGAGTAGTAATACGCGCGCAGAACGTTCGTCCTGGAGCGAAAAAACTCCAGTAGGTTGCGGTAATCAACGTCAAAGCCAAGGTTTCGCGATGCAGAGAAGAGGTTGGCCCCGTCTATGAACAGCGCAGTGCGCTCCGTGGGCAAGAAAAGCACGACCGGTTTTCCTTTTTTGCAGCTCCGAACTGACTTTTTTGTGTGTCCGGTTTGTAGGACCATAGAAGCGTGAGCGCGTGGCAGAAAGGTGAAAACGACAGATGGTCCTGATTGCTCTTGGCGCCAACCTTCCCGGGCCCGGCGGCGCCTCGCCCTTGGAGACCTGCAACCGCGCCGCCGGTTTGCTGCACGGGCTGGCCGGGCTGCGCTTGGCGGCGGTCTCGCCCTGGTATGGAACGGTGCCGGTGCCGCCGTCCCCTCAGCCCGCCTACGTGAACGGCGTGGCACGGCTGGAGGGCGAGGCGGATCCGGCGCGCCTGTTGGCGGCGCTGCAGGCCATCGAGCAGGCGCATGGCCGCGTCCGCGCCGAGTCCAATGCAGCCCGCACGCTTGACCTTGATATCGTGGCCATGGCCGGGCTGATCCGGGCGGCGCCCGACCCAGTGGTGCCGCATCCGCGGATGCACCAGCGCGAGTTCGTGCTGCGCCCGCTGCTGGACGTGGCGCCGGATTGGTGGCATCCCGTGCTGCAGAAGTCGGCCCGAACCCTGCTGGACGCCCTCCCGCAGCAGGGCTGTTGGCGTTTATGACGCCGGGTCTTGCGGCCTGGGCCGCGTGCGCCTACCTTTTACCACCATTCCCGTAGTTTTGGAGACTCCATCCGCATGGCACGCGTGACCGTCGAGGATTGCGTCCAGCGCGTCCCCAATCGCTTCGAGCTGGTCCTGTTTGCGGCGCAGCGTGCGCGCAATCTCAGCCGCGGCGAGGAACTGACCGTCGACCGGGATGACGACAAGAACCCGGTGGTGGCGCTGCGCGAGATCGCCGAGGAGACCGTGCCGCTGGTGAAGCTGGAGCAGGATCTGATCAAGTCGCTGTCGCGCGCGCCGGAGCCGGAGCCGGCCGACGAAGAGGTGCTGGACCTTATTCCGACCGACCAGAACATTTTCGGCCTGCAGGACATCTCGGCCGAGGAAGAGACCGCCAACATGCCGGTCGAGGAAATGTCGCCCGAGGACCTCGAGGCGGCGATCGAAGCCGAGCTGGGCGGGCGACGCCGCTGATACGCGGCCCCATCGTACAGCGGGCGCGGGGGCATGAGCGCCCCTAGCCTTCCAGATGCCCTGTTGGCTCCGGACGGGGCGGGTTCGGCACGGCCAGGGACCGTCCGTCAGTTCGAGCTCACCGAAAAGGTCGCAGCGTACGACCCCAAGGCCAACACCGGCCTGATTGACGCCGCCTACGTGCTGGCCGCGCAGGCGCACGGCACCCAATACCGCGACAACGGCGACCCCTACATCACCCACCCGGTCGCCGTGGCTGATATCCTGGCGGATTACCGGCTCGACAGCGACACCATCGTGACGGCGCTGCTGCATGACGTGGTGGAGGATACCCGCCTCAAGCTGCCCGACATCGAGAGCCGCTTCGGCAAGACGGTGGCGGGGCTGGTGGATGGGGTCACCAAGCTCACCAAGCTCGAACTCAAAACCGCGCGGTCGGCGCAGGCGGAGAACTTCCGCAAGCTGGTGCTGGCGATGAGCCAGGATATCCGGGTGTTGCTGGTGAAGCTGGCCGACCGGCTGCACAACATGCGCACCCTGCACTTCGTCGCGGCGGCGGAGCGGCGGCAGCGCATCGCGCTCGAGACGATGGAGATCTACGCGCCGCTGGCCGAGCGCATCGGCATGGACGCAATGAAGGGCGAGCTGCAGAACCTCGCCTTCCAGCAGCTCGAAACCGAGGCGTTCGACACCATCCAGGCCCGGCTGAACTTCCTGCGCGGCCAGGGCGCCGACATCATCGAGGAGGTGCGCGCCGAGCTGGTGCGGGTATGCCGCGAGGGCGGGGTGTCGGCGGTGGAGGTCACCGGGCGGGAGAAAAGCCCCTACTCCATTTGGGAGAAGATGCAGCGCCGCAACATCGCCTTCGAGCAGTTGTCGGACATCATGGCGTTCCGCGTCGTCGTCCCCACCCGGGCGGATTGCTACATGGCGCTGGGCGCGGTTCATGCCAGCTACCCGGTGATCGCCGGGAGGTTCAAGGATTACATCTCCACCCCGAAGTCCAACGGCTACCAGAGCCTGCACACCGGGGTGACGCTGCGGCAGCCGCGCAACCAGAAGATCGAGGTGCAGATCCGCACCGCCGAGATGCAGCGCGTGGCCGATAACGGGGTGGCCGCGCATTGGAGCTACAAGCAGGGGCTGCCCACCGACGTGCAGGACTTCCCTTGGGTGCGCGACCTGCTGGAAATCCTGGACAACTCGACCACCGGCGAGGACTTTCTCGAGAACACCAAGCTTGAGCTGTATCAAGACAAGGTGTTCTGCTTCACGCCGAAGGGGCAGCTCATTCAGCTCCCGCGCGGCGCCACCCCGGTGGACTTCGCCTATGCCGTGCACAGCCAAGTGGGGGACACCTGCGTCGGCGCCAAGGTGAACGGCCGCCTGCTGCCACTGCGCACCGAGCTGCAGAACGGCGACCAGGTGGAGATCATGACGGCGCGCGGCGGCACGCCCTCCCCGGCTTGGGAGCGCTTCGCCGTCACCGGCAAGGCGCGGGCGCGCATCCGGCGCCACATGGCGCAGCAGCAGCGGCAGAACCACATCGACGCCGGCCGCGCCGGGCTGGCCAAGGCGTTCCGGCAGGAGGGTGTGGACGGGTCGGAGAAGGTGCTGGAGGGGGCGCTGAAGGGGCTGAAGGCCGCCTCGCTGGACGATCTTTACGTCGCCGTCGGCAACGGCAACACCGGGCCGAAGGACGTGGTGCACGCGGCCTATCCCGAGCTGCGGCAGGCGCCGCGCGCCCCGCGGATGATCCCGCAACTGCCGTCCCGTGCGCCAAGCCGGCCGGCCGGCGGCGGAATGGCGGTGAGCGGGCTGCTGCCGGGCATGAATGTGAGCTATGCCGGCTGCTGCCACCCGCTGCCGGGGGACGGCATCGTGGGCATCGTAACCACGGGCAAGGGGGTGACAATCCACACCCGCGCCTGCCCCACCCTGCAGAGCTTCGCCGAGACGCCGGAGCGCTTCATCGATGTCGGGTGGGAGCAGGACGGGATCGGTGCGAACGGCATCCATACCGGGCGTATCAGCGTGATTGCGGCGCACGAGCCGGCGACGCTGGCCAACGTCACCAACGCCATCGCCAAGCACGAGGGCTCGGTGACCAACCTCAAGATCATCAATCGGCAGCAGGATTTCTTCGAACTGCTGATCGACGTGGAAGTGCGGGACTTGCGACACCTGTCCAACGTGATCGCCGGGCTGCGCGCGGTGGCGGGCACCACGCAGGTGGAACGGGCGCACGCGTGATGATCACGCGGGCAGCGGGTCTATGATAATCGGCGTGGGCTCCGACCTCTGTGACATCCGCCGCATCGAGCGGGCAATGCAGCGCTTTGGCGAACGGTTCCTGCACCGGGTGTTCACCGAGGCGGAGCGGGCGCGCGCGGCGCGGCGGCACCCGCGCATCCAGCCCGGCACCTATGCCAAGCGGTTTGCCGCCAAGGAGGCTTGCGCCAAGGCGCTGGGGACCGGGTTCAGCCGCGGGGTGTTCCACTCGGACATGGGCGTGGTGAACCTGCCAAGCGGGCAGCCCACCTTGGAACTCACCGGCGGCGCGGCGCGGCGGCTGCAGGCGATCACGCCGCGGGGCCGGGTCGCGGCGGTTCACCTCACCTTGACCGACGAGCATCCCTACGCGCTGGCGCAGGTCACCATCACGGCCGAGCCGGCATGAGCGGGCGATCCACCGCGCTGGACTGGGAGGCACGGTTCCGGGCGGAGCGGACCCCTTGGGAGCGGCCGACGCTGAACCCGGCGTTCACCCGCTGGCGGCAGGCCGGCACCCTGTCGCCCTGCCGTATCCTGGTGCCTGGCGCGGGACGCAGCGGGGAGCCGATGGCGCTGGCCGCCGCCGGGTTCGACGTCACCGTGGTGGATTCAGCACCGACCGCCGTTGCCGTGCAGCGCGCGCGGGCGGAGGCGGCGGGGGTCGCGCCCGCCATCGAGGAGGCGGACTTGCTGGCCTGGTCGCCGGAGCAGCCGTTCGACGTGATCTACGACCAGACCTGCCTCTGCGCCCTGCCGCCAGACTTGCTGGGGGAGTATGCGGCGCGGCTGCATGGCTGGCTACGGCCCGGCGGCTCGCTGTTCGTCCTGTTCATGCAGACGGGGCGCTCGGGCGGTCCCCCGTTCCACTGCGGGGTCGAGGCGATGCGGGCGCTGTTCGCCGCCGGCTGGGAATGGCCGGAGCGCTTGGACGATCCGGTGGGTGCAAGCTTTACCGGGACTTGGGAAATGCCGGCGGTGCTGCGGCGTGCCTGACGCAGCCGCCGCCTTGTTCGCCCTGGTGCGGCTCACGCAAACGTCATACAATGGCGTGATGTTTGCCGAGGGCCTGGATGAACCCGCTATGTCTTGCCTTGCTGGCCGGCTGCGCCCTGCACCCAATCGGTCCACGGCCGCTGCCGCCCGCGCCGCCCACGGTCGTGCTGTTCGGCCGGCCGCCGCCTCCGCCTGAGCTCCCGCCGGGCGACCCGGCGACCGCGCC
>CAXTNN010000285.1:4471-5173 GCA_964245545.1 uncultured Acetobacteraceae bacterium | reverse complement strand
GAGTGCGTGGCGCTGCCGGTGGACGCGATGCGGGGATGGTGAAAGCTGGCTTCAACTCCCTCTCCCACCAGCGGGAGAGGGCTCTTAGCGGGGCTAGATCCCGGCAAACCAGCCAAACCCAAGCTTTTCCCAATAGCCCGGCTTGTATGTGTTGGTGACCTCGATGGAGCGGATCCACTTGGGATTCTTGTAGCCAAGCTTGGTGGAGGTGCGCAGGCGAAGGGGGAAGCCGAATGGGTCTGCCATGGTCTCGCCGGCATACTGGGTGGCCAGCAGAGTCTGCGGATGCAGAGCGGTGGCCATGTCGATGCTGCTCGGATAGTCGTCGTTGCATTGGAACACGACGTATTTCGCTCGCAGGTCGGCGCCGACGCGTTCGAGGAAGCTGCGCAGGGTGGGGCCGGTCCAGGAGCCGATATAGTCCCAGCCTTCCACGCAGACATGGCGGATGATCTCGGTCTGGGTGGGCAGGGCGTGGATGGCGTCGAGCGTCCAGGGCGACTTGTCGGAAACGAGGCCGGAGAGTTCGAGCCGCCAATCCGCCGCGTTCACCGGCTTGAGGTCCTCGATGTCGAAATAGGCGTTGAAGCGCGGCGGCTTCAGCACGGCCGAGGCGGGATAGGTCGGGGCGAGCTTGGCCGGGTCGAACAGCCATTGCTGCACCAGGTCGTTCAGGCCTGAGACCTTGCGCAGGGCTTGCTC
>CAXTNN010000285.1:0-4461 GCA_964245545.1 uncultured Acetobacteraceae bacterium | reverse complement strand
GCTCCACCCCCGCCGGGGTTTGCACGTCGCAGCCGGTGAGCAGGGCCAGCGCGCCCAGCGAGAGCCCGCCGCGGATAAGGCCGCGCCGCTCGAGCCCGCGCAGCCCGTCCAGCAGCGCCGGGTCAAGCCGGGCGGCGGGGCGGAACAGCGATCTCACCGCCGCCCCCGCGCGGCCAGGCGGGGGCCGCCGGTGAGCATGGCCCAAAGCGTGCTCGGCACCAGCAGGGCGAGGGCGACGTGGACGGCTGCAAAACCTACGATCACCGCCATGCCGGCGAAATGGAGCTCCCGCGCGGTTTGGAAGCCGCCGAGCAGCCTGACTAGGCCCGAGAACTGCACCGGCTTCCAAATCGCCAGCCCGGTCACCACCTGCCCCACCCCGGCCACGATCACCACCAGGTAGAGCAGCTTCTGCACCGCGTTGTAGGTGGTGAGGTCCTCATGGGCGAGCTTGAAGCGCAGCGTGTCTCGGATGGTGTGGGCGATGTCGTGCAGGCGGATGGGGAACAAGCGCTCCCGCAGCCGCCCGGTGACCAGGCCGTAGCCGAGATAGGCCAGGCCGTTGACCACCAGCACCCACATGAAGGCAAAGTGCCACAGCAGGCTTTCGGCCGCCCAAGAGCCAATGCGCCAATCAGGCCCGAAATGGACGCCGTTGATGATGACGTCGTCGTTGTAGATGCCCCAGCCGGAACCGACCATGACAAACATGGCCAGCGCGTTCAGCCAGTGCATGACGCGGACGGGGACTGGGTGGAGGCGGCGCGTTGCGGCAGCCGGCGGCGGCGCGGTCACGGCGGTGCTCATCATGCCTCCAGCCCGAAATTGGTTTGCCCGCGCGCCTGTATTGGTAGGATGGTGGCGGTGGCGAGCCACGGATGCAAGCAACAGGCGGGTTAATCCGATGCGATCATTCGTCCATATTGTTACAGTGATGGCCAGTTTGGCGAGTGCGGCGGCGGCGCAACCCGCCTTACCAGCCGCCGCCACCTTGGCGCAGCACGCCGCCCGGCGCTTTCCGCAGCCGATCGCGGCTGGCGAGCTGGTGGGCCGGATCGTGCTGCAGCCGCTGGAAAGCCAGACGATCTTGGGCCGCGTCACCGCGGTCGTGCGGCTGCGGGAGGGCGGGGTGGCCGCCGTGGTGCGGTATGGCGCGACCCTGGGGATCGATGGGTCGGCGCTGGAGCTGGGCGGGCGGCTGATCGCCGTGCCGCTGGACGCGATGACGCTGCTGGGCAAGCGCATGGAGATCGTGGACTTCACGCCCGGGCAGTTGCAAGCCTTCCCCACCTTCGACCCGGCAAGCGCCGCGGCCGTGCCGGCGGAGACGGTGTTGATGGTCGGGCTGTCCAAGCCCTCGCACTGATCCGCCGGGGCTTGCCCCGCCGCTAATGCACTCGGGCGGGTTCGCGTCTCTCCAAGGTGCCGTTCGCGGCCATGGCCTTGATCCGGTCGGCGGTGCGCATGGCGATGGCGGTGATGGTCAAGTGCGGATTGACGCCGCCGACAGTCGGGAACACCGAGCCGTCGCAGACCCATAGGTTGGGAATGTCCCAGCTTCGGCAATCGGCGTCGACCACGCTGGTCTTCGCGTCGAAGCCCATGCGCGCCGTGCCGCCCAGGTGGTTGGTGTCGTTCTCTTGCCGGAACACGCCGGTGGCGCCGACCAGCTCCAGGCTGGTTTGCATCTGTCCGAGCGCGTGCTGGATGAGCGCCTTGTCGTTGTCGCCCCAGCTATAGGTGACGCGGGCGACCCGCAGGCCGTATTGGTCGGTGTCCTCGTGCAAGGTCACCCGGTTGCGCTCGTCGGGCAGCATTTCCCCCACCATCTTCAGGCCGACGCTGTGGTTGTACTTCTCCATCTCGTCGCGCAGCTTTTGCCCCCATAGCCCGCGCGATCCGGTTTGGATGGTGACCCACTCGATCGGCATCGGGCCCTGTGCCATCCAGCAATAACCGCCGTGGAAATCCTTGCGGTCGTCATAGTTCCAGTGCTCGGTGATCGACAGCGAGGGCGGCCCTTTGTTCCAGCGCACCTCGTTCTTCATGGTGCCGAACACTGCCTGGTTCGACTGCGTCATCAAGTTGCGGCCAACCAGCCCCGAGCTGTTCGCCAGCCCATGGGGGAAGCGGTCGGTGGCGGAGGCCAGCAGCAGGCGCGGCGTCTCGATCGCGTAGCCGGAAACCATCACGTGGCGGGCGCGCTGGAACCGCCACCTGCCCTCGCGCATGTAGTGCACGCCGGTGGCGCGGCCGTCCTTCACCTCGATCCGCCCGACCATGGCCAGGTCGCGGATCTCGGCGCCGGCGGCCAGCGCCCGGGGGATAAAGGTGACCAATTGGCTTTGCTTGGCGTTGGTCGAGCAGCCGAACCGGCAAAAGCCGCGATAAACGCAGGGGTGCGACTTGCCCCGAGGCGCCGACACGGTGGCCAGCGGCGTCGGCGTCCACTGGTAGCCCATGGCCTCGGCACCGCGGCCCAGCAGCTCGGCCGCACCGTTCAGCTCGTGCGCGCGGTAGGGGTAGCGCGGCCGGTGCGGCCCCCAGGGGTAGTTCACCGGGCCGGAAATGCTGAGCGCCTGCTCGGCGCGGCCGTAATAGTCCCACATCTCCCGCCAATCGAGCGGCCAGTCGGCACCGTAGCCCAATTGGGAGCGGGACTTGAACCACTCCGGACGGAACCGCAGCGAGACCATGGCGAAGTGCACAGTGCTGCCGCCCACCGCCTTGCCGCTGTTCTTGCCGCCCATGACGAGGGGGTTGGCGCCGTCCACCACCCGCTCGTCGGTCCAGTAGAGCTTGTTCTGCTCCGTCTCGTCGGAGGCGAAATCCTCGAGCGGGCGGAAATACGGGCCGGCATCCAGCCCGACGACAGAGAAGCCGCCCTCGGCCAAGCCTGCAATCACCGGTCCGCCGCCGGCGCCGGTTCCTACCACGACGAAATCCACCTCCTCGTCGTCGCTGAACTGGCGCATCGGCACCCAGCCGCCGCGGGTGAACACGTCGGGTGCGCGCCCGCCGGTTGCGCGGGGTGCGGCGAAGGGGTCGGTAGAGGGGTTAGAGGCCACGGCTGTTCTCGCGCCGCGCCTGCATCTCCTCGCCGGGCTTGGCTTCCACCGGTTCCCATGGGTCGCGCGTGTCGAGCTTCATGCGGACATAGCCGCGCGGGCTGGCGGGGCCGCCGAAGCCCAGCTCGTTCCATGCCGTGGGATGGGCGTAGTAGGCGTGGGTGATGTCGGCGATCACCCGGTGCTCAAAGAACGGCTGGCACGGCATGCCGCCCCAGGCCGGCGATGTCAGCTCGCCGTGCTGCATGGCGGTGATGAGGCGGTCCTGGTGCTCCGGGGCCAGCGCGTGGAAGCGGGTGCCGGCGGCGGCCTGCGCTTCGGCGTCCAGCGCGGCCAAGCCGCGGCGCCAGGCTTCGCCCTGGGGCGGCAGGGAGGCGTAACGGTAGCCGTCCAAGTGCTTCTCCGTAATCTTGGCGTCCACGTAGGCCGGCAGCGGCACCGGCGGACGGCCAGGCGGCTGCGGCAGGATGCGGTCGCACAGCGCGCCCAGGGTTTCCCACTCCGCCGGGGTGAAGAAGCGCGGCTCGCGCGGCACGGCAAGCCTGCGGGCGATCACCTCGCGCGTGATGGCGTCCCAGGACGGCGTGGACTGCTTGTCCATCACGTCGTAGCCGGGGTAGCGATCAGTCATCCGGGTGGTCCTCCAGCAGCCCGAGTGCCGCCAGGCCGGCCATCGCCAGGCCGGTGAAGCTGGGGGGTGCCGGGATTGGCGGGCCGTTCAGCAGGTTTTGGCTCCAGTTGCGCCAGCCGCCCATCTGGCGCGCGACCCCGCGCACGTGGAAGGCGGCGCCGACATAGCCCATCAGCGCGGTCAGCCGCAGCCACCAGCGCACCAGGGTGCGCCGCTGCCCCGTGCGGCCGAGTGCCGCACCACCCAGCAGGGCGGCGGTGATCGGCGGGATCGAGACAGGCGCGTACATGGCCGGGTTGTTGAAGGCGCCGCGGAAGTGCAGCAGGCCTGCCTCGCCCACTGTCCCCAGCAGTCCCGCGGATGTTGCAAGCCCCACGATCCGCCCGGCGGAGAGCCCGGCAATGCTGGGCGGCAGCCCCGGCGTGGTGTCGCGCACCCGTTCGGCCAGGAAGCCCATCATGCCCGAAAGGCTGAGCGCTGCGGGGGCGCCGAGCGGTGCCGCGTAGAACAGGTTCTGCCAGGTGAAGCCGCCGGGCCGTTTGGCGACGTTGTAGACGTGGAACCCGGTGCCGACCACGCCGGTGACGGCGGCCAGCAGGTAGACGGCGTCGCGAGCCCGGTGCGCCGCCGGCCGGGTGTCCGCGGTGCCATGCGCGCTGATCGCCAGGGACAGGCTGGCGGTGACCAGCGGCGTGACCATGGCCCGGTTCTGGAACGCGCCGCGGTAATGTTCCACCGCGCTGTCCGCCAGCACGGAGGCGG
>CAXTNN010000284.1:0-5179 GCA_964245545.1 uncultured Acetobacteraceae bacterium | reverse complement strand
GAACAGGAACATAAACCCATCTTTTACATACAATGGCAACGGTTCTCTGCGTTAATTCCTATTTGCCTTGGCGTTAAATCCTACGGCACACTGCGCAGCGGGTCCGAGTCGCCCGTTGGCACGCGAACCCGGCATGGGGATACGGCGGTGAAACACGAGGATATCTGGCGCGCGCTCGACACACTGGCGGCCGAAAACGGCATGTCGGTCTCGGGCTTGGCCCGTGCCTCCGGGCTCGATCCCACCACGTTCAACCCCTCCAAGCGCTGCATGCCGGACGGCCGCGCCCGCTGGCCGAGCACGGAAAGCCTGGCCAAGGTGCTTGCCGCCACCGGCGCCAGCCTGGAGGCGTTCACCGCCCTGGTGTCCGGCGCGCGCGCCCTGTCCTCCACGCCGCGCACCCTCTCGCCGCGCCGCATTCCGCTGATCGGCCTCGCCCAAGCCGGGTCGGACGGGTATTTCGACGATGGCGGCTATCCGGTGGGCGGCAGTTGGGACGAGGTGAGCCTGCCGGAAATTGGCGACATGAACGCCTACGCGCTGGAAATCTCCGGCCAATCGATGGAGCCGGTGTTCCGCGATGGCGACGTGGTGATCGTTTCCCCTGCCGCACCGATCCGCCGCGGCGACCGGGTGGTGGTGCGCACGGCCGAGGGCGAGGTGATGGCCAAGCAGCTCGTCCGCCGCTCCGCCCGGCGCATCGAGCTGAAGAGCTTGAACCCGGTGCATCCCGATTACAGTTTCGACCTTAAGGACGTAAACTGGATGCACCGTATCGTCTGGGCCAGCCATTGAGCCCGCGGCTTTGCCCCGCACCGCAGCGCCGGGCTAACATAGCGCAACGGAGCGCGCGCGAAAGCGTTACCGACGCCGTTGTTGTTTTTGGTCAAGGATACCGGAATGAATTCGATTACCAAACGCGTGTTTGCCTTCGCCGCTGCCGCCTGTCTCGCCGGAGCGCTTCCAGCCGCTGCCCAGTCTCCGGCCAGTCCGCCTGGGCCGATCGACGGGCGCATCACCATCATCGCGCGCTCGGCCAATGTCGGTGTCGGCTACACCTGGGGCGACGGCACGCTCACCTTCCACGGCCATCGCTATCCGTTCACCGTGAAAGGCGTGAACGTGGCGGCCGTGGGCTATAGCCGCGTCATTGGCCACGGCCGGGTCTACAACCTGCATCGCCTGTCGCAGTTCAGCGGCACCTATGGCGGCGCCAATGGCGAGGTGACCGCTGGCCAAGGCATCGGCGGCCAGTTCCTGCAGAACGGCAACGGCGTGCAAATCCGCGTCGACGACGTCAGCCGGGGCGCGCAACTCTCCGGCGCGGCAGACGGAATCCAGCTCACCCTCAAGTAACAGCAACGGGGCGGCCGAAATGATGAGACCTGTTTCGGCCGCCTGTCTGCTTCTGCTCGCCGCCACCGGGCCGTCGCGCGCCGCAGCCCCGCCGGTGGACGTGGCATTGGTGCTGGTGACGGACGTGTCGCGCAGCATCGACGACTCGGAGTTCCAGCTCGAGAAAAAGGGTTACGCCACGGCGTTCACCGACCCGAAGGTGGTCAGCGCCATTCAGGGCGGGCCGAACGGGCGCATTGCCGTGGCCTATGTCGAGTTCTCCTCGTCCGACCAAGTGAAGACGCTGCTGGATTGGACCGTGCTGTCGGATACCGCCTCAGCCACCGATTTTGCCGACAAGCTGACCGCGTTGCCGCGCAGCTCTTACGGCCGCACCGCCATCAGCAGCGGGGTCGAGCAGGCCACGCAAATGATCCGCGACGGCGGCTTCGGCGAGGCGCGCAAGGTGATCGACGTGGCCGGTGACGGTACCAACAACGCCGGGCCGCCGATCGAGGAGGCGCGCGATGCGGCGGTGGCGGCCGACATCACCATCAACGGGCTCACCATCATCAACGATCATCCGGTCTCATACATCTACGCGCACGTGCAGCCCCCGGGCGGCCTGCCGAACTGGTATCGGGAGAACGTCACCGGCGGGGTTGGCAGCTTCGTGCTGGAGGTGCACGATTTCAGCACCTTCGGCGAGGCGATGTCGCGCAAGCTGTTGAACGAGATCGCAAGCCTGACCCCGCAATCCCACGGCTGAGGTTCCCAACGATGGACATGCGCAATCTGGGCCGGTCCGGCCTGCAGGTGTCGGCGGTCGGCCTTGGCTGCAACAACTTCGGCGGGCGGATCGGGCTCGAGGACGCTCGGCGGGTGGTGCATGCCGCTCTCGACGCCGGCATTACCCTGTTCGACACGGCGGACGTTTATGGCGCCCTCGGCATTGGCACCTCGACCTCGCACAAGGGCGCGTCCGAGGAGATTTTGGGCGCGATCCTCGGCCCAAACCGGCGCGAGGTGGTGGTTGCCAGCAAGTTCGGCATGCCGATGGACGAGAGCGGCCGCCGGGTTGGCGCCTCCCGCCGCTGGATCGTGCAGGCGGTAGAGGACAGTTTGACCCGGCTTCGCACCGGCTGGATCGACCTGTACCAGCAGCATGCGTTCGACCCCAAGACGCCGCTGGAGGAGAGCATGGCGGCGCTGGACGACCTGGTGCGGGCGGGCAAGGTCCGTTACATCGGCTGCTCGAATTTCGCCGCCTGGCAGGTGGCGGACGCGATGTGGACGGCGCAGTCGGCCGGCAGCACGCCGTTCATTTCTTGCCAGGACGAATACTCCTTGCTGGTGCGCAAGGCGGAAGCCGAGCTGTTGCCGGCGATGGGGCGCTTCGGCATGGGGCTGCTGCCGTATTTCCCGCTGGCGAGTGGGCTGCTGACCGGCAAGTATCGGCGTAACGCCACCATGCCGGAAGGCCGGTTGACCACGACCCAGCGCCTGGCCGACCGTTTCCTGATCGATCCGCATTGGCAGAAGGTCGAGAAGCTGAGCGATTTCTGCGAAGCGCGCGGCCGCAGCATGGTGGAACTGGCGTTCGGCTGGCTGCTGTCGCGCGCCGAGGTGTCGAGCGTGATCGCGGGGGCGACGCGGGTGGAGCAGGTGCAGCAGAATGCGGCCGCGGGCGGCTGGACGCTGAACGCCGAGGACCTCGCCCAGTTGGACGCGATCCTCGCCTAAGAGACCGTTTGAGAATGCGCTGCGGTGAGTCAGCGGCGCCTGCTTTGGCGCCGCCCGGCGTGGCTTTTGAGAACCGGAGCGGAGCGGCCTTGAGTGGCCGTGAGCACCGGAAGCGCAAAAAGCCGCGTTGGATGACCACCGTAGTGGCGTTCTCAAACGGTCTCCAAGCCGTTGCGTTAGTGACTCGTTAGCCTGGTTGCGCTATGCTTGCGCAACGATGGCGGGGGTGGCTTTGGCACGGTTTGCTTGGGTGATCGTTGTTGGCCTGCTGATGTCAGGCGGTGCCCAGGCGCAAACCCTTGCTTTGCCACCAGTGGTCGCTGGCGATTCGTGGACCTATCAGGACACGACGGAGGTGGGCAGCAACTTCCGCCAGGTCCGCATGGAGATGACGGTGGACCGGGTCTCCGCGAGCAGTGTCGAGGTGACGGAGCGCACCTTGGAGTCAGACGCGCCGGCGCGGCAGATGGTGATGAACCCCGATTGGAGCCGGACGCGAAGCGTCAATGGCCACCTGACCATGGTCAATCAGCCGCTCGACTTTCCGTTGCGCGTCGGCAAGAGCTGGACAATCGATTATGTCGAGGACAATCCCAATCGCCAGCACACCAGCGAGCATTTCCGCTCCCCCTACAAGGTGACCGGCTGGGAGGACGTGACGGTCCCGGCGGGAACGTTCCACGCCCTCAAGATCGAGGTGGATGGCGAGTGGTCGGCGGCGATCGCCCCGGCCGTGTCGGCTGGCTCCGCCTCGCGGGTGGACCGGTTCGGAGCAACGGCGGTGGTGCAGTCGAACCGCATCGTGCCATCCACCGCGAGCGGGCGCTTGTACAAGGCCTTCTGGTATGTGCCCGCGGTCAAGCGTTGGGTGAAGTCGGTGGAAGAATACTACTCCGCCAACGGCCAGCGGACTTCGTCCTACCGTGACGAGTTGGTGTCCTTCAACACAGCCGGCTAGCATGCCGGATCGCACGCGGCTTCTCCCTTTCCCGCCGGCGGGAAAGGGAGAACGTGCTACGACGAGCAGACTGTGAATGCCGTAGCTCCTCCGGGTGAGGCATACGCAGCCGTTAGAGCAAATCCGCCATGACTGGACTCAGTCATACGGTGAAGTTGCTCGCCGCCCTAAGGCTCGGCCGTCACCGCCGTTCGCCTTGAACGCGCCCTCACCAACTCCGGATGCCGCTCAGCGCCCGTCTCGGTCGCTTCGAACCGCCCGTCCACCCGCTCGCACGCCAGCCCCATTTCCGTTAGCCGAACCAGGCATGGCCCGTCCTTCAGCCTCGGCGGGCGGCCCACGGAGCCGGCCAGCATCAGCCGGTGCAGTGCCGAGCGGCAGCAGGTCTCCAAGTATGGCTCATCCCACATGGGCGCACCCATCCTGCAAACCGCCCGGCGTGGCAAGCCGGACCCGCGTCTGGTTTTGCTCCAGCGGGCGCGTTGCTCCAGCGGGCGATAGACCCGGCGGGTGGTTTCACCCGGCGCCATCCCGGCCTAACTATGCCGCATGACCCCCGCGATCGCCGCCGCCTTTCAACCAGCACTCCGCCGCCTTGACCCGGAGCGTGCCCATCGCCTCGCCTTGCGCGCCCTGCGATGGGGCCTCGCCGGCCAGTCCCGCCGTCCGGACGACCCGGCGCTCGCCACCACCCTGTTCGGCCACAGCCTGGCGAACCCGATCGGCCTGGCGGCGGGGTTCGACAAGGATGCGGTGGCCGCGGCCGGCCTGCTGCGCCTCGGCTTCGGTGCGGTGGAGCTCGGCACCGTCACCCCCCTGCCGCAAGCCGGCAACCCGACTCCGCGGCTGTTCCGCCTCGACGGGGGCGCGATCATCAACCGCATGGGGTTCAACAACGCCGGCCTGGCTGCCTTCACCGCCAATCTCACCCGCCTGCGCCTCCCGTCCGGCGCGCTGGTCGGCGCCAATGTGGGCATCAACAAGGAGGGCGCCGATCCGGAACGGGACTACCCGGCACTGGTCGCCGCCGTGGCGCCGCTGGCCCATTACGTGGCGCTGAACGTGAGCTCCCCCAACACCGCCGGGCTGCGGGCGCTGCAGGAGCGCAGCCGGTTGCGCGCCATCCTCCACGCGGTGATGACG
>CAXTNN010000283.1:0-5197 GCA_964245545.1 uncultured Acetobacteraceae bacterium | reverse complement strand
CCGGGTCGCAGCGCAGCACCACTCGCATCAGCGCCCCCCGCTCTCGCCCGCGCCGGCGCCGGGCGCGGAGGTGTCCAGGCAGGTCGGGCGGTGCACCGGCGCCACCGGCCGCTCGCCGGTCGGGAGCAACACGAAGCCACCGGTGCCATGGTCGATGACCAGCAGGTGCGGCGTCACGACGACCTCCCTGGAAAGCGGGAGGGGCCCCTTGCGGAAGCCCCTTCGTCCCTGTTGTCAGCCTGGCTTCAGCCCTTCTGGGCCTGCGGCGCGGCCCAGCTCTTGATCAGCTCGTCATAGTCCACGGTCTGGCCGGGCGGCTTCTCGTTGGCCAGCTTGCGCTGCGGCGCGAGGTTGCCGTCCTTCTCCGCCTGCGCGTACCAGTACTCGGCAGTCTTCGGTTCGTTCATCACCGGCCCAAGATCGCCCTGCACGCCCGAACGCTGGATGCGTTCCATGATGGCGTCCTGGTCGCGCGCCAGCCCGTCCATCGCCTGCTGCGGCGTCATCTGGCCGGAGATCGCGTTGGACACGTTCTGCCACCAGACCTGCGCCATCTTGCCGTAGTCGGGCACGTTCACGCCTGTCGGAGTCCACTCCTTGACCGCCGGCGAGCGGTAGAACTCGACCAGGCCGCCAAGCTTGGGCGCGATCTTGCCTGCGGCGTCGGACATGATGTCGCTCGTGCGGATGATGTGGTACGACACCAGGAACTTCTTCAGCGTCACGACCTTCGACGTCGTGAACTGGGCGTAGAGCCAGCCGGCCTTGGTCCGTTCCAGCGGCGCGTATTTCAGCATCGTCCAGCAGCCGCAATCCTGGTAGCCGAGCTTCATCCCCTCCTTCCAGTACGGCCCGTGCGGCGACGGCGCCATGCGCCATTTCGGCGTGCCGTCCGAGTTCATCACCGACAGCTTCGGATCGGACAGCGCCGCGGTGAACGCGCTGTACCAAAAGATTTGTTGTGCGATATGACCCTGGCCGGGGACCGGACCGGATTCGAGGAAGTCCATGCCGGACGCCTCGGGCGGCGCGTATTTCTTCAGCCACTCGACGTATTTCCGGCAGGCGTATTCGGCCGCCGGACCGTTCGCGTCGCCGCCCCGGGTGATGGACGAGCCGCGGGGACGGCTGTCGGTCATGCGGATGCCCCACTCATCGTCCGGCTTGCCGTTCGGCAGTCCGCGGTCCCCCGCGCCGGCCATCGACAGCCAGGCATCGGTGAAGCGCCAGCCGAGCGAAGGGTCCTTCTTGCCATAATCCATATGGCCGTAGACGCGTTGGCCGTCGATGGTCTTGACGTCGTTGGTGAAGAAGTCGGCGATATCCTCGTATGCCGACCAGTTCACCGGCACGCCCAGATCGTAGCCGAACTTCTGCTTGAACTGCGCCTTCAGCTCCGGCTTCTGGAACCAGTCGTGCCGGAACCAGTAAAGGTTGGCGAATTGCTGGTCGGGAAGCTGGTACAGCTTGCCGTCGGTGAAGGTGCCGAAGGACAGGCCCATGAAGTCGGGCAGGTCGATCCGCTTGCTGGTGATGTCCTTGGCGTCGTTGGCCATGAAGTCGGTCAGCGAGCCGCCGACGATGTCGTGGTAGCGCGGATGGGTGCCGATAAAATCGGAATCGTTCATCCAGAAATCATAGATCGGACGCCCGGACTGCATCTCGACCTCGATCTTGTCGACCAGCAGGCCTTCGTCCATCAGGTTGTGGTTGACCTTGATGCCGGTGATCTCGTTGAAGGCTTGGGTCAGCACCTTCGACTCGTATTCGTGGACCTTCAGGATCTCGGAGACGGTGTTCAGCTCCATGCCCTTATAGGGTTTGGCAGCGTCGATGAACCACTCCAACTCCGCCATCTGCTCGTCCTTGCTGAGCGTGGAGGGCTGGAATTCCTGGTCGACCCACTTCTTCGCGGCATCGACCTGCTGCGCATGCGACGTGCCGCTGCGGATCAGCATGCCGGCGCCGAGGGCCGCGGCCCCCTTGATCACTTCACGACGTTTCATCTCATTTCCTCCGTTGTTGTTATTACGCGAACCGGAACATCGCCGCCCCGAACAGGATGGAGGCGGCGAGCGGGTACCACAACTCGCCGCCACCAAAGCGCATCCAGGCGACGAAGATGTAGGCGCTGCCGATCAAGCTGACGAAGAAGCGATCGCCGCGCGTGGTCGCGAACCGGAATACGCCGCGGCGCGCCGTCTCCGGCCGCCGGATTGCCAGCGCGGTCAACACCACCAGGGCGGCGGCGATCAGGCCGAAGAAGATCGCCGTCTGCCAGGTCCAGGCCATCCAGGCGAGATCCATGGCCATCTCACACCCGACCCAGGGCGAAGCCCTTGGCGATGTTGTTGCGGACGAACCAAATAACGATCGCGCCCGGCACCATCGTCAGCACGCCGGCGGCGGCGAGCAATCCCCAGTCCGCGCCCGCCGCGGTGTAGGCCTGCGTCATCACCGCCACGAACGGCTCGGCGCCGTTGGCGGTCAGCGTGCTGGCGAGTAGCTGCTCCACCCAGGAGAACATGAAGCAGAAGAAGGCCGCGACACCGATCCCGTTGCCGATCAGCGGCAGGAAGATGCGCAGGAAGAAGCGTGGGAAGGAGTAGCCGTCGAGTGCGGCCGTCTCGTCGATCTCGCGTGGCACGCCGGAGATGAAGCCTTCCAGGATCCACACCGCGAGCGGCACGTTGAACAGGCAATGGGCCAGCGCCACCGCCCAGACCGTGTCGAACAGGCCGACTGCCGAGTATAGGTTGAAGAACGGCAGCGCGAACACCGCCGGCGGCGCCATCAGGTTCGACAGCAGCCAGAAGAACAGGTGCTTGTCGCCGACGAAACGGTAGCGGCTGAAGGCATACGCCGCCGGCAGCGCCACGCCGACGGAGATCACGGTGTTGATCGCCACGTAGCTGAGCGAGTGCATGAAGCCTCGCGTCCAGACCGGGTCGCCGAAGATCTGGGCGAAGTGGGACAGGGTGGGCTCGTGCGGCCACAGCGTGAGGCCGGCATTGATCTCGCGGTTGCTTTTCAGGCTCATGTTGATCAGCCAGTAGATCGGCAGCATCAGCATCAGCAGGTAGGCGGCCATGCCCGCCGGCCGGGCCCAGCCATGCGCCGAGCCGCGCATCACCCATCGCTCCGTTGATCGACGTGGGTCGTGTAGGTGAAGAACACCCAGCAGACCGTGAGCGTGACCAGGTAGTAGGTCAGCGACATCGCCGCCGCATTGCCGAGATCCACCTGGCCTAGCGCCAGCTTGACAAGGTCCACCGACAGGAAGCTGGTCGCCTCGCCCGGGCCGCCGCCCGTGACCATAAACGGCTCGGTGTAGATCAGGAAGCTCTGGATAAAGCGCAGCAGCATGGCGATGATCAGGACCTTGCGCAGCTTGGGCAGCTCGATATTGACGAACACCGACCAGCGGCTGGCGCCGTCGATCCGCGCCGCCTGGTAGAACGCGTCCGGGATCGCCTTCAGGCCGGCGTAGCAGAGCAGCGCCACCATCGGCGTCCAGTGCCAGACATCCATGATGACAATGGTGAACCAGGCCGAGGTCGGGTCCTGGGTGTCGTTGTAGGCGATGCCAAGCCCGTTCAGCGCGGCGCCGAACAGGCCGATGTCCTGGCGGGCGAAGATCAGCCAGATCGTGCCCACCACGTTCCAGGGGATCAGCAGCGGCAGCGCGAGCACCACCAGCACCGCGCCCACCTTCCAGCCCTGTTTGGGGATGCACAGCGATACCGCGACACCCAGCGGCACCTCGAGCAACAGGACAACGAAGGAGAAAACAAAGTTGCGCACGATGGCGCCGCCGAACCGCGCGCCGATGTCGGTGCTGGGATCCAGCAGGTTGCGGAACCACTGGGCGCCGTTCCAGAAGAAGGAGTTCTGCCCCATCGTGTCCTGGACGGAATAGTTCACCACCGTCATCACCGGGATCAGCGACGAGAACAGCACCAGCACCAGCACGGGCAGCACGAACAGCCAGCCGCGATTGTCGATGGGCCGGTCGTTCATGCGGCGTCTCCCTCGACCCGGACGTCGTCTACGTAGACGTGCATGTTGGCTGGATCGAGCGTGAGGCCGGCCTGGTCGTCGGCCAGCAACATATCGTCCGGTAGCGTCGCCACCAGATCGTGCGCGCCGAGGCTGACATGCGCGAGCCGGCGGCGGCCGAGCTCGTCCACCCGCCGCACCCGCACGCGCAGGCCCTGCGACCGATGGAGGGTGGCGAAGTCCGGCCGGATGCCGACCTGGACCCGACTTGCGGCGGGCAGGTCGTAGCGGGCGCCGAGCCCCAGCTCGTGCCCGTCGATGTAGGCGGCGGCGCCGTCGACCCGGGCGTCGAGGAAGTTCATGCCCGGCGAGCCGATAAAGTAGCCGACGAAGCGGTGGGCCGGCCGCTCGAACAGCTCGGACGGCGTGCCGATCTGCACGGCCTCGCCATCGTTCATCACCACGACCTGATCGGCGAAGGTCATCGCCTCCGTTTGGTCGTGGGTGACGTAGATCATCAGCAGGTCCAGCGCCTTGTGGACGGTCTTGAGCTTGGCGCGCAGGTCCCATTTCAGCGCCGGGTCGATCACCGTCAGCGGCTCGTCAAACAGCACGGCGGAAACGTCCGAGCGCACCAGGCCGCGGCCGAGCGAGATCTTCTGCTTGGCGTCCGCCGTCAGGTTGCGGGCGCGCCGGCCCAGCACTTCGGTCAGGCCGAGCAGCGCCGTCACCTCGGCGACCCGCGCCTGCACCACCCGGCGGGATACGCCGCGGTTGCGCAGCGGAAAGGCCAGGTTCTCGGCCACCGTCATGGTGTCGTAAATCACCGGGAATTGGAACACCTGGGCGATGTTGCGCCGCTCGGTGGGCAGGCGGGTCACGTCGCGGTCGTCGAACAGCAGCCGCCCCTCGGAGGGGATCACCAGACCGGAAATGATGTTCAGCAGCGTCGTCTTGCCGCAGCCGCTGGGGCCGAGCAGCGCGTACGCCTGTCCCTGCTGCCAGACGTGGTGGATCGGCTTCAGTGCGTAGCGTCCGCCCGCGCCGCCGTAGGCGTGGGCGATGCCGTCGAGGGTGATCCGGGCCACGCGCCGCCGCCTCAGGCCGTGGCGGCCAGCAGCGGCGCCGCCGGCTGCGGCAACGCGATCGCCTGGCCCGCCGTGTCGATCGTGAACAGGCGCTGCGTGTCGATCCGCAC
>CAXTNN010000282.1:0-5238 GCA_964245545.1 uncultured Acetobacteraceae bacterium | reverse complement strand
ATGTCGTCGCCCGGGAACTGGTAGGAGGAGAGCAGCTCGCGCACCTCCATCTCGACCAGCTCGACCAGCTCGGGATCATCCACCATGTCGATCTTGTTCATGAACACGACCAGCGCCGGCACGCCGACCTGGCGCGCCAGCAGAATATGCTCGCGGGTTTGCGGCATCGGACCGTCGGCGGCGGAAACAACCAGAATGGCGCCGTCCATCTGCGCCGCACCCGTGATCATGTTCTTCACGTAGTCGGCGTGGCCCGGGCAGTCCACGTGCGCGTAGTGCCGATTGGCGGTCTCATACTCCACATGCGCGGTGGAGATAGTGATGCCGCGGGCGCGCTCTTCCGGCGCCTTGTCGATCTGGTCGTAGGCGGTGAAGGTCGCGCCACCGGTCTTTGCCAGCACCTTGGTGATCGCAGCCGTCAGCGACGTCTTGCCATGGTCCACATGGCCGATCGTGCCGATGTTGCAGTGCGGCTTGTTCCGCTCAAATTTCGCCTTGGCCATCGTTGTGCTCCGTCGCCCCGGTTTGCTGTTCGGGAGAGTGGGTTCGGGTTCGTCTTACCAGCGGTAATGACTGAAGGCTTTGTTCGCCTCGGCCATCCGATGGGTGTCTTCACGCTTCTTTACCGCGCTGCCGCGGTTGTTCACCGCATCGTTCAGCTCGTTGGAGAGGCGCTCCTCCATTGTATGCTCACCACGCTTGCGTGCGCTATCAATTAGCCAGCGGATCGCAAGCGCCTGCCGCCGTTCCGTCCGCACTTCCACCGGCACCTGGTAGGTAGCGCCGCCGACCCGGCGGCTGCGCACCTCAACAGCCGGCTTCACGTTGTCCAGCGCGTCATGGAACATACGCACTGGATCCGCCTGCGGCCCACCACGGCGCTTCAGCACGTCGAGCGCACCATAGACGATGCCCTCGGCATTGGACTTCTTGCCATCGTACATCAACGCATTCATGAAACGCGTGATCACGGTGTCGCCGAACTTCGCGTCCGGCAGGATGTCGCGCTTAACGGCGCGGCGGCGTCTGCTCATTCCGCTCCCCCTATTTCGGCCGCTTGGCGCCATACAGCGACCGGCGCTGACGGCGCTTGGCAATGCCCTGGGTGTCGAGCACGCCACGTAGAATATGGTACCGCACGCCCGGCAAGTCCTTTACACGGCCACCGCGGATCAGCACCACGCTGTGCTCTTGCAGGTTATGGCCCTCACCTGGAATGTAGCTCACCACTTCGAAGCCGTTGGTCAGCCGCACTTTAGCCACCTTGCGCAGCGCGGAGTTCGGCTTCTTCGGCGTCACCGTGTAGACGCGCGTGCAAACGCCGCGCTTCTGCGGGCAGGCCTGCAACGCCGGCACCTTGTTGCGCTTCGGCGCGGGCTCGCGGCCGTGGGCTATGAGCTGGTTAATGGTCGGCATACCCAACTTCCTCATTTCGGCTGCCGGTCAGGGCGGCCGCCAAACCAAAATCCGCACGGTGCGGGACGAACCCCACAGGTGCGGTCTGCTTTCTACGTGCGACCTTGGCCACCCAACGGGAAGCGGCACCGCACATAATCTGTTCCGACGGGGTCGGCCGGCTACCAGCCGGGTGAGGCGCGGGTTCTACGAGGGGGGTTGGGCAGAGTCAAGCTGTTGCACCCGGGCCATCCGCCGCCCTGGGCAAGCTTGGCCAGGCGGCGCTCATATGGCCTTGGGTCAGCCAGCGCGCAGCTTGGGGGCCAGCACAAAGCGCTCGGTGAGGCTTTCGAGTTCGGCCGTTTCCCCAGCGAGGTGGTGGGTTGCTGCCGTGGACTGCTCCACCATGGCGGCATTCTGCTGCGTCATCTGGTCCATCTGGTTGATGGAGGCGTTGACCTCGGACAGAGCTTGCGACTGCTCCACCGCGCTTACGGCGATCTGGCCGATGGCAGCGTTGATTTCGCGGATTTGGCCCGAAATCTCGCTCAGCGACTGGCCGCTCTCCTTCACGAGGGAGACGCCGCGGCCGACATGGCCGACGCTGCTGGAGATCAGTCCCTTGATTTCTTTCGCCGCAGCGGCGCTGCGCTGGGCCAGCGCGCGGACCTCGCTGGCGACAACGGCGAAGCCGCGGCCTGAGTCGCCGGCGCGGGCTGCCTCGACGCCCGCATTCAGCGCCAAGAGGTTGGTTTGAAAGGCAATTTCATCGATCACGCTGATGATGTTGCCGATCTCCCGGCTCGACTGCTCGATGGCAGTCATCGCAGCCGTCGCGTCCCGCACCACGGTCTCGCTCTGCTCCGCGTTGGCCATCGCCGCGGCGGCCACCCTGCGTGCAGCGCTGGCACCCTCGGCCGACGTGCTCACGGTTGCCGTGATTTGGTCGAGCGCCGCCGCCGTTTGCTCCAGATTGGCCGCCTGCTGCTCGGTTCGACGGGCCAGGTCGTCCGCCGCTTGGGTGATCTCGGACGTGCCGGATCGCAGCGCCGCGGCATTGGTGGCAATCGTGCCGATAACGGCCTGCAGCTCCTCCACGGTCGTGTTGAAGTTCGCGCGCAAGGCCTCGTATTCGGGGGCGAACTCGGTGGCGACACTGCAGGTGAGATCGCCCTTGGCGAGCTTGGTCAGCCGGTCAGCAATGACGGTGACGACGTGCTGCTGCTGTTCTGCATGCTTGGCGCGCTCGGCGTCGGCGCAGGTCTTTTCCGCCTCTGCCGCCGTCTGGGCGTCTGCGGCCTCCTTGCGGTGTTGAGCGGCTTCGATCAACCGGCCTTGCAGCATCTCGAGCGTTTTGGCTACCGCACCCGCCTCATCCCGCCGGGTCGCACCGGCAATGCTCCGGTCTAGGGTGCCATCGGCGATCTGCCGCATCGCCAGCATCACGCGGCCAAGCGCGGCGTTGAACTCGCTCAAGGCCAGCCAACTCAGGAGGCTTGCGACCGCGACCGCGATGGCGACAAAGGCGGAGAAACGGAACGTGAAAGCCCAGGCCTGGTGCTCGATATCGTCAAGGAAAGCGCCGACGCTGATGGCCACGCCCCATTGCGGATAGTATCTGCTGTAGGCCAGCTTGGGCACCAGCGTCGGGCTGCCCACCCGCGGCGCCCGTACCACCTCAAACGATTCGCCCGCGGCGCGTGTCACCTGCACGGTGTGGCGCAAGGATGCTGCGATCGCAGGCGGCAAGCTCTCGTTTGGCTTATCGGCCCAAGCGGCGGTCGCAACCAAAAGAAAGCGCGCGTCCGCCGACATCAGCACGAATATGCCATCTTGCCCATAGCGAAGCCGGCCGAGCTCCTTGCGGGCCGCCGCCAGAGCCTCGGTGTGGCTCATCGCGCCCGCCTGTTCTGCCTCCACATAACGGTCGAGCGTGGTGCGGCCGACGTCCATGATGGCGCGCAGTGTCTGTTGCCGCTGCTCCAGAAGGTCAGACCGGAACTCCCGCACGGCCACTAGCGTGAGCAACGCGCCCGCCACCAGGAATAAAAGAGGCGCAATCAAGGCTTTTAGCCGGAGCGGTAGGCGGTGGAAAACAACCATTCGCAGAGCGGTCCCTTGCGGCAGCGACAAGCTGGAAGCACCCCCATCAGACCACCCTCCGGCTAAATTTGTTTTAACGCGGACCGACCTGGCCACGCCCAAACCGCGGTTATCGACACGCTTCTGTGTGTGTTGGCATGATTCTTGGTAAGAGTTTGTGTCAGCAGCGTGCATCGGCACGTCGGTGTCTGTTGACCCAGATGGCCTCGCTGCGCATACCATGCCGGCCATGAGCGCTGCTGTCTCCGCCCTGTCCGATCTCGATATCGGACGGTCCGTGCTTGCGACCGAAGCCGCAGGGATCCGTGCCCTCGCCGCCTCCTTGGACGTGCATTTCGAAGCGGCCGTGCAGATGCTGGGGCAATGCGACGGGCGCATCGTGGTCTCCGGCATTGGCAAGTCCGGCCACGTGGCGCGCAAGATCGCCGCCACTCTCGCCTCCACCGGCAGCCCGGCGCTGTTCGTCCATCCCAGCGAGGCATCCCACGGCGATCTCGGGATGGTGCAGCCTGGGGATGCGCTGCTGCTGCTCTCCAACAGTGGAGAGACCGCGGAGCTGGCGGACCTGATTGCCCATGCCAAGCGCTTCGGCCTGCCCATTCTGGCGATCACCAGCCGGCCCGGCTCGACTCTGGCGACAGCCGCCGACGTTGTGTTCGCCTTGCCGGCGGTTCCAGAAGCCTGCGCCGTCACCTCCGCTCCCACCACCAGCGCCATCCTGCAGATGGCAGCCGGAGACGCGCTCGCCGTGGCCTTGCTGACCCGGCGCGGTTTCACCGCCTCCGACTTCCGCACCTACCACCCGGGCGGGCGGCTTGGCGTGCAGCTCCGCCGGGTCCGGGAGCTGATGCATGTGGATGAAGCCGTGCCGCTGACCACGCCGGAAGCGGCGATGCAGCAGGCCTTGCTGCTGATGACGGGCAAGGGATTCGGCTGCGTGGGCGTGGTGGAGGGCGGCCGGCTGGTTGGTATCGTCACCGACGGCGACCTGCGCCGCGCCATGGGCCCCGCCCTGCTGGATCAGCCCGTCCGCGCCGTGATGACAGCCAAGCCGCGCACCATCGGGCCCGACGCTTTGGCAGGCGAGGCGCTGCGGGCGATGAACGCGGTGCAGCCGCGCGTCACCAGCCTGTTCGTCACTGATCCGAGGGAGCAGCCGCTGGGTATCATCCATATTCATGACCTATTGCGGGCGGGCGTGGCATGAGCATCGCCCCGCTGCCTGCCACCCGGTCGCAGCGCCTCTCGCAAGCAACGGCGCGGCCGCCGCGGCCAGCTCCCTCCTCGCGCCGCATCGCCAGCCGCCGCCGCCTGGTCGCCCTGGCCAAGCACGCCTTGCCGTTGATGGCGGTGCTGTTGCTCGCGACGGTGGTGTCATGGCCGCAAATCGCGCACCGGCTCGACGCCGGCCGCATGGCCAAGGCGGCGCTGCACAATGTTCAGCAAGGGCGGCTGGTAAACTTGCGCTATCACGGCATTGACGAGCGCAACCGCCCGTATACCGTCACCGCGGAGGAGGCGCAGCAAGTGGGCGCCGAGCGCATCAACCTTGTCAGCCCAAAAGCCGACGTGCTGGGCGAGAACGGCGACTGGACCTTGGTGGTGTCGGAAAACGGCGTCTATCTCCAGCATGCCAACCAGCTCGACCTGTCCGGCCACGTGGTGATCTACCGCGACAACGGCGTCACGCTGCAGACGCCGAGCGCTGCGGTGGACCTGAAGGCGGGCGCCGCCGCGGGC
>CAXTNN010000281.1:4373-5249 GCA_964245545.1 uncultured Acetobacteraceae bacterium | reverse complement strand
GCGCTGCCGCAAGGCGCCACGGCGCCGGTTTCGCTCGGCGTGCTGCCGCCGGGTACTCACCCGGATCCGCCCGGCCACGCCGCGGCCGGGGAGCAGTTGCTGATCTCGGAGGAACCCGCTGGCGGCTCTCCCACCGGCGCCCCCACCGGCCCCGTGGTGTTCGGCGGCACGCTCACTCCCATCACTCCTGCTGCATCACCCGGTCGGTAACGAACACCACGCCGTTTGCCTGCTTGGCGTCGTAGAGGATCACGTTGGCCGTATCGCCCTTTGGGTCACGCACCATCAGGTTCAGCGGTCCGTTCGCCACCACGGTCAGGCTGCCCTCGTTGACCGTGTCCAACGCGGTCTGCCCCTTGCCGGTACGCATCAAGAGGTGCAGCCGGGCGGAGGAGTAGTTGCCCAGTACGATCTGCATCGACAGCAGTGCGACCAGCGCCGTCTTGTTTTCCGGCTTGCGCAGGCTGTCGAGCAGGCCTGGCGGCAGGGCGGCGAAGGCGGCGTCCGTGGGGGCGAACACGGTGAACGGCCCGTGCCCGGCTAGCCCTTCCGCTAGCCCGGCCTGCTTGAGCAGGCTCACCAGCACCGTGTGGTCGGTAGATTGGGACAGGTTTTCCATGATGTCGCGGTCGGACACCATCGGATGGCCACCCACGATCACCGCCGTCGGAGGCACGCCCTTCTGCGCCATGGCCGGGCTGGCCAGGGTGGCAAGCACAACTGCAAGCGCGGCCAGCGCGGTGCGCTTCACGGCGCAGCCCGCCGGTCGCTGGACAACGGCAAGCCCTCGGCGAACAGCACCTCGGACGTGCCGACATCCACCTGGAACAGTTCAGTGCCCTCGCGCGCCCCGGCCTGGATGGTGCTGCCATTCAC
>CAXTNN010000281.1:2835-4363 GCA_964245545.1 uncultured Acetobacteraceae bacterium | reverse complement strand
GGAACGGGGTCGAGAAACACCGGGTGGTCCGCCGCCAGATGCAGCGGGCGGCAAGGCAGGTTCTCCCCCAGCGCCCCCGCCTCGATCCGCACCCCTGGCTTGGTCACCGCGGCGCGCCCGACCCATTGGATCGGCAGCAGCGCCGGCCCGCGCAGCCCCAGCGCCATGTCGCCGGGCTGCAAGGCCTCTACCGCCACTTCGCCGCGCGCGGTCAGGATACGGGTTCCCTTGGCCAGTCCCGTTTGCGGTTCACCGATGGGAAAGTCCGCCGTTACAGGGTGGTAAACCCCGGTTTTGCCGCTAGCGAGCCGGGTCGGCACCGCATCCGGCAAGCTGACATGCAGGGTGATCACGCTCGGATCGGCCAGGCCGAGCTGGTCTGAGGCCAAGGCCACATCCGCCAGCGTGTCGGCCCAACCTGCCGGCAAGGTGGCCGCCAGAGTAGGGGAGGGGGCAGGGTGGTCCCGCGCCTCACCGTCGGCTTCAACGGCCGCTTGCTCCAGCTCGGCCAGCGTCGACGGCTCGACCGTGTCCCGTTGCGCTGACTCAGGCTCGGGGATAGCCGGCGGGAATGGCCGTGCGAAAATGCTGAACTGGGTCGTCTGGATCATCGCCGCTCCTGTGCGGCCGACCTCATACAAGAGCCTGCATCTCTCGGCCAGGAGCCTCAGCCGATCGCGAACATCCCCTCGACCTCCACGGCCGCATCGGCCGGCAGCGACGGCACGCCGATGGTGGATCGCGCATGCCGCCCGGCTTCGCCGAACACCGCCACCGCCAGATCCGACGCGCCGTTCATGACCGCGGCGTGCTGGGTGAACGCCGGCCCGGCGGCGATGAACCCGCCCAGCCGCACCACGCGCCGCACCCGGTCCAGATCGCCTTCGCAGGCCACGCGAAGCTGCGCCAGCACGTTGATGAAGCAGAGCCGCGCCGCTTCCTGGCCCTGCTCCAGGCTCAGCTCGGCGCCCAATTTGCCCGTGAAAGCCACGGCGCCGTCCTTCGCCGGGATCTGGCCCGAAACCACGACCAGCCCGGCCTCGTGCACGAAGGGTACATAGTTGGCCAATGGCGCCATCGGCGTTGGCAGCACAATGCCAAGCTCCGCCAGCTTGGCGTCCACCCGGCCCATCAGCCGGCCACCAGGCGGAGCCGGGGGGACGGTCGGCGGCGCGGCAGGTCGAGCGGCAGCATGGGTGATTCCTCCGGTTTGGCCGGCTCGTTCCCGCTCGCGGCTGGGACCAGCCGCCCGAGATAGGTGGCAGCCAGCGATCGTACAACGTAGTCGGGGATGGAGCTGGCGCGGTCGACGGCCGCATCGCCCTCCACCGTGCCAGCGGGGGCAAAGCGCGCGTGCGCCAGCGCGTCGACAAACGCCTCCAGTGGCGTGCCATGCTGCAGCCCCACGCTGATGGCGCTGGCGAGCGCATCGGCTAGGCCGCGCACCCCCGCCGTTTCCCGCGGCAAAGCGAGCCCGATCTCACCGAGCCGCCCATCCGCGTATTCCCCAGTGCGCAGGAACACGCGA
>CAXTNN010000281.1:0-2815 GCA_964245545.1 uncultured Acetobacteraceae bacterium | reverse complement strand
CGCCTTTTGCGTGAAGCCGCGGCGGCGCGACGGCAACTCCTCCCGCGCAGCGCCGCCGCTGGGTGCCGGCACGGCAGTGGGGCGAGCCGGCATGGCCTGGATGAACGGGCTCACCGCATCATACATGGCGGCGTGGTCGCGCTGGGTGGCCTGCGGGATCACCGGCTCGCCGGCCAGCGCGGCCGCCAACGCCGCCTCCAGTGACACCCCGCGCGCCAGCAGCCAGGCGCGGGCATGCCGGGTCAATCCGCGCGGCCCGACGGGGGCGAAAGCGGGCGCAATCCCGCCCGTCTCCACTCCCAGAAGTGCGTCAACCGGGCCAGGCGCTACCAGGGCGGTGCCAGCCCGAACGGCGCCCGCCCGCAGCGCCTCAGCCCGCGCGGCTGCCGCTGCTGCCGCCAGGCCGGGTATGGCGCACGCCGCCGGGGGCGCCGGCCAGGTGGGGATCATGGCCAGCAGATCTGGCTGCGGGCCGGCCAAGGTGGCATCTACCCGCGCCCGCACCAGCCCGGCCAGGCAAGCGGCCACGTCGCGGGCTCCCTTGCTGCCATAGTCGAGCCCAAGCGCTGCCAGTAGGCCAGCCAAGTCAGTTATCGCCACCGCATAATGCGGCGCGGCCGGCGCCAGCAGCAGCAGCGCTTCCGCCGCTGTCACCGCCGCCGCACTGAACGCGTCCACGTCGAACCCCGCAACTGGATCGTGGAACGCGGGCAGGTTGAGCACGAAGCCTGGCGCCGGTCCCGGCTGCCCCAGCCAGATATCGGCCGAGGGCGCGCCGCGGCGGTGCAGCAGCAGCGCATGCAGCCGCTCCGGCAAGCCAGCCATCCCCGCCTCCTTGGCGCGGGTGGCGACGGGAGCAACCCAGGCCTGCGCCAGCTCCGGCAGGCAGACCCGGCCTGGCTTCGGCGTCAGGGCGCACAAGGCCGCCGCCGCCTCGTCCTCCCACCCGGTTGGCACGCGAGTCAGGCGGGCGGGGGCGTCCGGGTCCGCCGCCGCGCCCGTCTCGCGCAGCCGCACCCCATGCCAGATCCGATTGGTTCTCATGAGCGGCACGCTATCGTCCCCGTCGCGACTCGAAAAGCCTATTTTGCGATCTCTGCCCGCTTAAACACAAAATGCTGTGGGTTAATCCCCAAGCTGGACCCGGGGTCTGACGCTGCTATAACCCTCGCCATGACCCTGATGATGCGCCTCGTGACCTCGCTGACCGGCCGCGCTGTCGGCAAGGACAGTTTGGGCAACACCTACTACGAGGCCAAAAAGCTGAACCATATCGGCCGCCGCCGCCGCTGGGTGCTTTATGCCGGCGTGGTCGAGGCCAGCACCATCCCGCCCGAGTGGCACGCCTGGCTGCACTACACCACCGACGTGCCCATCCCCGAAACCGGGCGCCGGATCTGGCAGAAGCCGCATTTGCCCAATCTCACCGGCACGGCGCTCGGCTACCGCCCGCCGGGCAGCGACTACCTCGGCGGCAACCGCGCCCCCGCCACGGGAGACTATGAGTCCTGGACGCCCGGGAGGTGACATGGCGCGGCGTTCTGTCTCAGAGGTAGCCGCGGGGGCGGTGGTTCTCGTTGTGGCCATCGGCTTCCTGTTCTACGCCATCGCCAACACCGGCCGCGCCAGCCTCGGCGGCTATACGCTGCATGCCGCCTTCGACAATATTTTTTTTATTGATACGGGGTCCTACGTGATTTTCTCCGGGTTTTTGGTCGGCAGCGTCACCGCGCTCTCAATCGACCCTAAGACTTACCAGGCGGTCGCCAGCTTCACCGTGCAGAGCGACATCAAGCTTTCCACCGACAGCAGCGCCACCATCGCCACGGGTGGCCTGCTCGGCGGCAATTTCGTCTCGCTGTCTCCAGGCGGCGAAACCAAAATGCTGGGCGACGGCGGCACCATCACCATCACCCAATCGGCCGCGAACCTGGAAGACCTGCTCGGCAAGTTCATATTCAACGTCGGCAACCTGGCAACGGCGGCGCAGAACCAGATGGACGCGCTCAAGAAGACGGCTCCCAATGACTGACCTGACATGGCCCGGCGTGGACGGGGCGCCGGTAAGCTGCCGCGAGAAGCTCCGGACCTTGGCCGAAAACCACCAGGAGCTGACCGAGATCATGCAAGACGCGTTCGAGGACGCGATGCTGATGGGCGTGGACGAAATCGCCATGCGGGCCATCCTGCACGCCATGGTGGACGGCGTGCGGAGCCCAAAGCGCGGTTGACCCGGTTCGTGACCATGGCACTGGCCGCGCTGCTTCCAATTGTAGCCGCCGCGCAAACGCCTAGCGGGGATCCGTGGCTGCCTCGGGGCGCGGCCGAGCTGCAGATCCTGGACAAAGCCAGCGCCCGCGCTACCACGCTCACGCTGCGGGTGGGGCAGGCGGCCGACAATGCCTCGCTGTCGATCTCGTTGCGGGCCTGCCTGGTCCGGCCGCCGACGATGGCGCCCGACTCCGCCGCCTTTCTCGACATCATCGACAGCCGGCCCGGCGCGCCTGGCTTCCATGGCTGGATGTTCAGCAACGAACCGGCGCTGTCGATGTTCGAGCATCCGATCTACGACATCCATCTCGTGGCGTGCCGCTGATGCCGGAGACGCTGCCCCCGTTCGCGCGATCCGCCCTGCTGCTGGACCTGGATGGCACGTTGCTGGAACTGGCGCCCACGCCCGATGCGGTGGTGGTGCCGAACGGCCTGCCCGCCACGCTGGAGCGGTTGCGGGATGCGCTCGGCGGCGCGCTTGCGGTGATCACCGGGCGCCCGGTGGAGCAAATCGATGCGCTGCTGCCCGGCGTAATTCCCGTGG
>CAXTNN010000280.1:0-5254 GCA_964245545.1 uncultured Acetobacteraceae bacterium | reverse complement strand
GTGCCTGCTGGTTGTGGCCATGCCGGTGGCGGCCGGATTGGTGTTTTAAGGTTCCCACCACCTGCGGTTGAGGACTTGCTGAACCAGCCGCGCCATGGCTTGATGCCGGCAAGAATGCGCCGGACCCGATCCGGCCGACCGGGAGGACCACCGTGCCAATCCAACGCCGCACCCTCATGCTTGCCTCCGCAGGCGCGCTGGCCATGCCCTGGGTGGCCCGCGCCGCCGATACGCTGAAAATCGGCGTGGTTTCTCCGCTCACCGGCCCGGCGGCGGAATCCGGCGGCTTCATGCGCACCGGCATCCAATTGGCGGTGGACGAAGCCAACGAAAACGGCGTGCTCGGCCGCAAGCTCGAGACCGTCGTGGCGGACGACCAGACCACCAATCCGGGCGCCGTGCTGGCGTTCTCGCGCCTGTCGAGTGACCCGGCGACGGTCGCCTTCATCGGCTCCATCCGCTCCACCCAGGTCAATGCCATGGCGCCCGACGTGCTTAAGGTGGGCAAGCCGATGATGATCGGCGGCACCGACCCGGGGCTGACCCACATGGGCAACCGCTGGCTGTTCCGCTGCCGCCCGAACGACACCTACTCCGCCAAGGTCATCTTCGCCTATGGCGACGACACCCTGGCCAAGAAGAAGTGGGCGGTGGTGCACTCCACCGACGCCTTCGGCACCGGCGGCAAGGACGCGTTCGTCGCCAACCTCAAGGCCGCCGGGCTGGAGGCCGTGCTGGTGCAGGGCTATACCAACCAGCAGGCGGACTTCACCCCCGTCGTGCTGGCGCTGCGCCAGTCGGGCGCGGACGTGCTGTGCACCTACTTCACCTACGAGACCGATCTGGGCCTGTTTGCCCGCCAACTGCGCCAACTGGGCGTGCGCATGCCCTGGGTCGGCTCACCCTCCATCGTCAACATCTCGGCGCTGAACCTGGCCGGCCCCAGCCTCTACGGCACCTTCGGCGTGGCCGATTACGCGGTGGACGCAAGCCCGGCCGCCAAGGCGTTTGCCGCCAAATATGAGGCCGTGCGCAAGGCGCCGCCGGACAACCAGTCCTCCTGGGCGTACGACGCGGTGAACATCCTTGCCCGCGCCATCAACACCGCCGGCAGCACCGACCCGGAGCAGATCCGCAGCGCCATCCTGGCCATCCGCGGCTATGCCGGGGCGGAAGGGGAGTACAACTTCGACGCCAATGGCGACGGGCTGCACGGCTACAACATCGTCAAGAACGAGAGCGGCAAGATCGTCTTCGACAAGCACATCGAATTCCCGGCCGCTTAGGCCCGGCCCGATGAGCCTGTTCTTGCAGTTGCTGTTCACCGGACTCGGTATCGGCAGCATCTACGCCCTGGTCAGCCTGGGCTTCGTGTTGCTGATCCGCGCCGCCAACGTGGTGAACTTCGCGCAGGGCGAGTTCTCCATGCTGGGCGCCTATTGCATGGTGATCCTGGCCAACGACTTGGGCGTGCCGTACTACCTGGCGATCCCGCTCGTGATCTTGCTGATGGCTGGGTTCGGCGTGCTGTTCGCCGGCGCCGTGTATTGGCCGCTGCGCCACCGTGGCCAGTTGCCGGTGATCATCAGCACCATCGGTGCCTCCATCCTGCTCAGCAACGCCGTGCTCGCCGCCTACGGACCGAGCCCGCAAGTGCTGCCGGGCCTGTTCGATAATCCGGGCTTCGAGCTGGGCGGCGTGTTTATGGACAGCCAGTATCTTGCCATCCTGGTGGTCACCGCGCTGCTGGTGCTGCTGCAATACTTGGTGTTCGAGAAGACCCTGCTGGGTAAGAAGCTGCAGGCCACCAGCCAGGACAAGGAGATGGCGAGCCTGCTCGGCATCCCCGTGGCGGGCATGGTGCTGTTCACCTTCGCCTACAGCGCGGCGTTGGGCGGCGTGGCCGGCGTGCTGGTGGCCCCGGTGCTGTTCGTGAGCGTGGGCATGGGCGCCGTGGTGGCGTTGAAGGCCTTTGCCGCCAACATCATCGGCGGCTTCGGCAGCATTCCCGGCGCCATCATCGGCGGCCTGTCGCTCGGCGTCGCCGAGACCTTAGGCGCCGCCTACATCTCCGTGCCTTACAAGGACGCCTACGCCTTCGCGTTGCTCCTGCTGGTGCTGCTGGTCCGCCCCCAGGGCCTGTTCGGCGAACGCATCGCGGAGAAAGCCTGATGCCCGCCTCGCCAAAACGCCCTCTCCCGCTGGCGGGAGAGGGCGGGGTGAGGGTGGCCGGCACGCCAAACACCGCCATCACCCAAGCCCGCCCCTGGCGCGGCGTGCTCCCCGCCGCCATCGCAGCGCTCGCGCTCGCCGCCGCGGCCCAGTTCGTGCCTGGCTCCGGCTACACGCTGAACCTGATGATGCAGGCCGTCACCTACGCCATCGCGGTCGCCGGCCTGGTCGTGGTCCTCGGCTATTGCGGCCAAATCTCGCTCACCCAAGCTGGCTTCCTCGGCCTGGGCGCCTACGGCACCGCCATCGGCGCCGTCGACTACCACCTGCCGTTTTTCGCCGCCCTGCTCTGCGGCGTGGCGGCGGCGGGGGCGTTGGGCGTGGTTCTCGGCGTCGCCAGCTTGCGGCTGGGCGGCCACTATCTCGCCATGGTCACCATCTCGTTCCAGCAGATCCTCACCCTGGTACTCACCAATTGGATCAGCTTTACCCACGGCCCCGACGGCATCAGCGGCATCGCCCGGCCCACGGGCTTCGGCGCCGGCAACCGCTACCTGGGTCTGTGCGCCGCCGTCCTGGTGGCCGTCACCCTGCTGATCTGGCGGCTCAAGACCAGCCAGCTCGGCCGCGCCATGCAGGCGGTGCGCGACAACGAAATCGCCGCCAGCACCTGCGGCATCGACGTGTTCCGCACCAAAGTGCTCGCCTTTGGCATCAGCGCGGTGTTGGGCGGCTTAGGCGGCGCCCTGTTCGCCGGCGCGTTCAGCTACATCAGCCCCGACCAGTTCGGTTTTTCCGAGTCGATCGTGCTGCTGACCATGGCGCTGCTCGGCGGCGTGCAATCCCCGTTCGGCGCGCTGCTCGGCACGGCGCTGCTGGTGATGCTGCCGGAATGGCTGCGCTTCTTGCGCCAGGTCTACCTCGCCGTCTACGGCGCGGCGGTGATCCTGATCATGGTGTTCCTGCCCGACGGGCTCTGGGGCTTCCTCGCCGCCCGCCTGCGCCGCAACCCTCCCAGCCTCGGCGGCGCCACGGCCGCCCTGCCGCTGCTCGCGCAGCAGGCCAGTGCCGGCGGCGAGGTGCTGCGGATCACCGGCCTGGCCAAGCATTTCGGCGGCCTCAAGGCGCTGGACGGGGTGGACTTCGCCGTTCGCCGCGGCACCGTGCATGCGCTGATCGGCCCCAACGGCTCCGGCAAAAGCACCTTCATCAACGTGCTGACCGGGCTCTACCGCCCCACCGCCGGCCGGGTCGAGTTCGCCGCCGCCGACATCACCGCCGCTGCCCCGCACCAGCGCACCCGCGCCGGCCTGGCCCGCACCTTCCAGAACATCCGCGTGTTCCGCGGCATGACCGTGCTGGAGAACGTCATGGTGGGCGCCGAGCGGCCCGGCAATGACGTTTCCGGCCAGCCCGGCCCCGTGGTCGACCGCGCCTTGGCCGCGCTGGACTTCGTCGGCCGCCGCAGCGACGCCGCCCGCCCGGTGTCGGAGTTGTCGTACGGCCATCAGCGCCACGTGGAGATCGCCCGCGCCTTGGCCGGCAGCCCCCATTTGCTGCTGCTGGACGAGCCCGCCGCCGGGCTGAACATGACCGAGAAGGCCGAACTGGGCGCGCTGCTGCGCCGCCTGAAAGGCCACGGCCTCACGGTCCTGATCGTGGACCATGACATGGCGCTGGTGGAATCGGTGGCCGACCACATCACCGTGCTGAACTTCGGCCGCCGCATCGCCGACGGCCTGCCCAAAACGGTGCTGGCCGAGCCCGACGTGATCGCCGCCTATCTCGGTGCCCCGGCGCAGGCGGTGGGTCAGCATGAAGCTGCTTGAACTCCGCAGCGTCGAGGCCGGCTATGGCGGCAACCCCGTGCTCAAACGCGTGTCGCTGGAGGTGGGGGAAGGCGAGATCGTGGCCCTGCTCGGTTCCAATGGCGCCGGCAAGAGCACCACCCTGCGCACCATCTCCGGCCTGGTGCCGCAGGTGACGGGGGAGATCCTGCTGGCCGGCCAGCCCCTGCGCGGCGCCTCGGCGGAGGCCATCGTGCGCCTCGGCATCGCCCACGTGCCGGAAGGCCGCCGCATCTTCCCCGGCCTGACCGTGCGGGAGAACATCCTGCTCGGCGCCTCCAATCGCCGCCGCCCCCGGCGCCGCGCGCTGGAGGCGGAGGTGGACGCCATGGTGGCCCAGTTCGCCGGCCTGGAACGGCTGCAGCACGCCCTGGGCTGGACCCTGTCCGGCGGCCAGTTGCAGATGGTCGCGTTGGCGCGCGGCTTGATGGCCCGCCCGCGCCTGCTGCTGCTGGACGAGCCCTCGTTGGGCCTTGCCCCGCTCATCGTGCAGCAGGTGTTCCGCATCGTGGCCGACATCCGCGCCCGCGGCACCACCGTGCTGCTGGTGGAGCAGAACGCCCACATGGCGCTTTCCGTCGCCGACCGTGGCTACGTACTCGAAACCGGCCGCTTGCTCACCGCCGGCACGCCCGACGAGCTCTGGGCCAACGGGGACGTGCGGGCGGCTTACCTTGGCGGCAAGACGGGAGTGGGGGTGGAGGCTGCCGTCTAGCAGCAACGAACGCGGCGGCCTATTATTGTGATCATGAGCACCAGCACCGAGCCGCTCCCCGAGATCAACCTCCGCGAGGAGCTGGTGCGCATTGACCGTGCCATCGCGGAGACGCGCAAGTTCTCGGCTGAGATGCAGAAACTTCAGGCAGAAGCGGCTAAGCTCAACCGTGACCGCGGACTCGCTCCGGTTACCATGGTTGCCTCCATTGTGGCCGCCGCTGCAGCCCTATTCGCAGCAGCTCAGGCGTTCTTCCACTCAATTCATTGACCCGCCCAATGGCCTGAGCAGAACCGTCCTACATCTTCTGCGTATCCGCGCCGCTGCCGTCTCCCATGATGCCCTCGCGGCTGTGGGAGTCGCTCTTCGGCTGAATCGTCCGGGTGATCGCCGCCACCTCGTCGTCGCGTTGCTTGTTACCAGCCGGGTCCGCCTCCGCACTGCTGGGCGGGGTGATCGGCGGGTCTTCATCGTCTGGCGTCATATGATCCTCCATGCCTGACAAAGCGCCGGGCTGGCC
>CAXTNN010000279.1:2512-5257 GCA_964245545.1 uncultured Acetobacteraceae bacterium | reverse complement strand
TCCGCACCCTGCGCACGCGCCGGCGGCAGAAGCGCGGCTTGGCCGCAGGCGAGCCGGCGCGCGGCCTCGGCAAGCTGCTGGTGGTGGCGCCCGATCAAACGGTCGCCCGCCATTACTTGGAGGTGGTGCGCGGCTGGGTGCCGGCGGCGCAGGCTGGCGGCGTGGCCCAACTGGCCACCTCCGACATGCCCCGCTCGCACGAGGCGCTGGCGGCCTTTCGGCTGCAGCCGGAGCCGTCCATCCTGATCACGGTGGCGATGGCCTATGAGGGGTTGGACGTGCCGGAGGTCGCCGTGGTGGCGGCGCTCACCCATATTCGGTCGCGGCCGTGGCTGGAGCAGATGGTGGCGCGCGCCACCCGGGTGGACCCGCATGCCGGGCCGTACGAGACCCAGCGAGCGCTGGTGTTCCACCCGGATGACCCGCTGTTTGCCCAGTTCCGCCGCCGCATGGAGACCGAGCAGGGCACGTTGGCGCGCCGGCCCAAGCCGAGCCGGGAGCAAACGACCCTGCCGGACTGGCTGCTGGACCAGTTGCCGCCAGCGAAGGAGGGTATCGTCCCGCTCGCCTCCAACGCCCTCACGCTGCACTTCAGCACCCTGCGCCCCGGCCCAGACCTTGCGCTGCACCGGCCGGAGCAGGAGCAGGCTCAGGCGGAATTGGTGGAAACGCCGGCGGCGGCCGAGCGCCGGTTGCGGTCGCGGCTGGGCGAGAGGGTGGCCGCCCAGGCGGTGGAGGACGAAGCCGGCCGCGCCGGGTTGCGCGGCGGTGTTTCCGGACCGGGCTTGTACCACCGCTACAATGCCGTGCTGAAGCGGGTGAGCGGCAACAAGAGCCGGGCGGAGATGACGCTGTCCGAGCTGGAGGCCGCGGCAGGCTGGCTGGAACGCAACCGGCTGTCAGACCACCTGCACGTGCTGGAGGACGATGCTCGCTACGCCTGGGTGGCGCGCCAACGCGGCGAGTGGACGCCGCCCATTGGCCGCCCCGCCCCACGCCGCCGCCCGGCGCGCTGACCGTCGGAGCTCACCGCGGCATGCAAAGGCCAGCTCACCCAGCCTCTGATGGTCAGGGTGGAGCTGCTGTCACTCAGCTCGGCTGCCAGGTCTTGGTGGCGAAGTTGTGGTGCGCCTCCACGTAGCGCACCGTGCCGGACTTGCTGCGCATCACCAGCGAATGCGTCACCGCGCCGGTGGACCAGCGCCGCACCCCGCGCAGCATCGGCCCGGTGGTGACGCCGGTGGCGGCGAACATCACGTCGCCACGCGCCATCTCCTCGAGCTCGTAGACGCGTTGCGGGTCGGTGACGCCCATGCCCAGCGCCCGCTCCGCCTGCGCCGCGTCCTCGAACAGCAGGCGGCCCTGCATCTGCCCGCCCAGGCAACGCAGCGCCGCGGCTGCCAGCACGCCCTCCGGCGCGCCGCCCGTGCCGATGAAGATGTCCACGCCGCTATTGGCCTGCGCCGCCATGATCACGCCCGACACATCCCCGTCGCCGATCAGCATGATGCGGGCGCCGGCCTCACGCGCAGCGGCAATCATGGCGCCATGGCGCTCACGGTCCAGCGTGCACAGCACCAGCTCACCAATGTCGATCTTTTTCGCAGCCGCCAGGTTGCGCAGGTTCTCGCCCACCGGGGCGTCCAGATGCACCACCTCCTTCGGCAGCCCGGCGCCAACGGCAATCTTCTGCATGTAGATGTCCGGCGCGTGCAGGAAGTTGCCCTTCTCGGCCAGCGCCACCGTGGCCATCGCGTTCGGCCCGCCTTTGGCGGTGATGGTGGTGCCTTCCAGCGGGTCTACGGCGATGTCCATGGCTGGGCCGCCGCTGCCCACTTTCTCGCCGATATAGAGCATCGGCGCCTCGTCCATCTCGCCCTCGCCGATCACCACGGTGCCGTCGATGGCGACGCTGTCGAACGCCCGGCGCATCGCCTCCACCGCGGCGCCATCCGCCTCGTTCTTGTTGCCCCGCCCCATCCAACGGCTGGCGCCGAGCGCCCCCGCCTCGCTGACGCGGACCAGTTCCATTGCGAGATTGCGGTCGTAATTCATTTCCATGGCGGGGAGACCTTTCAGCCAGCTTCGATGCGGATGGAGGCGGGGGGTTCAAGCACGGCAGCGAGCTCGCCGATGCGCGCGGCAGCGGCCAGCATCGCCCGCTCGCGCACCTCGTGGGTCACCAGCACGATCGGCACCGCCTCTTGCGGGCTGCGGCCGTGCTGCAGCAGTGATTCGAGCGAGATGCCGTAGTCGCGCAGGATGGCGGCGACGTCGGCGATCACGCCGGGCCGGTCGACCACCATCAGCCGCAGGTAGAACGCGCCCACATGCTCCCCACCGGGCAGCACGGACGCTTCGGCAAGCACATCCTGGCCCCAAGGCGGGGTGACCCGTCCACGCGCCAGGTCGATCAGGTCAGCGACCACGGCCGAGGCGGTCGGCCCGGCGCCCGCCCCGCGGCCTTCGAGCATGACCCGGCCGACCGCGTCCCCCTCCGCCACCACGGCGTTGAACACCCCGTCCACCCGGGCCAGCGGGGCGGCCAGCGGCACCAGGCAGGGATGCACCCGCGCCTCCGTACCCGCCTCGGTGCGGCGGGCGATGCCGAGCAGCTTGATGCGGTAGCCCAGCTCCTCGGCAAACGCGATGTCGAGCGCGCTGACCCGGCGGATGCCTTCCACCGACACGGCCTCGAACCGCACCGGATGGCCGAAGGCGAGGGCTGCGAGGATGGCAAGCTTA
>CAXTNN010000279.1:0-2500 GCA_964245545.1 uncultured Acetobacteraceae bacterium | reverse complement strand
GTGAGGATGTAGTTGCAGGTGCCGTTGAGGATGCCGGCGACGCGGCTGATGCGGTTGGCGGCGAGGCCTTCGCGCAGCGCCTTGATGGCGGGGATGCCGCCCGCCACGGCCGCCTCGAAGGCCAGCGGCGCGGTGCGGGGCAGGCTGGCGCCGTGCAACGCGAGCAGCGCCTTGTTCGCCGTCACCACGGGCCGGCCGGCTTGGAGGCATGCGGTGACCAGCGCCAGCGCCGGGTCCCCCGCACCGCCGATCAGTTCCACCACGGCGTCGATGCCGGGAAAGCTCGCGAGCTGTTGCGGGTCGCTCACCCACTCGGCATCCGCAAGCGGCAGCCCTCGCTCCTTCACCCGATCCCGCGCGCAGACCGCCGCGACGGTGATCGGCTGCCCCGCCCGGGCGGCGATGAGCTCCGCGTTGTCCTGCAGCAGCCGCACGACCCCCGCCCCAACCGTCCCAAGCCCGGCGACGGCTATGCGCATGAGGCGCGCCCATCCATGGGCCACAGATTATAGCCCTCTCCCTGCGGGAGAGGGTTGGGTGAGGGGCCCAGTGCCGCTATCACACGCGTGTGTGCCCGCTCAGCTATCCGACCAACCAGCACGCCGCCAAACTTCGCCAGGACATGACGCGGGCGGAACGCACAATGTGGTTGGCCTTGCGGGACCGTCGGCTGGACGGCTGGAAGTTCCGCAGGCAAGCGTCCATCGGCCCTTACGTCGTCGACTTCCTTTGCGTCGAGACACGTCTGGTCGTGGAATTGGATGGCGGCCAACACACCGCCGAGATCGACGCCATCCGGACGGGATTTATACAAGCGCAGGGCTTCAGGGTCGTCCGGTTTTGGAACAACGACGTGCTGAATAACCTGGAGGGGGTGCTTTCCGTGCTGCTTGCGGAGGTGCGGGCGGGGCCCCTCACCCAACCCTCTCCCGGAGGGAGAGGGCGCTAAGGCGCATGAAGTTCGTCTCAAACCACCGCCTCCGCCGCCACGTTCGACCCGGCGGCTAGGAATCCCCGGATGCTCCGCACTGCCTGGCGCAGCCGATGGGTGTTCTCCACCAGCGCGATGCGCACGTGGCCGTCCCCTTGCTCGCCGAAGCCGATGCCCGGCGCCACCGCCACGCGGGCCCGCGCCAGCAGCAGCTTGCTGAACTCCACGCTGCCCAGATGCGCGTAGGCCGGCGGGATCGGCGCCCAGGCGAACATCGAGGCTTCAGGGCTCGGCACCTCCCAGCCGGCAGCGCGCAGGCCGCGCACCAGCACGTCCCGCCGCTCCTTGTACAGGGCCCGCATCTCGCCCACGCAGTCCTGCGGGCCGTTGAGCGCGGCGGTGGCGGCGACCTGGATGGGGGTGAAGGCGCCGTAATCCAGGTACGACTTCATCCGCGCCAGGGCCGCGATCATGCGCGCATTGCCGGCGGCAAAGCCCATCCGCCAGCCCGGCATCGAGTAGGTCTTGGACATGGAGGTGAACTCCACCGTGATGTCGCGGGCGCCAGGCACCTGCAGCATCGAGGGCGGCGCCTCGTCGCCGAAGTAGATCTCGGCATAGGCCAGGTCGGACAGGATCAGGATGTCGTGCTTGCGGCAGAACGCCACCACCTCGCGGTAGAAGTCGAGCGTGGCGGTGTAGGCGGTCGGGTTGGAGGGGAAGTTCACGATCAGCGCCGTCGGCGGCGGCACGGAATGGCGCACCGCCTGGTCCAGCGCGCGCAGCATGGTCTCGTCAGGCCGCGCCGGCACCGAACGGACGGAAGCGCCGGCGATGATGAAGCCGAATTGGTGGATCGGGTAGGACGGGTTCGGCACCAGGATGGTGTCGCCGGGGCTGGTGATGGCGGCGGCGAGGTTGGCCAGACCTTCCTTGCTGCCCAAGGTCGCCACCACCTCGGTCTCCGGGTCAAGCCGCACGTCGAAGCGGCGGGCGTAGTAGGCCGCGAGCGCCCGGCGCAGCCCGGGGATGCCCTTGCTGGCGCTGTAGCGGTGGGTGCGCGGATCGGCCACCGCCTCCACCAGCTTGGCGACGATGTGCGGCGGGGTAGCGCCATCGGGGTTGCCCATGCCGAGGTCGATAATGTCCTCGCCCGCCGCGCGCGCCCGTGCGCGGGCGACGTTCACCTCGGCAAACACGTAGGGCGGCAGGCGGCGGATGCGGTGGAACTCGGCAGTCATGGCGCGGTGGTGTCCCTCACAAGGTGGCGGTGCCGCCGCTGCCCATGGCTTGGGCTTGCAGGCGGAGGTTTTCGGCCGGCACGCCCGCCTCGGCCAAGGACGCAGCCATGGCTTTGACGCGTTGCCAGGCCAGTTGCAGCGCCTGGGCCTGGGCGTCCGGCGTGGCGCTGGCAGCTTCGCCCCGCCCGGTCACGGTTAGCTTCACGCCCTTATGGGCCAGGGCGAAGCGGCGCAGGTTGAGGGTGGCGGAAGGCGGCAAGGTGGCCGAACCCGGCGTGAACGCCACCGCAACCGTATTGGCGGGCGCAGCCGCAGCCTTGGCGGGGAT
>CAXTNN010000278.1:2435-5288 GCA_964245545.1 uncultured Acetobacteraceae bacterium | reverse complement strand
GTCCACGCAACTGCGCACGATCGGCGCGCAATAGGCGAACGGCGCGGCGAAGGCGTTGTTTTCTCCCGTGTAGCGGATGCTCACCACCCGCCCTCCCTGCACCCGGGCGATCAGGTGGCAGTAGCCGCCGTTGCTGAACCCCCCGCCGCCCACAATGGGCACCGAAAAGCTGCTCGTGCTGGTGGAGGTCGCATACCAGGTGAGCACGTCGGTGCTGCCGAAGCTGTTATGCTGGTCTGGCGCGCCGAGGCAGGATTCGAGCTGCAGTTCCGTCAGCCCCACCAGCTTTTCCCGCGCTTGCATGGCGGTGTGCGAGTCCTCCAGCGAGCATCCCGCCGCCAGCAGCGCCAATGCCCAGGCCAACCTTTGCACGCAGAGCCGCCGCATCAGCGCCCGACCGCGTAGCCCTGCATGCCGCGTGGGTTGGCGCCCGCATGCATCACCCCGTCCACCACATCCGCCCCGGACAGCCGCCCTTCCGACCAGTCTTCGCCCATGCTCACGGCGTGCCCGCGGCGGGCGAGTTCGGCGGCCACGCCCGGCCGGAAGCGGCCTTCCAGCACCAGCTTGCCGGGCCGGGCAATGCGCGGCCAGAAGCTGCTCGGCCAGTGCTCGCTGTGGAACGAGGGCAGGTCGATCGCCTGCTGGATGCCGAAGCGGTGGTGCACCCGGCGCAGGAAGAAGATGGTTTGCCACTGGTCCTGCTGCTCGCCCCCCGGCGTGCCGAACGCCATCCAGGGCTTGCCGTCGCGCAGCGCCATGGCGGGGGACAGGGTGGTGCGGGGCCGCTTGCCCGGCGCCAGGCTGTTCGGCAGCCCCGGCCGCAGCCAGAACATCTGCCCGCGCGTACCCAGGCAGAAGCCCAATCCCGGAACCGCCGGCGAGGATTGCAGCCAGCCGCCGGAGGGGGTGGCGCTGACCATGTTGCCCCAGCGGTCGATCACGTCGATATGGACCGTGTCCGCGCCGATGATGCCGAGCCGGGCCACCGTCGGTTCGCCGGCGCCGGGGGCGCGGGTCAGCATGTCGGAGCGGGCCGCCGCCTCGTGGTCGACCCAAGGGGTGTGCCCGTCAACCGCGCCTGGACGCAGCTCGAACGAAGCCTGCGCACCGATCAGCTTGCGGCGCTCGGCATTGTAGGCTGGGGAGAGCAGCGTCGCCATGGGGACGGGGCCGAACGCCGGGTCGCCGTAAAAGGCCTCGCGGTCGGCATAGGCGAGCTTCATGCACTCGATGACCGTATGCACGAAGTCGGGCCCGACCGGATCGATGGCGGCGATGTCGAACCCGGCGAGCAGCGCCAATTGCTGCAGCATCACCGGCCCCTGGCTCCACGGTCCGCATTTCAGCACGGTATGGCCGGCATAGTCATAGCCGAGCGGCGCCTCGACCGTGGGCTCCCAGGCGGCCATGTCGGCGGCGGTGAGCAGGCCGCGATGCGGGCGGCCGGACGCGTCCATGGCCGCCGTGTTGGCGAGAAAGTTGCCGATCGCCTCGGCCACGAAGCCCCCATACCAGGCCCGCCGCGCCGCCTCGATGCGGGCCTCGCGGCTGGGCCCCACCGCCTCGCGCAGCACGCGCTGCCAGGTTTGCGCCAGCACGGGGTTGCGGAACAGCGCCCCCCCGTCCGGCACCTGGCCGCCGGGCAGCCAAATGGCGGCGCTGCTGGGCCATTCGGTCTCGAACAGCGGCCGCACGCCCTCGATGGTGGCGGGGATGCGCGGCACCAGCGGCACGCCGCGTTCGGCATAGCCGATGGCGAAGTGGAGCACATCGGCCAGCTCCCAGGTGCCCCAATCGCGCAACAGCAGGCACCAGGCGCCGAACGCGCCCGGAACGACCGCGGGGAGGAAGCCGGTGGCGGGGATCAGGTCCAGGTCGAGCGCGGCGAACGCCTCGAGCGTGGCGGCGGCCGGAGCGGGGCCTTGGCCGCAGATCACATGCTGGCTGCCGGTGCGGGCGGAATGCAGGATGATGGGGGCATCGCCGCCGGGTCCGTTCAGATGCGGCTCGGCCACCTGCAGGGTGAACGCGGTGGCGGCGGCGGCGTCGAACGCGTTGCCGCCGCGCTCCAGCACCGCCTGGCCGACGGCGCTGGCCAGCCAATGCGTGGTGGCGACCACGCCGAACGTGCCGGTGATCTCGGGGCGGGTGGTGAACATGGCGGTGAGCTCCCTACCCGCCCAGCGGCAGGCGTTCGGCCAGCAGGAAAGCGGCGCCCGGCGCCGCCTGGGTGAACAGGCAGATCGAGGCGACCCGGCGGGGTGCGGTGCAGGCGGCGGCGAAATGCGCCTCGGCCGCGGGACGGATGGCGGCGTGCTCTGCGGGGGCGAGCCGGCGCGTGAGCGTCATGTGGAAGCGCCAAGTGCTGAGCACGTAGGGATAGCCCCAGTCGAGCAGCATCGCGTCCTGCTCCGGGGTGAGCCCGGACTGGCGGCGGCGGGCGATCTCGGCCGCATCCGCCGCTTGCCGATGCGCGTCCAACTCGGTGACGCAGGCATCCGCCAGCGCTTGCAGGGCGGGGCAGGGTGCGGACTCCCGCAGCGCCAGGAAGCCGCTGATGTCCGCCAGCGCCAGCCGCGGCAGGTCGAACGGTGCCAGCCGGGACGCCAGCGCCGCCGCATCGTCGACAAGTGCGTGCCAAGGATGCGCCAGCCGCATCGGCGGCTTCAGCGTGGCATGGAAGCCGTAGAGCCGCGGCTCCGCCGTCACCCTCTCGCGGTCTGCCGCCGGGTAGACCCGCCCGCTCGCCGGATCCCGCCCGAGCCAGTCGCAGCCGGCCGCCCAGAGGGGGTCCTCGGGTTCGGGCGCATAGTAGACGGCGGCTCGTGCGGTCACGCGACCCTCTTAAAT
>CAXTNN010000278.1:0-2384 GCA_964245545.1 uncultured Acetobacteraceae bacterium | reverse complement strand
GCCGGCGCGCCACACTTGCCGCACCACGGGCAGGCCCTCATGCACGCGCAGCCGCACCAGGTCGCCGCGTAAGCCGGGTTCGATGCGGCCGCGATCGGGCAGGCCGGCCATGCGGGCGGGCCGGCCGGTCACCAGCGCCACCGCCTCGGGCAGGCTGGCCAGCTCCTGCCGGGCGCAGGCGAAGGCGGCCTCCACCAGGCTGGCGGGCACGTAGTCGGAGGCGAACGCGTCCACCGCGCCCTCCCGCACCAGGTCGGCGGCGCCGACATTGCCGCTGTGGCTGCCGCCGCGGACGATGTTGGGCGCTCCGGCGATCACCTCCATGCCGTGCGCCCGCGCCGCCTTGGCCGCCGTCATCGAGACCGGGAATTCACTGATGCGGATGCCGTCGCGATGGTTTTCGTCCACTTCGTCCTGCGTGCGGTCATCATGGCTGGCGAGCATGACCCCGCCCGCGCGCACCCGGTCGAGCAGGGCGCGCCGGTTGGCGTCCCGGTGCAGCGCGCGCAGGGTGGTCAGCTCCACGATGCGGCGCTCGATGGTGGCCGCGTCCGTGCCCTCGCGGCGGCGCATGGCCCGGTAGCGGTCGAGATCGGCATACTGGCCGACGCCGGGGCAGTGATCCATCAGGCTGATCATGCGCACCCGCCCGTGGTCCGCCACCGGGTCGAGCAGCGCCATCAGGTCGGCGGCGGGCAGTTCGCAGCGCAGATGGAGGAAGTGGTCGCTTTTCAGCAGCCCGGTACCGGCCAGGGCGTCGCCATCCGTCACGCCGTCCAGGAAGGTGCGGATGCGGTCCTTCTCGAAACCGAGATCGCCCAGGCACAACGCATCCAGCACCGTGGTCACGCCGGCGGCGGCGCATTGCGCGTCATGCGCGATCATGGCCGAGCGGGAGGGCCAGCGCGCATTGCTGCGTGGGTGGACTTGGCGCTCCAGGTTGTCGGTGTGCACGTCCACCACGCCCGGAATCAGGTAATCCCCGTCCAGGTCGAGCGCGGCCGCCTGCGTGCCGCCCCGCTGCACCTCCGCGATGGTCTCCCCGGCCAGCACCACGGTGCCGTGGATGACGGCGCCGGGCAGCACGATGCGGGCGTTGGTGAGGCAGGTCATGGGAGCGTCCCAAGGGGGTCAGGCCGGGGCGGCTGCAAGGCGCCGCGACATAGCCCGCCCGCTGCCTGCGTGCAATCCGCCTGACAAACCGCCTCAGCCGGTCTAGGGTCGGGCGACGCATGAGGAGTGAGCCCTTTGCCACGCAAGACCGGCCGCCAATTCTTCGCCAATCCAGGCCCGACCAACATCCCCGACAGCATCCTGCGCGCCATGGACCGCCCGACCACCGACTTCATGGACGCAGAGTTCGCCGCCGTGTTCGAGCAGGCGGTGGGCGGCCTCAAGCGCGTGCTGCGCACCACGGGGGATGTGTTCCTCTACACCGCCTCGGGCCATGGCTCGTGGGAGGCCACGCTGGTCAACCTGTTCTCGCCCGGGGACCTGGTGGTGGTGGTGGAGACCGGCTGGTTCAGCGCCGGCTGGGCCACCATGGCGGAGAAGTTCGGCCTGCGCACCCACGTGGTCGGCAACCCCGACTGGCGGCGCGGCGCGGAGTACAGCGCCATCACGGCAGCTCTGAAGCAGGTGCCCGAGGCCAAGGGGGTGCTCTGCGTCCACAACGAGACCTCCACCGGCATGTCGCTGCACCTGCCTTCAGTGCGGGCCGCGGTGGATGCCGCCGGGTCGTCTGCGCTGCTGCTGGTGGACACGATCAGCAGCCTCGGCTCGCTCGATTTCCGCTTCGACGAATGGGGGTTGGATGCGGCCGTGGGCGGCAGCCAGAAAGGCTTGATGCTGCCGACCGGGTTTTCCTTCACCGCCGTATCCGCCAAGGCGATGGCCGCCCATGCCGAAGCCAAGCTGCCGCGGCACTACTTCGATTGGTCGGAAATGGCCAAGCGCCCGTTCCGCGCCTTCATGGGCACCATCCCGACCGGGTTGTTCTATGGCCTGGCCGAGTCGGTGCGCCTGATTGAGGTGGAAGGGCTGGACCAGGTGATCGCCCGCCACCACCGCCTCGCCGAGGCCGTCCGCCGCGCCGTGCGTTGCTGGGCCGGCAATGAGGGCGGCCCGGAACTGTTCTGCCTCGACCCGGCGCGCCTGTCGGACTCGGTGACCGCGGTGCAGATGCCCGCCGGGCACAATGCGGACGCCGTGCGCAAGACCGCGCTCGATCGCTTCAACGTCTCCACCGGCGGCGGCTTGGGCAAGCTCGGCGGCCAGGTTCTGCGCATCGGCCATCTGGGAGACCTCAACGAGCCCATGGTGCTCGGCACTCTCGGCGCCATCGAAATGAGCCTAAAGATCAACGGCGTCCCCCACGCCAGAGG
>CAXTNN010000277.1:0-5313 GCA_964245545.1 uncultured Acetobacteraceae bacterium | reverse complement strand
TTACGGTAGGGCCAATAAGAAATGCCCATTGCGCCGCCCAGTGCAGCGCCACGCATTTAAAGCTCGATTTGGGTTCACAGCCGACGCACAGCAGACTGTCGGATAAGGCTGTAGTCTTGCCCGTCGTGACAGCCTGCCGAAGCTACGGAGGGGACGACGCGTTGCGCAGGACGAACTTCGCTTCCGGCTACCCATACGAGGAGACGTATGGCTATTCTCGGGCCGTTCGAGTGGGCGAGCAGGTCTTCGTGTCCGGCACCACAGCCCGCGGCACGGCCTTGGACGAGGACGCCTACGTGCAGGCACGGGCTGTGCTGGAAATCATCACGAACGCATTGGCGCAAGCCGGCGCGGCGCCGCGGCATATCGTACGGACGGTTGTGTATATGGTCGACATGGCGGATGCGCCACTCGTGGCCCGTGCCCACGCCGAATACTTCGGGGCAGTACGCCCTGCCAGCACGCTGGTGCAGGTTGCCGGGCTGACCCCCGCCACGGCGCGGGTCGAGTTCGAGGTGACGGCGGTCGTCACCGAGTGAGCCTCTCCAAAACTTGGTAACCTCGATCATGGCGCTGCCGATCCACCCTGACTTGCGCGAGGAGGATGGCGAACGGGTCTGCCAGTGGTGAGAGGGCTAGTTGAGGATGTAACCTCGATAAGGTCTGTTGCCGGACGAAGCGGACGTGCGAGGCGCACTGAGTTGCCGGTTAGCGGCATTGTTGTGCAATGCTGGGTGCTGTCGTTGCCGGATCATCGCGCCGAGGCGGAGTAAGAAAACGTGTCTTTGATGCGAGCCTTAACGCTTTTGCTCCCTATGTTGTTCAGCTTAACGACGCCTGCGCTGGGTGCGGATCGCGCCTCGCTGGTCTGCCGACGCATTGCTGCCAGTCTGCGTCGTGGGTCTGGATACAATGTCGTGCAGGGTGGACGTGAGACCTTGCTGGAAGCGCTGGCCCATCACTCGCGCGGCCGAGTTCTCCTGGCGACCTGGGACACTCAGGGGAGTCGTCGGGCGGCGTATTTGCTGGCTGCTGGTATGCAGACTGAAATCGGGCAAGCTGCGACGGCGGTGGCGAGAGCAGGTCAGCTTGTTGCCGTGATGAACTCCGAGGGTAGCGCAAGTTGCACGGACACTTCGCTGTTTCTAGCGGCGGGACACCGGCTAATCCGGATCGTGCCGCCTTATGTGACCCGGATTACCTCGTGCGCCCGTTGGGGGGATCGGATCTCGCTTGGAAGCTTCGCTGGCAGCCCATTCGTCGCGAAAGAGACCAACGATGACATGGACATCCAAGTCGCTCCATGGAACGGTCACGGTTGGGACGCCATTTGCAGCGTCGTCGTTCGCTATCGTCCGGAGTTCGTTTCGGAAGGTGCGCTATGCCGCACGACCGATTGCACCGGATTGGAAAATGAAGTCAAAAGGATTGCGGCACAAAATCCACCCGAGGGAGCAGGCTACTCTTATCAGCAAGGCCGCAATCCACAGTTGGACCACCTGGTACAACTGGCTGAGCAAACCCCAGGAACGGACGCGATACCGTCACCACCTGGCTGGTCGGGGCCGAATTTCACACCGCCTAGTTTGATCCCGTCTATGGCGCAGGTAGATGGCCGTCCGGCACTTGCGATCGCTGGTGAGTGGAAATCGGGACCTGCGGGCGACAGCGAGCCGATAGGATACGCTGTCGCCCTCTGGCAGGAAGCTGGAGACAAGCTGAGGTTACTCGCAGGTTTTCACCTTCGGACGTCGCACGCGGCAATCAAATCAGTTGTCGTGACCCGCTAACTCTCGCAGGCAAGGTCCGCTGCCCACCACAATGGCGGTTCGGCGGGTTGGTTTTGAACCTCACCGCTGGCTGCACCGGGCCGATTTCGACAAAAAGTCACGCTTGCACTCCGCCCCAGCCATGGGAAGCTGTGACCCGGCTCGCAACACCCAACCGCAAGGACCGCCCCATGCAGGGACCAAACCGCCGCTCAGTGCTGAAGGCCGGCCTCGCCACCGCCGCGCTGCCCTGGGCAGGCCCGGCCCTGGCAGAGGCGCCCGCGGTGCCCGCAGACCTGCCCGAGCTCGCCAAAACCGAGTCCCGCATCAACGTCATCGGCCTGCCGCGGGACTGGGCGAACTGGGGGGCCACCATGGACCGGTTCCAGGCGCTCTACGGCGTCACCCTGGACAGCGCCAACCCCGACGCCTCCTCCGCCGAGGAACTGCAGGCCATCCGCAGCCTGAAAAGCCAGGCTCGCGCGCCAGACGTGGTGGATGTCGGCCCCTCCTTCGCCATCACCGGCGGGCGCGAGAAGCTGTTCCAGCCCTACAAGGTCGCCACCTGGGCCGACATCCCCGACGACGTGAAAGACCCGAGCGGGCTCTGGTTCGGCGACTACTTCGGCGTCGAATCCTTCGCGGTGAACACCGGCGTCGCCAAGACGGTGCCGCAGACCTGGGCCGACCTGAAGAAGCCCGACTTTAAGGGCATGATCGCGATGAACGGCAACCCATTGGGCGCCAGCGCCGCGTTCGGGGCAGTGTTCGCCGCCGCGCTCGCCAATGGCGGCAGCTATGACGACATCGAGCCGGGCATCCACTTCTTTGCCGAACTGGCCCAGTTGGGCAACCTCAACCCGGCGGCCGCCAGCCCCGCCAGCCTGATCGCCGGGCAGACCCCCGTGGTGATCAACTGGGATTACCTCAGCCTCGGCTACAAGAAGCAGGCGGAAGGCAAGGCCGCCATCGCCGTGCTGGTGCCACAGGAGGCGCCCCCCTACGGCAACTTCTACTGCCAGGCGATCAGCGCCTACGCGCCGCACCCGAACACCGCCAAGCTGTGGATGGAGTACGTCTATTCCGACGAGGGCCAATTGGCCTTCCTCGGCGGCTTCGCGCACCCCATCCGCTTCAACAGCCTGGTGGCCGCCGGCAAGGTGCCGGAAGACCTGCTGCGCTCGCTCCCCCCGGCGGAGGCCTACAAGAACGTCCGTTTCGCCACGCCGGAGCAGGCGGCCCGCGCGCAGAAAACCCTGTCCGACCTGTGGCCGCGCCTGGTCAAAATCTAGTGCCGGGAAACGCGACGGCACGGGCGCCCCGGCCGCTGCTGCCCTACGCGGTCATCGGCCTGTTCCTGCTGTTCTCGGCCGCATTCATGCTGGCGCCCACCGCCATGCTGGCCGTCCAATCGGTGCAAGGCGACGATGGCGGGTTCACCCTCAACACCCTCGCCAGCCTGGGCGAATACCGCTACCGGGTCGCGTTCGAGAACTCGCTGGTGCTCTCGGTGGCCTCGGCCAGCGTGGGCGTGGTGGCGGGGGCGCTGATCGCGCAGGCAGTGCTGAAGCCGGGCGCGCCCAATTGGCTGCGCTCGGCGGTGACCAGCTTTGCCGCCGTGGCCGCCAACTTCGCCGGGGTGCCGCTCGCTTTCGCCTTCATCTCCACCCTCGGCTCGCTGGGCCTGCTCACCACCTTACTAAAGCGCGCCGGAGTCGACCTCTATGGGCTCGGGTTCAGCCTGTATTCGCTGCCGGGCCTGACGCTGGTCTACAGCTACTTCCAAATCCCGCTGATGGTCATCATCATCAGCCCGGCCATCATCGCACTGCGGCCGAGCTGGCGGGAGGCGGCGGAGAACCTCGGCGCCACTGGCCGCCAGTATTGGCGCACCGTCGGCCTGCCGGTGCTGGCGCCCTCCCTGCTCTCCGCCTGGATCCTGCTGTTCGGCAGCGCCTTCTCGGCCTACGCCACCGCCTATGCGCTCACCTCCGGCAATATCGGCCTGGTGACGACGGAGATCAGCAACGTGCTGTCCGGCAACGTGATGGCCTCGCCGCAAACCGGGGCGGCGCTGTCGGTGGGCATGATCGCCGTGATGGTGGCGGTGTTGTTCGCCAGCTCGGTACTGGCCCGCCGTTCCGGGCGCTGGACGGCCAAGTGATGCGCCGGGTTGGCGCCGGCTCGGTCGTGCTGGCTCTCGCCGCCCTCTATTTCTTCGTCCCGCTGGGCATGACGGTGGCGTTTAGCCTGTGGCAGGGCGGCTCGTCCTACGGGTTCGCCGCCTATCGCGCCCTGCTTGGCAGGCCGGAGCTGCCGGGCAGCTTGCTGCTCTCGCTGGAGCTGGCAGTGGCCACGGCGGCGCTGCTGATGGTGCTGCTGCTGCCGGCGATGATCTTCATGAACCTCTACGCGCCGAAGCTGCGGCCGGTGTTCGAGTTCGTCGCCGCCTTGCCGTTCGTGGTGCCGGCGATCGCGCTGGTGGCCGGGCTGTCGGCGCTGTTCACCGGCCCGGCGTGGCTGATCGGCAGCCCGTTCTACCTCGTGATCCCGTATTTCTTCCTGGCGCTGCCCTTTGTCTACCGCGGCCTGGACGTGGGGCTGCGCGCGCTGGACCTGGCAACGTTGACGGAGGCGGGCCAGAGCCTGGGCGCGGGCATGGGGCAGATCATCCGGCTGGTGGTGCTGCCTAACCTGCGCCCCTCCCTGGTTGGCGCGCTCCTGCTGACCTTGGCGGTGGTGATCGGCGAGTTCACCTTCGCCAACGTGCTGCTGTTCCGAACCTACGCGGTGTTCATCAACGAGATCGGCCAGCACGAAGCCACCGAGGCGGCCGCCCTTTCGGTGGTGAGCTTCCTGATCACCTGGGTGGCGATGCTGGGGGTGCTGCTGGTGGGCCGCGGGCAGGCGCCGCTGGCGGGTGCGAGGTAGGGGGGTGGCAACCGTCGAGGCGAGGGATGTCGGCAAGGTCTATGACGGGCGGCAGGTGCTTGCTCGGCTCAACCTTGCCACCGCCGATGGCGAGCTGCTCTGCCTGCTGGGCCCGAGCGGCTGCGGCAAGACCACGCTGCTGCGCATCGTCGCCGGGTTCATTGCGCCCGATAGCGGCCGAGTGCTGGTGGGGGGCCGGGATGTGACGGCGCTGCCGGCGCGGGCGCGGCGGATGGGCATGGTGTTCCAGGCTTACAGCCTGTTCCCCAACATGACGGCGCTGGACAATGTGCGCTTCGGTCCCCGCGTGGCGGGGCGGCCGAAGCCGGAGCAACTGGCGCGTGCGGCGGCGCTGCTGGAGCTGGTTGGGCTGTCGGCGCACACGCAGAAATACCCGCACCAGCTCTCCGGCGGCCAGCAGCAGCGCGTAGCCCTGGCCCGCGCCCTGGCCGTGCAGCCCGAGGTGCTGCTGCTGGACGAGCCGCTCTCCGCGCTCGACGCCAAGGTGCGGACCCAGTTGCGCGAGGAAATCCGCCGCATCCAGAGAGAGACGGGGGTGACCACGGTCCTGGTGACCCACGACCAGGAGGAGGCGATGGAGGTGGCCGACACG
>CAXTNN010000276.1:0-5318 GCA_964245545.1 uncultured Acetobacteraceae bacterium | reverse complement strand
CTCCGCAACGAGCGCGCCAGCCTGTCGCGCGCCGCCAGCGAGACGATGGTGGATCGCGCCGCCGCCAACCCCGCCCTGCACGCCGCCGTGGTCGACCGCCACGACCTGCCGGTCGATCTTCTCAATGAGATGTATTTCGTGGTGGAGGCCCAGCTACGCGCCGCCATCACCGCCAGGGCGGCCACCTGGGCGGAGGCGAGGGCGGTGGCCGGGGCGCCCAAGCGGCCGGTGGCGAGTGCCACATGGGCGGCAAACGGCGCCAACAAGACGGCCATCCAGAACAATGCCAGCACCGGGGCGCGCAAACGGCGGCCGACTCCGCGGCCCGTCAATATCGCGGTAAGCAAGCCTGCACTCGCGCTGTAAGCGTTTTCATGGTTATGGAAACCTTGTAGTGCAACGCTGGCCGGCAATCACTCCCTAAGGCGAAGTTGACGCGATGGAGCCATCTTGATGTTCATGCGACCGTCTGTCACCGCCGCTGAGAGCCAGTCATCAGCCGTCCAGTCCGCGTTTGAAGCCGAGATTGCCGGCTTGATCGTGCGCTGCCTGCACCTGGAGATCGATCCGGCCGCGATCGAGCCAGATGCTGCGCTGTTCGATGAGGGCCTGGGGCTGGATTCCATCGACGCGCTGGAATTGGCGCTCGCCGTCTCGCGCGATTATGGCGTGGAACTCAGGTCCGACGACGAGCGCAACGCCACTATCTTTGCCGGCCTGCGCAGCTTGGCGGAGTACGTCGAGCAACACCGGGTCCGCTAAGCCCGCCGCCATGACGATTCCGCTGACCGACCGCACCGGCGACGCCGTGCTGTTCCGCTTGCCGGGATGCTGCGTCCGTGCCGAGCAATTTGCCGCCGACGCGCTCCGCCTGGCGGACGCCTTGCCCGCCACCGGTCACGCGATCAATCTTTGCGCCGGGCGGTATGCGTTCGCGGTCGGCTTTGCAGCGGCATTGTTGCGCGGCCATCCCTGCCTGCTCACCGGCCAGCGCAGCCCCGGCCAGGTGCAGGCGCTGGCGGAGCGTTTCCCGGCAAGCTACGCCATTGTGGACGCGGCGGAGCGGCTGCCCCTCCCGGCTGTTCCCGTGCCGCCCCCCGGGACCGGCACTGCCGCCATCCCCGCCGTGCCGGCCGAGCAAGTCGCGGCCCTGGCGTTCACCTCCGGCAGCACGGGCGAGCCGGTCGCCCACGCCAAGACCTGGCGCGCCCTGGCCGAGCGCAGCCGGGACGCGGCGGTGGCGTTCGGCTGGGACGCGGACTGCCCGGTGACCGTCGTTGGCACGGTCCCGCCGCACCACATGTATGGTTTCGAAACCACCGTGCTGCTGCCGCTGCATGCGCCCGCCGCATCCTGGTGCGGCCCGGCCTTTTATCCGGCCGACGTGCGCGCCGCCCTGGCGGCGTGCGGCCACCCCGGCGTGCTGGTCACCACCCCGCTGCAGTTGCGCGGACTGCTCGCCGCACCCGCCATGCCGCCGGTCACGCGCGTGATTTCGGCCACCGCCCCGCTGGAGGCCGCCCTGGCGGAGCGCGTGGAGCGGAGCTGGCAGACCGAGCTGTCGGAAATTTTCGGCGCCACCGAAGTGGGCTCCATCGCCCACCGCCGCACCACCGCCGGCCCGCTCTGGCGGACTTATCCGCGAGTGACGCTGAGCGCGGCGGATGAGGGGGTGGTGGTGGAGGCGCCAGGTGCCGCGCCGATTGGGCTGGCCGACCTGGTGGAGCTGGTGCCGGGCGGCTTCCACTTCCTGGGCCGCCGGGCCGACCTCGTGAAGATGGGCGGCCGGCGGGCGTCCCTCACCGTGCTCAACCGCGCGCTGACCGCCATCGAGGGCGGGCAGGACGGCGTGTTCCTGCCGCCGGGCGCCGAGGAGCCCGAGGCGGGCGCGCGGATGACCGCCGTGGTGGTGGCGCCAAGCCAGGCGGCGGACAAGATCATCTCCGCCCTGCGCGGCCAGATCGACCCGGTGTTCCTGCCGCGCCGGGTGGTGCATGTCGAGCGCATGCCGCGCAATGCCATGGGCAAGCTGCCGCTTGGCGAACTGCGCGCCCTGGTGCAACGCGGATGACGCACTCGTTCTGCATCCCGGCGGACCACCCAAGCCTGCCGGGTCATTTTCCTGGCCGCCCGGTGGTGCCGGGGGCGGTGCTGCTCGACGAAGTGCTGGCGTGCCTGCCCCCCGGCGCCGCGCTGCTCACCGCCAAGTTCACCGCACCCGTGCTGCCGGGCCAATGGGTGAGCGTGGCGGCCCGCGCCGCTGCCCCCGGGTGCGTCGCCTTCGCCTGCACGATCGAGGGCCGACCGGTGCTGCACGGCACGGTGCGGAGCCAGCCCTGATGGATTGGTCGCGCAGCCCCGAGCGCGGTGCCGCCTGGGTGGTGCGGCTGATGCTGTGGCTGATCCGGCACGTCCATTGGCTGGCGGACGGCCTGGTGCTGCCCGGCATCTCGCTGTGGTTCTACGCCTTCTCGCCGCGCGCCCGCGCCGCCTCTCGCGAGTATCTTGCCGCCGCCCTGGGCCGCCCGCCAACGGGCTTCGACGTGGTGCGCCATATCCACGTCTTTGCCCGCTCCATCATGGATCGCGTGCTGCTGCTCAGCGGCCGCCAAGGCGATTACACCGTGGCCATCGAAGGGCTCGAGCACGTCGAGGCGGTGGCGCGAGCGGGGCGCGGCGGCGTGCTGCTCGGCGCTCACCTGGGCAATTTCGCCGTGCTGCGCGGGCTGGCGGCGCGCTGCCCGGTGCCGGTCAAGGTGCTGCAGCATCAGGCCAATGCCGGGCCGTTCACCACCATGCTGGAACGGATGAACCCGGCGGCCGCAGCCGCCATCATCCCGATCGGCGATGTACCCTCGATGCTGAGGGTGCATGAGGCGGTGGCCGCCGGCGCGCTGGTGGGCATGCTGGCGGACCGGGCGCCCGGCGGCGCGCGCTGCGTGAGCGCCAGCTTCTTCGGCCGCCCGGCCAGCTTTCCCTCCGGTCCGTTCATCCTCGCCGCCAGCCTCGGCGTTCCGGTGCTGACGTTCTACGGCGTGCGCACCGGGAGGCGGCGCTATCGCGTGGTGTTCGCTCCGTTCGCCGAGCGAATCGTGCTGGAGCGGGAGGCGCGCCACAGCAGGCTGGCCGGCATGGTCGGGCGTTATGCCGCTTGGCTGGAGGAGGAATGCCGTGCCCACCCGTTCAACTGGTTCAACTTCTACCCGTTCTGGCAGGCTCGCCCTGCTGCTGCCGCTGCTAGCAGCAGCCCCCTGCATGGCCCAGACCGGCAACCTGCAGGCGGGCGCCCCGAAAAGCACGGTGCCGCTGCTGGCGCTGGTGATGGCACGGCTGGCGCAGGCGCCGCAGGGCCGGGCGGCCTTCGTGGAGACCAAGCGCATCGCCGCCCTCAGCACGCCGCTGCAGAGCGAGGGCACGCTGCTCTACCGCAAGCCCAACTATCTCGAGAAGACCACCACAGCGCCCATGCCGGAGCGGCTGGTGGTTGATGGCGACCGGCTGATCATCGACGAAAGCGGCGACACCGCCCCCCGCGTGATCGAACTGAGCGCCCAGCCCGCCATTGCCACCTTCGTGGATACGATTCTGGGCGCGGTCACCGGCGATCTCGCCTCCCTGCAGCGCAGTTACGACCTGTCCGCCAGCGGCAGCTCTGCCAATTGGCAGATCATGCTGCACCCGAAGGACCCGGCGGCTGCACGGCTGGTGCAGGAGGTGCGGCTGGCCGGCGGAGACCAGCTTCGCTCGTTCGAAACCGAGGCCCCCAATGGCGACACCGACACGCTGACGATCACGCCGCAATCTTGAGGAAGCTGCCGCTGCTGCTGGCGCTGGCCATCGCCATCGGGTTCGCCGCTGCAGCGTTCCGCGTTGTCGATGTCCGCACCGACATGGCGGCGTTCCTGCCCGCGGGGCACGACCCGGCCAGCCGCTTCATGCTGCAAGAACTGCAGACCGGCAGCGCCGCCAGCGTGATCCTGCTCGGCATCGACGGTGCGCCGCCCGCGCAGTTGGCGCGGATCAGCACGGCGCTCGCGCCCGAGCTGGAGCGAACCGGCCTGTTCACCCTGGTGAGCAACGGCCGCAACGCGCTGGACGGGCCGGATGCCGCCATGCTGTTCCAGCACCGCTACCTGCTATCCCCCGCCGTCACCGCCGCGTCCTTCACGCCGGCCGCGTTGCATGCCGATTTGGAGCGGCTGCTGCGGGAGCTGCAATCCTCCGCCTCGCCGCTGGCGCAGCAATTCGGCCTGCCCGACCCGACGGGCGCCTTCGCCGCGATGGCGCCGGCCTGGCTCGGCACCTCCCACGTGCGCACCGTTGGTGGCGTGTGGTTCGCGCCTGAGCGGGACCGGGCGCTGCTGCTGGCGCAAACCCGCGCCCCGGGCATGGATATCAGCGCCCAGCAACAGGTGGACGCGGCCATCCTGCGCGCCTTCGCCGCCACCGATCCCGGCCCGGCCACCCTGGTCCAGGCCGGCCCGGCGGTGTTCGCGCGGGAAACGGCGGTGGGCATCCAGTCCGACGTGCGTAGGCTGTCGATCGTGTCGGGGGTGCTGGTGCTCGGGCTGCTGCTCTGGCGGTTCCGCTCGCCGGCGGTGCTGGCGGCCATCGCCGTCCCCACCGTGGTGAGCGTCGCCGTGGCGGCGCTGGCGGTGCAGGCGGTGTTTGGCTTCGTGCACGGCATCGCGCTTGGCTTCGGCATGACCATGCTGGGCGTGACGGTGGACTACCCGGTGCTGCTCATCGGCCACCGCAAGCGGGGGGAGCCGGCGGCGGACACCTTGCGGCGGATCGGCCGCGCCTTCGCCCTGGCGGTGCTGTGCGCGGCGCTCGGGCTGACCGGGATGGCGTTCTCAGGCTTCCCCGGCCTGGCGCAATTAGGCCTGTTTGCCGCGGTGGGCGTGCTGAGCGCGGCTTTGCTTACCTCCCTGGTGCTGGCACGCCTGATCGTGGCTGCCAATTTGGCGCCGGTCTGGGCGGGTGATCCGGGCCGTCTGCTGGCGGTGGAGCGGCTGCGGCGCTGGCGGTTGTGGGGCCTGCTGCCGGTGGCCGCCGCTGCGGTCTGGCTGGGGGCCACCGGACTGCACTGGGAGGGCGACGTCGCCAATCTCAGCCCGGTACCCGCTGCCGCCCGGGCGCAATATGATATGCTGCAGCGCGAGCTGGGCGTCCCCGATTTCGGCCAAGTGCTGGCGATCGGCGGCGCCTCGGCCGACGCCGTGCTGACCCGGCAGGAGGCGCTGCTCCCCGCCATCCTGGCGCTGGGGGAGCGCCACGCCGTCACCGGGTTCGAGGCTGCGGCGCGGCTGCTCCCG
>CAXTNN010000275.1:0-5370 GCA_964245545.1 uncultured Acetobacteraceae bacterium | reverse complement strand
TTCCCGGTTCACCCCGCCTACCGTGCTATCCTGCCCGTTCCATGGCGTGACCCCGCTTCAAAGCGGCTCAGTGTTGTCTCTACGGCTTTCCCCTTCGCTTTAAGAAGCTCGGGATGCTGCAGCAGGTACATCGCCGGATCGAAGTGGCTGAATTCCGGCACCTCTACTGGAAGAAGCCGGAAGCACGCCTCGGCCTGCTTCACCAGCCGCTTTGTCGTCGCGTCTGCGGCGGCGAGCTTTCAGCGGTAAGCGCCTGCTCGCCCGAGAGTTTGTACGTCTTGCTGACCAAGTCGGCAAAGAATTCCGGCGCGAAGAAGTCCTCGATATCAGCCTCATCCTGTCCGGCAATCTCTGTTGCCAGGATGATCCGTTCCTGCTCAAGCAGGGTGGATTTATACAGGTCCTCGAGCTTGCGCTTCTGCCCGCGATCATAGTCGGTCAGCACGGCAACATTCAGCTTATTGCCATAGAACAGGCGTACGAACGGCAGCACTTTGTCGATTCCACCGGATGGGCACACGGCCCATCGCGGCGACAGATGCTTGCGGCCGGCGGTCTTGAGGACGGCAGATGCGGCTTGAAGATACAGGATGTCACCCGGCCCCTCGACAAGGAGGGTGTTGGTGCCGATTATCAACGTCTGTGTGACCTCGAACCCCATCGCCCCGAAAATCGGGAAGTTGGTTTGCGGATCGGTCGTCAGCACGTCGGCCCTGATCTTCGTGCCAATGGACTGCCTGCGCCTGCGTTGATCCTCAACGACGACATCCTCGACGGTGCGCACGCTGGCGAGGTCGTCGGCCGGCACCATGAACGGCGAGTGCGTTGAGTAGATCAGCTGGTGATGCGGGGCGATCTGCTCGGCAAAGTAGCGCAGCAAATCCTTCTGCGCCGTGCCATGAAGGGTCAGGCCCGGCTCGTCGAGCAGCAGGATAACGTTGCCTTCGGTTTTTTTGATCTGCGCAAACTTTACCAGGAAGGAAAAAAACCAGATGAAGCCGGCCGACCGTTCGGAAAACGGCACGGTTACGCCATGCAGCGTGTTCTCGACGCGCGCGCGCGCGATCGGGCCGGCGTTGAAGGGGGCGAGATCGCCGGACTTTCCCTCTGACAGGACGACTTTGATTTTTAAGGAGTCGTTCTGGGTCCAATATTCAAATATCTGATCGGTAATGCGCAGCGCCGCCGCCTCGCATTTCGCGTTCAGCTCCTCGAACCGATCCGAGGCTGCCAGTTCCTGAAGCGTAGTGCCGGCATATTCCAGGAAATCAAGGAAGACCCGGTCGCCCTCCGTCATCTTCGTGCCGTTCTGCTTGTCAGCGTTTAGCTTGTTGATAGACAGCTCGCCGCTCATGCGGTCGTAGTGGGAGAAGTAAAGAAATTTTGGCATCCGCCCGCTCAGCACATCGATTACTTTCAGCTGCGCGGAGTTTTTCCTAAATGCCTTAATCGCTACTAAAAGCTGAGCCTGTCGGGCGGTCGGGGTCGGAACTGCCTCAAGCACGGTTGCGACGGCCGCTGTCGTTTTGGCGGCTGTGAGCGGTGCCTTTTCCTCCTTCGTAAAGGAGAACCGCTTAACCAAGCTTTCAACGACTTTATCGTCGCTCAGCGGAACATACCAGGTTGTGCCCTCCTGCTCGTGGGTCTTCTCGACTGTCAGGGTCTTTCCGGTGAGAACGCCTTCGCCAAGCTCCGCTTCGACGGCGGCTATGTCGTCAGCATCCATCTCCCATTCGGTGAGGATGATCCTGGCTTCGCCGTCCTTGTGACGGCTGTCATAATCCGCAAGATGGCGGCGCGGATAGTTCTCGGTCTTGCCGTAGACCTTGAAGGCGGGGTCCGTGGATCGCAGGCCTTCAAGCGATTTCAGGAAGGCGGTTTTACCGGCTTCGTTCTTTCCCACCAGGCACGTCGTTCGCCCGATTTCGACAGGGTTTGAGTCGAGGATGCTGCGGTAGTGGGTGGTGTGAGCTTTGATCAGTTTCATGGGGAAATACTCATTTCAGTCACACGCTCAGTTCGGACGCGGTTGAGGGCAAGCAACCGGACAAGCACGTCACTGTCAGATAGATCGGGCGGCCAGCCGTAAGCAGCGGCGACGGCCTCGTCTAATGCGCGATGGAGAAAATCCAGCCAAGTTCCTTCCGGCGTCCCACGCTGGTTGTACAAGGCTGTCAGAGTTCGGCTGCGCAGCATCGCGGCCGTAGACGCATCGCGCGGTAGTAGCCGCTCGGGGAAGCCCGGCACCACCTCCGGCATGGTGATCACCAATTCAGGCGGGTTCAGCCAACGGTCTCGGGCTGTAACCAACTCCTTTGCCGCTTGTGCAATGGCCTGCGCTCGGGGGGCGGCAGCGTAGGCTGTAGAGGGGCAGCTGGGCATTAGCCCATCTGGAAAAGGAAACGCTGCGAAGCAAGTGGCTATGTTATATGTCGGGTCGTTGCCAACACCGTGTCGGGAAGCAAGTGCGAGCGACCAAACTTGATGGAACCGGCTTTGTAGAATGCCGAGTGTTGTGTCGTCCTCGCGTGCGAATACGCAAACGCGGGTATCGGGCAATACTGCCGCATCTATCCATACGAATACCCTGTGCTTGGCTACACGGGTTGTGACAATGTAGCGGGAAAGCCCGGCTAGAGACTTCCGCATTGCTGGTCGCGCTTCCGCATGCCGCCACCAATAGCGACGATAAGCTTCTCGCCTCAATGTCAGCCGAAAGGGCCTGACGTGTTCCGCAACGTAGGCAAAAGGCATCGAGTAGTATGCCGCTTCGGCCTCCGACATCTCAGTGCCAAAGTCCACGACCCATGTGTCAGTCGGTCGGCCAGTGACGTGCTGTCCGTTGCACCAGGGCCGAATTACATCCGAGTTGGGTTTTCCGTTTGGATTTGACGGAAGTTGCAGCCAAGCACGTGCGCGGGTTCCATCAATGTCGAATTGACCATTCTTCTGGGTACCGACCGATGCCACCCCCATGTTTTCGGCCAGCGGCTTTGCCGTGGTCATGTCTGCCCCGTCGGCAGTCAAGTCCGCGTGGATGCGGGACACCGAACGGCCATCCAACCGCGTCAATTCCGGCGGTTGCGTATCGAAACACACGAGAGACACGCGGACATCGGCACCATCCAACACCCATGGCTCGTCCGACCATGCTTCGAATATCGAGCCTTTCTGCACAATGGCGTCCAAAACCTGCCGGTTGCTGCCCTTGCGGATGGATTGCGTGGTCACGAAGCCTGCACGCCGTGCCGGTCTTAAAGCCAGAACTTCCCAAGCTCGATCAAACCAATAGCAGACCAGGTCAGCGCCGCCAGGAACCCTCCCTGCAAAGGCTTTGCGTAACTTTGCCGTATATTGCTCCCCCAAGGAACCGATCATGGCCTTGTCGCCCAAGAAAGGCGGATTCCCCACGATCGCATCGGCCTCTGGCCACGACGCCGGCATACCATCCTCGGCAAGCACAGCGTCACGGCACGCGATAGTGTCAAGGGTCCGCAGCACCGGGTCGGACGGCGCCGGGAAGCCGTGGCGTCGCGCCCATTGAATATGGCCAATCCAGACCGACACCCGCGCCAACTCGGCCGCATACGGGTTCACCTCCAAGCCCAGCACGGCCTCCGGTCCCACCTGTGGGAACTCGCGCTGCAAGCCAATCGCCTCGGCCTCCACCATGGCCTGGTGCTCCAAGTCCTTCAGCGCGAGCAGGGCGAGGTACAGGAAATTGCCAGAACCGCAGGCTGGGTCCAGTACCCGGAAGGCGCGTAGCCGGTCCAGGAAGCCGCGGAACAGCGTCTCCGCCCGGCGGGGCGCATCGCGCTTGGCCTTGCTGCCTGGCTTGGCAGCGGTGCCGGCCGCCAGCGCCGCCGCGATCTGCTCGCGCACCCCGCCCCATTCGGCCAGCAGCGGGCGCCGCACAACCGGCTCGATCAACCGCTCGATCATCTCGCGCGACGTGTAGTGCGCCCCGAGCTGACTGCGTTTGTCCGGGTCCAGGCCGCGCTCGAACAAGGTGCCAAGGATGGAGGGATCCATCTCCGCCCAATCCAGCGCCGCCGCCCGCTGCAACAGCACGATGTCGTCCGCCTCCAGCGGCAGGGCGCCGCCATCATCGAACAGGCCGCCGTTGAACCAGGCGACAGGGGTAAAATCCACCTCGCCGCCGCGCTCGGCCATGGCGGCGAACAACCGGCTGGCATAGCCCTGGAACTGCGCCGGCCGTTTGCGCGCCGCGTCCAGCATGCGCTCGAACAACCCGGCCGGCAGCAAGCCCACGTCGTCGGCGAACAAGCAGAACACCAGCCGGTTGACGAAGTGCGCCACCACCTGCGGTGCGTCGCCCCGGGCGCGCAGCCGCCCCGCCAACTCGGCGAACTCCGCCGCGGCCTTGGCCGTCAGCGCCGCCCGGGTCGTGCCGGGCCGCAACCGCTCCGGGTCGGCGAACACCGATTTGAGCACACCAAGCCGGATGGGATCGGCGATCTCCTCCAGCCTGACCTCATGCCGTTCCGACACGGCGTTGGTCCAGTTGGTCCGGATGGTGATGCGCTCGATGTCGGACGTGACCAGCAGCGGCGGGTTCTCCAGCGCGCCTGCGTACTGCAGGAGCTGCCGGTGCGCGGCGTCCAAATCCTTGTGCTTGCCCTTGTACTCCCACGCGAACCGCCCGCGCCGCCATACGTCGGCCCATCCCTCGCCGCCGCTAGCCTTGGTGGCGCCTTTCTCGAAGGCGTAGGCGGCCCCGGTCGGGTCCGAGTTGGGGGTCGGCTCGTCCAGCAGCGCGCAAAGGTCCAGGAAATGCTCCTGGGCGGCGGCACGCTCATTCCTGGCGTTTGCGCGCCACTTTGCGATGAAGGCGGTCGGGGTCACGCGGAAAGCCTATCGGGCAGCTTGGAATTCGCGAAGCGACGCAATCCCTAGTACCCCTGAATGACCCGGTAGTCGTCATGCCCCTGGCTCTGGAAACCCCCGGCACCCTCGTCTACCCGAATGCAGAGCCGTGCCTTCGGTCCGCACCGCTCCAGCCGCCCCAGCATCCCGGCCTTCACCCATGCGTCCTGGGTGGCCTGCAATCCGGCTACCTCCTGCTGCAACTGCGCCTTCTGCAACTGCGCCGCCGCGATTGTCCCCATGTCCCACCACAGCACCAGCGTGCTCGCCAGCCAGCCCAGCAGCACCAGCCCGGCAACCCCGGCCATCACCCACCCGAGCAGCCGCCAACTCGCCCACAGCACCACCTGACGCAGCGCCGCCTCTGCCTGTCCGGCCTCTGCCGTCATCCCCGCCAGCCTGCCCAGCAACGGCTTCGTCGCCGCCTGCACCGCCGCCACGCCCTCCGTGGCCGCTCCGGCTAAGCTGGCCTGCACTCCCGCC
>CAXTNN010000274.1:0-5399 GCA_964245545.1 uncultured Acetobacteraceae bacterium | reverse complement strand
TTTCTCGATGAAAACTCAGGCCCTCTCCGGGTCAGATCTCAATGCAACTCAACAGGCGACGGTCTCAATTAGCGATGCCGCATCCACGCCGGCTGCGAGAGCATGGCGGCGCACGTCGCTCATCGACAAAGGCTTGTCCTCGGCCTCGCGAACGAACGCCTGAACGGCCGGATGCGCGCTGAAATCAGGGGAGCGCAGATTGGCTGGATGGCCACCCAGGGCAGCCGGTGGGAGGGCAGTGCGTTCGCGGCGGCCCAGCACGACGTGAACCTGGGTAAGCGGCACGGCCGCCAGATCGGCAAGGTAGCGCCGCAGGTTTTCCACGGCCTTCGCGTCAGACCCGCCGATGGTCGCCGACGTAGCGACGAAGCGCACCTGCTCGGCCTTCACCCCGAACGTTTGCAGTACTCGGCGCAGCAGCAGCGCCACCTCGGCCGCGGCCGAGCCTACGTAACTATGCGCCTCGTCGATCACGATCCATCGCAGCAAGCCCTGCGAGGCCTCGACGATCGGCGCGTCTTCCTTCCGGATCGTCATATATTCGAGCATCGTGTTGTTGGTGACCAGCACAGGCGGAGGATCGTCCCGTAGGGTGCGCCGGTACAACACTTGCGCCGGGAAATCCTCCTCGGCTCTTTTGCGCGTCTCCTTGCGGGAGTCGGTCATCTGCCCGTTGTAGAGCGCAAACCGTATGTCGCCGTTGAAGGGTTCGGTCCAGCGGCGCAGCCGTTCCTCCTGGCTCGCGATTAGTGCATTCAGGGGGTAGAGCATCAGAGCACGCACACCCTTGAGGCGTCCAGATCGGTCTACTTCACGCGCAAGGTCGTCCAGCATGGGAACAAGGAAACATTCGGTTTTGCCCGACCCCGTTCCGCTCGACACCAGGACCGACCGGACATCCTTCGCCGTCAGGTGCTGCCAGGCCTCGACCTGGTGGGCATAAGCCGGGTGGTTGAATCGGCCTTCATCGCCGGGCTTGCCCTCCAGCGCGGCTGCGAGCTTGGGATGCAGCAGCGTGCCGCTCAAGTCAGCCGGCGTCTTGCCACAACCGACATAGCCGGCCGCTCCCTCAATAACTGGCTCGGTGAGCAACGCGCCGCCGTCCGTGTCCACGCCGGCTAGCCGTTCCCGCAAGAATGCATTGAGTGCGTCGTGGCGCAGACCGGTTTGTGCCAGCACCGCCGCTGTCACGCGGTCGCGCAGCCGCCCGTCAACGACAAGCGGGGTCACGGGGCGTATTGGCATGTCCATACCTGTCATTCCTTCAGCACGGCATGAAAGGCTTCCTTGAACCAGCGGGGATGCCGCCGCCCGATATCCTTGACGCAGGCAACTTCGGCGGCGCCAAGGGTGAGTCTCTCCGTCACGTGCCTCGCCGCGGCGACAGGCGCGTCGAGCGCGCGCCAGAACTGCTCATCGAACGGCCACGCGGGCAGATGCTGCCGATGATGCGGCCGGAATGGATTAGGGCGGTCTTGCAAGCGGTCGCCGGAGCGGTTCAGGAACGCGTTCGCCGCCACCTGAAGTGCCGCCGGTTTCACTGCCTGGTTGAGCAAGACAGCCAGAGCCGGGTCGAGTGCCGCAATCGCGCTGCGCCGGCCGCCGATGATGGTGGCGATCGTGGGCAGTTCACCCGGCAATTTCCCATCGAGGTAGTCGAACAAAGCGGAAGCTGCCTGTTCCCAAAACGTCGCCGGAACAAGCGTCCAGGCTGTCGGAATGCCCTCTAGCAGGCGCATGAGGGGCTCGACCTCGGAGGGGCCGGCGAAGAACAGCATCGTCGTGCCAAGCAGCGGGCGTTCCCCGATAAGCGTCAGGATGTCGAACGTCGAAGGCGGAAGCCCGTCGAGCGAGAGTGCGAGGTCAACGATGGCGCGGATCGTATCCCGGTTGGCGGGCAGGGCTGGCGCGGCCAGCACCCTGTCCAGTACGGCGAGGAGCGCGGCTCTGCGCCCCTTCCAGTCCGCTATCAGCATCGCCTGCGTCAACGCGTCGTCGGGCGCCGGCGCCAGCGCGCCGCCGCTCACTAAGCAGGGCCGGCTGAGCACGCGCTCGTTGGAGCGGAGATACGCCAGCCACGTACCCTCGAGCGCAGGAAGTGAGAACGGGGGCGCCTGGCCGTCCGCGGACGGCGCATACTCGCCGAAATCCCGTTCCCGAGCGGCATCGTGCAGTGCTCGCCCGGCGATTCGCACGCCTACCTCGGTCACGGCACCGTCGGGTTGCTAGGCCTGTCCGGTAGGCCTGAGGCGATGGTCGAACTCGCTAACGTGCCAGGCGTTGCTGTGGCCGTCATTGAAGCCGAGCTCGACGCTGGCGCCAAGGTCCGCATGCGGGCGTAGCAGCGCCGCGAGGTCGTCGCGGATCGCCGACAACGGCAGCTCGCCATCCACCCACCAGCTTGCAAGCCCTTGTGGCACCCGCTGGCGGTTGCGGTCATGCAGCTCGGCGAACAATTCGCAGCGCCCGTCCGCACGCGCGACGTAGGCGTTGATCGTGGAAATGGATATCGTGTCGCCGGGTGGGAGTGGCCCCGATGCCCAACCGTGGATCCACGCTCGGTGCGGGAGCGCAACCGAAAGGCACACGGGCTCCCCGTCCTCGCCCGACAGGCGGAGGGCGGCGAACGATCGCGAGCCAGCTCTAAGGTCGAGCCGCCAGGCGTTGCCGCCAAGCGCCTGGCCGTTGTCGACGTCCACGCTACCCGGCCAGCCCACGACTCCTAGCTCCAACCAGTCTCTGCCTGGTGGCGCGTGCTCGCAAAGCCGGCGGGCAGGACAGCGGCGTCCGTGCGATCTCGGATGTGCCCGGTCTGCGCGTCCCGCCAGGAAAACTCGCACAGGCCTAGCCGCGCCCGCCCAGGGTTCGAGCGCCACTGAGCCGTTCCACGGGGCCGCCACCAGGCCTCGTTCGGAGCGGGTGCCCGCGGGTGCTGGGCTTCGTACAAGCTGACTGTGGGGGCGCCGAGAAAAACCGGCATTGCATCTCCGACATGGCTGCCGCCATGCAACCTTGGACCATCCAAGTTGAGACGGTCGCGCTGGTCTCCCGCCTGCCCCGCCCTTATTAAGTAGTTATCGCCTCGCCGGGTCCGGATAATAGCCGCGCCCTCGACCAGCCAGATGGCTCGGCTGCCCTCGGCGGCTCCCATCGGCACCGGGATGCATCGCGCGTCCGGCCCGTGCGGCTTGCAGTACCAGCCGGTCGGGATGTCGATATGCAGGCAGTCCGCACGGTAGGCACCGCTGCCGGTGCCGAGGTGGCGAAACTGCTGCGGTTCCTGCCCGGCACCCTCGGCCACGTACACGCGCAGGTTGCCGGTGATCGCCTCGCCGCCGGGGATCACGAACGGACCCGCAACGCGCTGCCCCTCCCCGCGTAGCTCAACGGTGACCGGGACAGCGGACGGCAGGTCGAACAGCGCGCGGCTGGTGGTTGGGCGGGCAATCCAGCCGCCGTGCTCGGCAGGTTCGGCGACGGCAAGCTCGCCGGACACATGCCGGGAGAACTCGCCGGACGCGACCACGCGCAGGCGGCTCCACTCCCGTTCTAGTCCGTGGCCAACCCCCTTCCCATCCGCGCCAGTGAGGAGACCGACCAATTGCAGCTCGACTAAATCCCGCCGCCCGTCCGGCCCGATGCGCAGCAGGCGGCGTGCCCCCACTGACCCGGCCTGCCCGCCGGGTGCCACCGCCTTCATCAATCCATCCACCAGCGCTCGGCCCGCGTCGCCGCTGACGCCGATCGGCAGCTCGTCGCGCCAGGCGGCATGGTGCCGGTCGAGCCACGCCGAAATCAGCGAGCCATGTGGCGCCCCCTCCATCTCGGCCTGTCGGCGCAGGCGCACCACCCCGGCCGCGAGCTCGGCGGAGATGATGCGTATCTGCGGGTTGCGCCACTTTACCGGGACCTTGTCCATCAGCGACCCGGCGATACGTTCGGCGGTGTCCAACGAGGTGTCCCGCTGGTTCAGCAGCAAGCCCACGAGGCGCTCCAGGAAGCCTGGCGCCCAGCCGCCGCCGCCCTCGATGGCGGCCAGTGGGAACCCGCCCTGCCGCGCGATGGCGGCCAGACGGTGGTGGGTGCCGTTGATGCGCAACGGCGGAATTTTCCACTGCGCCAGCCCCTCATCGGCCAGGGCGCGATACTGCTCCCAATGCCCCGCTAGCCCGAGCGATTGAACAAGGCTTTCCCATCGTTGACCCGTCCCATCATACAGGCGTCGAAACCACTCCGCTCCCCACAGAACGAATTGGGCAGCGAGGCGAGGGGTCGGGTGAGCCACGATTTCAACGTGGCGGGCCTTGAGGGCGGCTTGCAGGTGGGCGAACGCCTTATCGCTCAGACTCGCCGACAAAACCCGGCGAGGCCTGCGCGGGCGGGTGGAAGCGGGTGCCTCGGGCGGCATAGTCACCGAAGCGGATTGCGCTCGCGCTGAACCGCGACGGCGTGCCCGATCCTTGTGGCGGCCAATGGGCGGCAACGACGATCAACGGCAATCGTGACCGTGGCACCGGCATTCTGAACAACGAGCTTTATGTCGGCCGTCTGGTTTGGAACCGCCTGCGCTACATCAAGGATCCCGACACGGGGAAACGTCGGTCACGGCTGTACGACACCGCCGCGGTGATCAGCAAGGATGTGCCCGAGCTCCGCCTCATCGAAGACGCACTCTGGGCCGCGGTGCTGACGCGGCAGGGCCACCTCGGTCAGCGGCACGGCTTGGACGGTTCCCAGCATGGCTCAGAGCCTTTCTGGTCGAAGCAACGGCCCAAGCATCTGTTCTCTGGCCTGATGCGATGCGGTGTGCGCGGGGGCCGCTACTCCAAAATCGGTGCCCGTCACTTCGGCTGCCCAACCACCAACAACAAAGGCCCGACTGCCTGCACCGATCGCCAAGACCATCTCGAGAGCCGCGTGCTAGATGGGTTGCGGGAGCGCATGATGGACCCGGCTTTGTGCGAGCAGTTCGCGTGCGCCTTCACGGCAGAATGGAACCGCAAGCAATCCAAACTCTCCGACGAGACCATGGCGCGCAATGCCGAGCTGACTCGCATCATTGCGCAACTGGAAAAACTCGTCGACGCCTTCTGCAACGGCACGCTGGCAACGAGTGGCCGAATTGACCGAAGCGCTCGCGGGTCCGAACGCGACGGCAACCCGCGAGGCCGTGCGCGCTTTGGTGGAGGAATTACGTGTTATGCCGCAGAGGAACGAACTGCGCGTGAAGCTCCACGGTGAACTGGCGTCGATCCTGGGGCTTGCGATCGAAGCTGGCAAACAGACCAGTCAGACCAGAGCGGTCATGGACACTGCTGTGGTTACGCTGGGAGGACAATTAAGATGGTTGCGGGGACAGGATTTGAACCTGTGACCTTCAGGTTATGAGCCTGACGAGC
>CAXTNN010000273.1:0-5445 GCA_964245545.1 uncultured Acetobacteraceae bacterium | reverse complement strand
CGCCGGTGATGTGCTCGGTGTTCCAAGGATTGCGGGCGGGGGGAACCGGCAGGTCGAACGAGGGGCCGCCGATGGCAAACTCATGCGTCGCAAGCTTGCCCAGCAGCACGCCCCCGCCGGCGGCGAGCTTCTGCTGCACGGCGCAATCCGCCCCGGGTACGACGTCCAGCCGCAACTTGGAGTGGCAGGTGGTACGAATGCCGGCGGTGTCGTAGATATCCTTGAGGGCATAAGGAATGCCTTGCATCGGCCCGGCGTCCCGTCCCGCGGCAAAGGCGGCGTCGGCCTGCCGGGCGTCGGCCAGGGCGCGCTCGGCGGTGACGGTGATGAAGGCGTGCAGCGCCCCGTCCACCTCCGCCACCCGGTCAAGCGCGGCTTGCGTCAACGCCTGGGAGGTGGTGGCGCCGCTGCGAAGCTGGCGGCCCAGCTCGGCCATCGAAGCGGGCAATTCAGCCCGCCTTCTGCGGGTGCAGGCGGAAGATGTTGGATGGCTCGTCGGCCGGGCCATGCCGCCCATGCAGGAGCGCCGTCTGCTCGCACACGCCGGGATAGGCGGCCAGCAACTCGCGCCGCAGGTCGGGCGCGAGGGTGAGGCCCGCCCGCGCCATCAGCATGTCGAACTCGGCGCTGCGGTCGTCCCGGTCGGATGGCATGCGGTGTCCCCTCGTGGCCCGGCGCGAAGCTTACGTGACTTTCACGCTTTGCCCAGCGCTTTCGTGCTCACCGGGTTTTGGCCTGGGCTGGGCGCCAGCAGCCCATGTTCTGCGTTAGCAGCGGGTCATGACATCCTCACTGCGCATCCTGGCGGTCAGTCCGCGGCTGTATCTCGGCGATATGTATCTGAGCCTGATGCGCGAAGGCCACCAGGTCCGCGTGGCCGCCGGGGACCCCCCGGAGCAGCGCGCCTTTGCCGGGTTGATCGACCCGGTGGAGGATTGGCGGTCCTCCCTGCCCTGGGTCGGCCGCGACGGATTGATCGTGTTCGAAGGCGTGGCGAGCGGCGCCGTGCAGGACCAGTTGCGGGCGGACGGGTATCGCGTCGTGGGCGGCAGCGCCCTCGGCGACCGGCTGGAAACCGACCGGGCATTTGGCCAGGCCGTGCTGGCCGAGGCCGGGCTGCCAGTGGCGCAAAGCCGGGCCTTCGAGCGGATGGAGGACGCCGCGGCGTGGCTGGGCGCCCATCCGGGCCAGTACGTGCTGAAATACGACCGCGGAACGCACACCACCTTTGTCGGCGAGCATCCTGCCGGCGAGGACGTGCTGTTCATCCTGCGCCGCAACGGCGTTGGGGACGTGCTGTTGATGGAGCGGTTGCGCGGCGTGGAAGTGGGCATCGGCGCCTACTTCGACGGCCGGCAATTCCTCCGGCCCGCCTGCATCGACTTCGAGCACAAGCGCTTCTTCCCCGGCGACCGCGGCGAGATGACGGGGGAAATGGGCACGCTCGCCTCCTACGAGGGTGCCGACCGGCTGTTCGAGGCGACGCTGAACCGGGTGGCTCCCCTGCTCGCCGGCGCAGGCCACGTCGGCTACGTCAACCTCAACCTGATCGTGAATGAACGCGGCCCGCTGCCGCTGGAGTTCACCTGCCGCTTCGGCAATCCTGGTTTCGCCATCCTGGCGGCAATGCAGCCTGATGGCTGGGCGGATTTGCTGGATCGGATGGCGCGCGGCGCCGGCGGCCGGTTCCGCACGGCGCCGGGCTGGGCGGTGGCGATCGTGCTGACCGTGCCGCCCTTCCCCGCCACCGCCCCGGTCAACCCGGCAGATGACGCCCCCGTGTTCTTCCTGGAACCGCCCTCCGAGGCCGAGCTGCCCTGCTACCATTTCGTCGACATGCGGCGGGAGGCCGGCCATTTGCTGGTGCGCCGCTGCTCCGGCCATGCGATGATCGTGACCGGCACCGGCGCCAGCGTGGCGGCGGCACAAGGCGAAGCACGGCAGCGGGCGCTCAACGTGATTGCGCCCGAACTGCGCTGGCGCGACGACATCGGCGCGCGCTTCACGGCAGGCGAGGAGGAGACATTGCGGCAGCTCGGCTGGCTTTGAACGACGCAGTCGCCGCGTGCCTGCGCGGCGAAATCTCCCCCCAGGTAGCGCTGTCCCACATGCTGCTGGGCTGGGCCGACGCCGACGGCATCCGTGCTGCGCTGGAGGCGGCCGACCAGTCCAATCCGCGCTGGGCTGAGCTGGCCCGGCTGGCAGAGGGGCGGTGGGCCGAGTTCGACCGTCTGTCCCGCCACATCCGCCGGGTCGGCAGCGACCACAGCCGGGTGGGCGACGTGGCGGGGATTGCGGCGTTCTTCGATGACGCCTGCGCCCTGTCGCCCGAGGCGGGAGTGGCACTCTACTCGCTCGGTGACCCGGCGATCCTGGAGGCCTCCACCACCGAAATGGTGCGCTGGCTGCAGCAGGCGGGCTTGCTGCCGCCCGCCGCCGCGGCGCTCGACATCGGCTGCGGCATCGGCCGGGTCTGCGCCGCCCTGGCCCCGCTGTGCCGCCGCGTGGTCGGCATCGACGTAGCGCCCGCCATGGTGGCGGAAGCACGCCGGCGCCATCCTTGGTTGGAGGTCCTGATCTCGGACGGGCACCGCCTGCCGCCGGGCCCGTGGGACTTGGTGTTGCTGGCGGACACCATGCCCTATGTTCTGCAGGCCGGGCTGGCCGACGCGACGGTTGCGTCGGCCATGGACAGCCTGGCGCCGAAGGGAGCGTTGGCGATCCTGAACCTGTCGTACGGGCGCGACCCGGCCGCCGACCTGCAGGATGTCGCACGCTGGGGCGCCCAACACGGCGCGAGCGTCACGGGTTCGCGGCCGTTTACCCTGTGGGATGGCACTGCCTTCGTGCTGCGCCGGCCGTGAGCGTCGCAGCAGCGGAAGACGACGCGGCAGAAGGACTGGCGCTCTACATCCATTGGCCGTTCTGCCTGGCGAAGTGTCCGTACTGCGATTTCAACAGCCATGTCCGTGACCAGATCCCGCAGGCGCGGTTTGCCGCCGCCCTGCGGCAGGAATTGGCGTGGGAGGCGGCCCGGCTGGGGCGGCGCACGCTGACCTCCATCTTCTTCGGCGGCGGCACGCCCAGCCTGATGGCGCCGGACACGGCTGCCGCGCTCATCGCCGACGCCAAGCGCCTGTTCCATCCCACGGCAGACCTGGAAATCACGCTCGAGGCCAACCCGACCAGCATGGAGGCCGGACGCCTGCGGGAGTTTGCGGCCGCCGGGGTGAACCGCTGCTCGTTGGGCGTGCAGAGCCTGCGGGATGACCAATTGGCGTTCCTCGGCCGGCAGCACTCCGCGGCGGAGGCGATGGGCGCGCTTGAGACCGCGCGCGCCATCTTCCCACGCCTGTCGTTTGACCTGATCTACGCCCGGCCGCATCAGGCCCTGGCCGATTGGCAGGCGGAACTGCATCAGGCGCTGGCTTTGGCGGCGGACCACCTGTCGCTCTACCAGCTCACCGTCGAGCCGGGCACGGTGTTTGAAGGGCTGCATCGCCGGGGCGGTTTGGCGTTGCCGGAGGAAGAGGCCGCGGCAGCGCTCTACACCGCGACGGAAGAAGCGGCGGCAGCGCACGGCTTGGCGCAATACGAAATCTCGAACTATGCCACGCCAGGCAGCGAGAGCCGGCACAACCTGGCCTACTGGCGCTACGGCGACTATGCCGGGATCGGGCCCGGCGCCCATGGCCGGCTCAGTCTCGGCGGCGCCCTAGTCGCCACCCGGCGGCATCGTGCGCCGGAGCCCTGGGCCCGGCGGGTGGAACAGCAGGACCATGGCAGCACGGATGAGGAGATCCTGCCGCCGCTGGACCGGGCGCGCGAGATGCTGCTGATGGGCTTGCGGCTGACCGAAGGGGTAAAGCTGCCCCGGTTCGAGCGCCGCACCGGCCTCCGCCTCGACGCCGCCGTCCATGCCGACGTGCTGCGGCATGCCGTGGACGAGGGCTACCTCGCTATCACGCCAAATCGGCTCGCCGCGACCCGCGCCGGGCGCTTGCGGCTTGACCCGTTGCTCGCGGCATTGCTGCGCTGACACTCGCGGAGTCACGTCCGAGCCGCGTAACTGATCTTTTCATGTCTCGAAATTCAGCAGAAAACCGCCTGTTTCGCTCCCACCAAACGTTTCGTTAACGCATGTTGGTGTTTAAATAACGCCGACTGCGTATGTTCGATACTATGCGGACCAACCAACTCTCATCCGCGTCAAGGGCCAACCGGGCTGGTGCGCAGTAAGTGGCGCACCACCGCCACCAACTGCGACGGCACGAACGGCTTGCTCAGCAACGTCTCGTTGCCACGGAGCTGAAGCGAGCCGCGCGCAAGGTCTGGGCGGCCAGTGGTGAAGATGATCGGCACGTCGGGATAACGTTCACGGACCAGGCTCGCCACCGCAAAACCGTCCAGCTTGCCCGGCATATGCACATCCGTGATCAACATCGACAGCGCATGCCGGTCGGCATCGATAATGCCGGCAGCCACGTCACCCGTTTCGGCCTCGCAAACCTCGTATCCGTTGTCAGTGAGTTCTTCTACCACGATCAGTCGGATAAGGGGTTCATCTTCAACAACAAGAATACACACAGCCCAATCCTAAGCACGACCATCGCGCGATCGATAAGGGAATCAGGCACGTCACAAGAGGACTACGCTGTTCCGCCAATCAGGACGCGCTGGCGCGTGCAAACGGCAGACAAAAATCCGTCATCTGGGCTGCATGATTTGCGGCCGTCACCATCACGTCGCCGTGTTGGATGATGCATGTGGAACAACCCCATGATTCTCTCAGCGGTCCATCCCTGGCGATGAGCTCAGCGGATGCGACACACCAGCTCAACAACCTGCTCACCGTGGTGCTGGGCAGCCTGGAACAACTGCAGCGCCAGGCGCTGGATCAGCGTGGCGCCACGCAGCTCGAACGGGCGCGGTCGGCGCTCGACCAGGCCAACAGCCTGATGCAGGACCTAGCCGGACCGTATGGTTGGCGCCGGCAGCCAACAGACGGGCGCATGCAGGCTCATCAGGACGGCGGCGGCTGAAGGCGAAACGCCATTAGGGCAGGTCTGCCCTCAGCGTCAACGCGCGGGCGTAGACCACGCGTTTGGGCAGCCCCGTGGCCGTGGCGACGGTGGCGGCGGCATCCTTAACGCTGGCCTGGGAGAGCGCCGTCAGCAACTGGGCGTCCAGGCTCGCCGCGTCGGTAGGCTGCTCGGAGGCTGGCCCCAGCAGCACCGTTACCTCGCCGCGCACCTCGCCCGTGGCGTAATGCTCGGCCAAAGCCGCCAGCCCGCCGCGGCGAACCTCCTCGAACCGCTTGGTGAGTTCACGCGCCACGGCAGCCGGGCGGTCGCCAAAGGCATGCAGCAGGTCGGCCAACATCTCGGCCAAGCGGTGCGGCGCTTCGTACCAAATGGCGGTCGCGGCCAAGCCCGCCTGCTCGGC
>CAXTNN010000272.1:0-5445 GCA_964245545.1 uncultured Acetobacteraceae bacterium | reverse complement strand
GGTTTGGCACTCCGGTTCAAGCCCTAGCAAAAAATCGTTTGGCGACAAGCGAGACCGCCGTTAGTTTGATTGCCGAGCGCCGGATGACGACGGGTTGCCCGGCAATGCAGGCCCGCCGCAATGACGCGCCCCGACCCTCGCCGAGCCTGCAGGGTGTTGGGCGGCATTGTTCGGCATGACTCAGGCTCCCCCGCGATGATGGAGGGGCTGACCCGAAATAAACTGGAAGAAGTCAGTCACTATAATGAACATAAAGCGCATGCGCGGCCGTAACAATCGCGGAAGTGGCGGTGGCGGGCCGCCAAGACACCAAAGCGGCAATGTTCCACTCAACCGCAACCATGTGTTTGACAGCAATGGCCCTGACCTGCGGATCCGTGGGACGGCCCAGCAATTATTTGAGAAATACCTGCAGCTTGGCCGCGATGCCACCAGCAGCGGCGACCGGGTGATGGCGGAAGCCTATTTCCAGCACGCCGAGCACTACTTCCGCATCATCAATGCCATCAACCAGGCGCAGCAGCAGAGCCAGCAGCATGGCCAGGGTGTAAACGGCGCCCATCCCAACGGTGCGAATGGCAATGGCGCTGCCACGCCGCGCCCGCATAACGGGCCGCGGCAGGACGAACCGGACGAAGATGGCGACGAGCAGCCTGACCTGGCGCAGGAACTCCATGCCGAGCAGCCACGCGGCCGCGAAATCCCGATCGCCGACGGATCGCCAGAGAGCTAAACTGGGCCGTCCACCAGGCCAAGGCGCACAAACAGGTCGATGAGCACCAGGTTGACGTTGAACTTGAACTCGTCGGTGTCATGCACCGTTTGCATCACGCGTTCGATCGGCCACAACTCGAACCCGGCCACTTCGCCATCGACCGGCTGGGGCACAAACTCCTCCGGCAATGCCAGGTCGTAGCACTGCAGCCGGTCGCGGCGGAGGCCTTCCGGACGCTCCATGGCGTAGCAGATCGTGCCGCGATGCACCGCCTGGGCAATCAAGGGCTCCGGCATGCCTGCTTCTTCCTCGGCTTCTTTGCTAAGGGTGGCCAGCGCGTCCAGCCCGGCCGGAACGCCGCCCGCCACGATGTGGTCGAGCTTGCCGGGATCAAGCCGCTTCGTGGCGGCGCGGCGGGCGACCCAGAGATGCAGCCCGTCTGCGCGCTGAACCAAGCCGTTCAGGTGCACGCCTACCGCCTCCACCCCAAGCAGCGGCAGGGCGCCACGGTCGACGGTGGCCAACGCCGGGCCACGGGCATCGGCCCGCACGTCGAATGCTTCGCCTCGCCATTGGCTTAGCCCCGCTTGCGCCAGCCGCCAGCCGATGCCAGGCAAGTCGGCCGCGGCCACCGCCGTTCCGCCCAGCCATTCCGCAATACGGGGCAAGATGTAGCCGACGGGCTGGCTGCCGACGGAGAACACCAGCCGTTCCCCCGGCAATTGGGCGTTGTTGCAAGCCGCAACGTGCCGCAGGAAGCCATCTGAGTAAGATGCCATGCATCCAATTGTAACAGAAGCGGCGCGCCCCGTCACCGGGCGAGGCTTTCAAGCCGCCGCAATCACCGCCACATAGCCGCCATGTCACGCCGCTCCGTAAAATCCAGCCGCACGCTGGACCTGCCCGTCCCGCACCGCTCCACCTGGCAAACCATACGCAGTTTGCTGCCCTACCTGTGGCCGCGCGGGGACTGGTCGTCGCACCGGCGGCTGCTGATTGCCGCAGCTTGCATGCTGCTGGCGAAGGTGGCGACCGTCATCATTCCGCTGCTCTACAGCCGGGCGGTGGACGCGCTCTCCCCGGCGCACCACCCGGCCGTCGTGCCAATTGGGCTCATCCTGGGATACGGCCTGGTGCGGGTGGCCGCCGCCAGCTTCGGCGAGCTGCGTGATGCCGTGTTCGCCTCCGTGCAGCAGCGCACCACGCGGCAGGTCGGGCTCGACACCTTCCGCCACATGCACGCGCTCTCTCTACGCTTCCATCTCGACCGGCAGACCGGCGGCGTGTCCCGCGCCATCGAGCGCGGCGTGGCGGGAACGCAGCAGGTGTTGCGGCTGGCGGTGTTCAACCTGGTGCCGACCATAATTGAGATGCTGATGGTCACTGGCGTGATCTGGCGCATCTTTGACTGGCGCTTCGCCCTGGTGACCTTTGTGGCCGTGGTGCTGTACGTCGGTTTCACCGTCGCCTTCACCTCCTGGCGGGTGCAGTACCGCCGGCAGATGAACGAGGTGGATAGCGAGGCCAACACCAAAGCGCTCGACAGCCTGCTCAACTACGAGACGGTGAAGTATTTCGGCAACGAGGCGCATGAGGCGCGCCGCTTCGACGACGCGCTCGCCCGTTACGAGACGGCCGCCGTGCGCACCCAGGTGACGCTCAACATGCTCAACATCGGCCAGGCCTTCATCATCGCCGGCGGGTTGGCGCTGATCATGCTGATGGCGGCCGACGGGGTGACCAGCGGGCAGATGACGGTGGGCAAGTTCGTGCTGGTCAACACCTACCTGATGCAACTGTATCAGCCGCTGAACTTCCTCGGCTTCGTCTACGCCTCGATCAAGCAGGGCGTGGTGGACATGGAGCAGATGTTCCGCCTGCTCGCGGTGAACCAGGAGGTGGCGGACCGGGCCGGCGCCCAGCCCCTGCCCCCGCGGACCGCCGGGTCGGGCGCGCTGGCGTTCGAGGACGTGCGCTTCGGCTACCGCCCGGACCGGGAAATCCTGCATGGGGTGAGCTTCGCCGTGCCGCCCGGGGGCAAGCTGGCGATCGTGGGGCCCACCGGCGCCGGCAAGAGCACGGTTGCCCGGCTGCTGTTCCGCTTCTACGACGTGACCGAGGGCCGGGTGCTGATCGACGGCTGCGACGCGCGCGACATCACCCAGCAGAGCTTGCGGGCGGCCATCGGCGTGGTGCCGCAGGATACCGTGCTGTTCAACGACACCATCCGCTACAACATCGGCTATGGCCGGGTCGGCGCCAGCCAAGCGGAGATCGAAGCCGCGGCCCGGCACGCGCAGGTGCATGACTTCGTGACGCGGCTGCCGGATGGCTACGACACGCTGGTGGGGGAGCGCGGGCTCAAGCTTTCCGGCGGCGAGAAGCAGCGGGTGGCGATCGCCCGCACCATCCTGAAAGACTCGCGCATTCTGATCCTGGACGAGGCGACCAGCGCGCTCGACACCCACACCGAGCAGGAGATCGGGGCGGCGCTGCGGGCGGCGGCGGCCAATCGCACCACGGTGGTGATCGCGCACCGGCTTTCCACGGTGGTGGATGCGGACGAAATCCTGGTGCTGGTGGATGGCCGGGTCGCCGAGCGCGGCACCCATGCCGCGTTGCTGGCGCAAGCCGGCGTGTATGCGCGGATGTGGCGGCTGCAGGCGGAACAGGCGGAGAGCGGCCTGGTGGAGGCACTGTGAGGGTTCAATCGGGCGTGCGGCGGGCTATCTTTGGCTGTGAAGGAGAGTGCCGATGACCCTTGCTATGGACGACGATGCACCCCCCGATCTTAGCCATGCCGGAGCGGTGGTGGACAAGGCGATCGAGTACATGATGGGGCAGAACATCAGCTCGATCGCCATCGCCTCGGCGCTGCTGGGCGGCTCGCTGGGCCTGCTCACGCGCAGCCTGTCGGACGAGGCGGTGGTGCAGATCCTGAACAACGCCATCGGCAGCGTGCGCGCGGGCGAGTTGCGCAGCATGGCGGACCAGCAATAGGCCTTGATCGGCTTAGTAAGGCGGAAGCATGGCTGTGATTGACGCAGCCGGCGCCGACCGCCATAACCCGCGCCTTCTATACCATTTATAGGTCCATCGCCCATGTCGCGCCGTTGCGAGATTTCCGGCAAGGCCGTGCTGAGTGGCAACACGGTCAGCCACGCCAACAACAAGAACCGCCGCCGCTTCCTGCCCAACCTGCAGGAGCAGACGCTGTTGTCGGACGTGCTCGGCAGCGTTCGCATGCGGCTCACCACCCACGCCCTGCGCACGATCGAGCACAATGGCGGGCTGGATGCCTTCCTGACCAGCACGCCAAACCGCAACCTGCCGCCCGAGGCGCAGGCGGTGAAACGGCGGCTGGCACGGGCGAGCGCCAAGAAGGCGGCCGCGGCTTAACGGCCCTTACAGTGTCATGAAGCTTTCCAGCCGCGCCCGCACCGCGTCGCGTGTTGCCGCCGGGATGCACGCTCCGGCATAGCGGATGGTGCGGGCGAGCGTGTCGATGCTGCGGATGTGGCTGAGCAGGATCTCACCCGCCACCGGCAGGCCGGGCGGTAGCACCACGCTGGTGGGAAACGGGCGCACCCGCGAGGTGATGGGGCAGACCACCGCCAGCCCAGTGTTGGCGTTGAACAGGGCAGCCGACACCACCAGCGCGGGGCGCCGGCCGGCTTGTTCCCGGCCCACCGTGGGGTCGAAGTCGGTCCAGATCAGGTCACCAGCGTCCGGGATGTAACCCGGCGCGCTCACTCCGGGATGGCTTCGCGGCCGATATCCCCGCCCCAATCATAGGCGCCGGCATAGGCGGTGCGCCATTCCTCCGGGCTGCGGCCCTGGAATAGGGCGCTCAGCGCCACCCGCGGCTGCGCCCGGCGGATGACGATGGCGCCATCCTCCACCTCGATGTCGACCCGCTCGCTGTCATGCAGCCTGGCTGCCTGAACTACGTCGCTGGGGAAGCGAACCGCAAGGTTGTTGCCCCATTTCCCAACCATGACCTGCATTGCAGCCTCCTTATCCAGGATACTCTCAGGATATTCTAGCAAATGCAAGGCGTTTATGCCATCTGCCCCAGCAGGTCGAGCGCATAGGCGACAGTTGCCGCACGCACGGCCGCACGGTCGCCCGGGAAGACCCGGCTCTCCGTCCTCACGGCACCGCCGCGGCGGAGGCAGCCAAACCAGACCAGGCCCACCGGCTTGTCCGCGCTCCCGCCGCCGGGTCCGGCCACGCCGGTGACGGCCACAACGGCGCCCGCCAGGGACAGGGCTAGGGCGCCCTGCGCCATTGCCGCTGCAACCGGCTGGCTGACGGCACCGTGTTTGTCGATCAGCGCGGCCGGCACGCCCAGCATCTCGGTCTTGGCGGCATTGGAATAGGTGACAAAGCCGCGATCCACCACGTCCGACGAGCCTGGTATGTGGGTCAGTGCCGCCGCAATCAGGCCGCCTGTGCAGCTTTCGGCGGTGGCTAGGCGCACGCCGCGGCTTCGGCACAGCTCCAGCAGCGCCGACGCCTGGGCCAGGGTCGTGTCGTCAAGCACGCGGCTGCTTCCTCCAAAGCCACACCGCCATCACCCCCCTCGCTCGGCCAAGCGGATCCGCTCCAGCCGCTCGAACAAGTCCAGCACCCAGAGCAACCGGTCGCCGATCCGCCAGGGCGCGGCGTGGGTTAGGGGGCGGGCGCCGGCGGCGGCATGCACCAGGAACTCCACCTCAGTCCGAGGA
>CAXTNN010000271.1:0-5451 GCA_964245545.1 uncultured Acetobacteraceae bacterium | reverse complement strand
CTCGCCGCCCGCTTCGCCGATGCCGGGGTGGCCGCCATTATCTACACCGATATCGGCCGCGACGGCATGCTCACCGGGCTGAACCTGGAGCAAACCGCCGCCCTCGCCGGGTCAAGCACGGCCCCCGTGATCGCCAGCGGCGGGGTGGGCAGCCTGGCGGACCTGCGGGCGCTGGCGGCGCTGGCCCACCCGAATATCGAGGGGGTCATCGTTGGCCGCGCGCTCTACGACGGCCGGGTCGCCCTGGCCGCCGCGCTGGGGGTGTTAGGCGAGCGCCCCGGATAGCGCTTCCATGGTGCGGCGATTGGCCAGCGTCGCCGCCTCACCGTGCCAATGGATGCCACCCGCCCGGGCAAACCCGTGGTCGGCGCCCTCGTAGTTGTAACCCTGGATCTGCGGCGCACTCTTGGCCGCCTCGAGCACCTTGGCGCGCCCCTCGGCCGGGAAAAATCCATCCTCGCCGGCGATATGCAGCACCAATGGCGCCCGGATGCCGCTGAACTGCGGGATGAACTCATCGATGCCGACGCCGTAGTACGAGACGTTCACATCCGCGTCCGAGCTGGCTGCCATCATCACCGCCAGGCGCCCGCCCAGGCAGAAGCCGATGGTTCCCACATGGCCGTTGCAGCCCGGCAAGGTCCGGGCTGCCGCCACGGCCGCCTTCAAGTCTTCCACGCCCTTGGCCTGATCGAATTTGCCCATGTAATCAAGCGCTTGCTTGAACTCTGCTTCCGTCTTGTCGGTCAGCACGATACCGGGCTTGATGCGCCAGAACAGGTCCGGGCAGATTGCGATGTAGCCCATTCCGGCCATTTCCGAGGCGACCGCGCGCATGGCTTCATTCACGCCGAAAATCTCTTGGATGATTACCACCGCGCCAGCCGGCTTGGTCTGCGGCTCGACGAGGAAGGCAGAAAAGCTGCCCGAGCCGTCGGTCGCTTGGATGGTCAAGTCTGTCATGGCGCACTCCTTGTTTGCCCTGCGAACATGAAATCGACCGGGCTACATGTCAGCCATGCACCGGAGATTTCACCTTACTTGAACCTTACGCGAGTTTGTCCGTTCCGGTAACAGGCGCTGGTTTTGGCGCAGCATGGGAGCTCAGCATAATGAGAACAAGTTTGTTAGCGGTGGCGGCAATCGGCTGTCTCGGGCTGTCGGCTTGCAACGGCGACCCGCCGCCCGGGAACCCAGCGCTGAACTCGACGACTGGCCCGGCCAGGTTGGACAGCGGGATCACGTCGTCTAACGGCGGCGGCCAGCGCGCCCTGGGCGGCACGCCCGGTATTAGTACCGGCACCGGTGGTGCTACTGGCGGCTTTGCGCCGAACCAGAAGGGCAACAGCTACTAGAACCCGCTCCGTCATCACGCTATCGCCTCGTGCCTCGCTCCTCTCCCGTCCCCGGGGGAGGAGTTTAGCCGTCCAAACCAGCTTTGTTGAACGGGTATTTTGAAGCTTCGGGAACCATCACAGGTTTGTCACGTCTGACAGTCACTTCACCCGAAGTCAAATCGGGTTTACATAAGATGAAGTGAGATCGGGCAGGTATGGCTGAACGGGTGTTGGTGACAGGCGGGGCCGGTTTCATCGGCTGCCATGTGGTAACGGCGTTGTTGCAGGCCGGCTACGAGGTCCGCGTCCTGGATAGCCTGATCGAGCAAGTGCACGACAAAGCCGCCAAGCGGAACGCGATCCTCAGCCACACCGAGTTTGTCCAGGCCGATATTCGGGACCAAGCCGCCGTCACCCGCGCCGTGACGGGCGTGCAGCACGTGATCCACCTTGCCGCCGAAGTGGGCGTGGGTCAGAGCATGTATGCGGTCGAGCGCTACGTGTCGGTGAACGATCTCGGCACCGCCGTCCTGTTCCAGGCGCTCATCGAGCAGCCGGTGCAACGGGTGGTAGTGGCGTCCTCCATGAGCATCTACGGCGAAGGGCTTTACCAGACGTCAGCCGGCGAGGTGCTGGCGGACGTGATCCGCCCCGCCCGCGCTCCCGGCGCCGGGTGGGACCCGGTGGACAGCGGCGGCGACCCGCTGATCCCCATGGCCACGCCGGAATGGAAGCGAGCTGATCTCGCCTCCGTTTACGCCCTGACCAAATACGCCCAGGAACGGCTCACCCTCACCCTCGCTCCGGCTTACGGCATGCAGGGCGTGGCGCTGCGGCTATTCAACGTCTACGGCCCGGGTCAGGCGCTCTCCAATCCCTATACCGGCGTGCTGGCCATCTTCGCCTCCCGCCTGCTGCACCGTGAGCGCCCCCTGGTGTTCGAGGACGGCGCCCAGCGGCGCGACTTCGTGCACGTGGACGACGTCGCGGCCGCCTTCATGCTCGCGCTGCGCCAGCCTGCGGCCTCCGGCGGGGTGTTCAATATCGGCAGCGGCCGCGACGTCAGCATCACGCAGGTGGCGGACGCCATCGCCCGCGCCATGGGCCTGCCGCACCTGCAGCCGGAACTGGTCGGCAAGGCCCGCATCGGCGACGTGCGGCATTGTTTCGCCGATATCAGCCTCGCCCGCTCCGTGCTGGGCTTCTCGCCCCGCCGCGGCTTCGACGACAGCCTGGGCGAGCTGGTGGAATGGGTGCGGCAGCAGCAAGCGGTCGACCTGGTGCACCGCGCTCGCCAGGAGCTCGAACAGCGAGGCTTGGTCGCGTGAGCGGTTCGCCCGCGGTCCTGCGCAGCCGGCCCGTCCTGGTCACCGGCGGCGCCGGGTTCATCGGCAGCAACCTCGCCGACCGCCTCGCCCGCGACGGGCAGGACGTGCTGGTGTTTGACGCCCTCACCCGGCCCGGCGTGCAGCGCAACCTGGAATGGCTGCAGCGCCGCCACCCCCGCCGGGTCAGCGCGGCCACGGCCGACATCCGCGACGCGGGCGCGGTCCGCGACGCCGCCATGCGCTGCTCCGGCGTGTTCCACATGGCGGCCCAGGTGGCGGTGACCACCTCGTTGCAGGCCCCGATGGACGACTTCGACACCAACGTGCGCGGCACCCTGCCCGTGCTGGAGGCGCTGCGTTTGCGGCCGGACCGCGTGCCAATGGTGTTCGCCTCCACCAACAAGGTGTATGGCGACCTGGCTGACATCCCTCTCGCGGATGGCCCGGGCGGCTACCTGCCTGCCGACCCAACCGTCCGGGCAGCCGGCATTGGCGAATCGAGGCCGCTCGATTTCCACACGCCTTACGGTTGCTCGAAGGGCGCCGCCGACCAGTATGTGCTCGATTACGCCCGCAGCTTTGGCCTCCCCGCCTGCGTGCTGCGCATGAGCTGCATCTACGGCCCGCGGCAGATGGGCACCGAGGATCAGGGCTGGCTCGCCCACTTTTTGATTTCCGCTCTGGACGACCGCTCCATCACCATTTACGGCGACGGCTTGCAGGTGCGGGATGTGCTGTTTGTGGACGACGCCGTGGAAACTTACCTCCGTGCTGCCAGCCAGATCGGCCGCGTCGCCGGCCGGGCGTTCAATCTCGGTGGCGGGCCGGACAACGCGGTGACGCTGCGGGCGGTACTGGACGCGATCAGCACCCTCACTGGGCGGCCGCCCCGTATTGAGTTCCAGCCCTGGCGGCCTGGCGACCAGCGCTACTTCGTGGCCGATACCAGCCGCGTACGCGAGGTCTTGGCCCTGCCGTCGCCGCTGCCCTGGCGCACCGGCCTCGCCCGCCTGGTTCAGTGGCTCGCGGCGGAACGGGCGGAACAGGCGCAAGCCGCCGACGCATGAAGGTCGCCCTCGTCAATCCACCCTGGAGCTTCGACGGCAGCATCTATTTCGGCTGCCGCGAGCCCCACTTGCCGCTGGAACTCGGCGCCTGCCGCGCCCTGCTGCAAGCCGCCGGGCATGACGTGCTGATGCTGGACGGCGCCCTTGACGCCCTCGGCATCGACGGGATCGCCGCTGCGGTCGCCGCCTTTTCCCCTGCCATGACGGTGGTCACCACCGCGCCCACCTACCTGTTCTGGCGCTGCGCCCAGCCCGAGTTGCGCATCCCCCGCGCCATGCTGGACGCGCTGGCAGGGGCGGGAGGCCTCACCGTCGCGGTCGGCCCGCATGGCTCGGCCACGCCGGGTGCAGCGCTGCGCAAGCTTGGCTGCGACGTGGCGGTGCGCGGCGAGTGTGAAGAGGTGGTGCTGGCCCTGGCAGAAGGCGGCGTTCCCGGCGAGGTGCCCGGCACGGCACGGTTGGTCCAGGGCGAGCTCCAGCAAGCCGGCGGCCCGCAAGCCGCGCGTTTCACCGACTTGCCGCCGCTCGCCTGGCCTGCCGCCTGGGTTCGCCGCCATCGCCACCACCATCACCGCTTTGGCACCGCTTCGCCCGGCTTCGGCGCCGAGGTGGAAGCATCCCGCGGCTGCCCCTACTCCTGCAGCTTCTGCGCCAAGCTCGACTTCCGCGACGGCTACCGCAAGCGCGAGCTGGCGCCCCTGTTGGCCGAGATCGACGGCTTGGTCGGCCAGGGTGTCGACTACCTCTACTTCATCGATGAAATCTTTCTGCCGCGACGCGATCTGCTGGAGGCGCTGGTGGGGCGCCCGGTGCAATTCGGCATCCAGACCCGCATCGACCTTTGGAAGCCCGAGCTGCTCGCTCTGCTGGGTGCTGCCGGATGCGTCTCGATCGAGGCGGGTGTCGAAAGCCTCACTGAACGGGGCCGCGCCGCGCTCGACAAGCGCTGCAAGCTCACCACCGATGAGCTGGCCGACCGCCTGACCCTGGCCCGCCGATTCGTGCCGTTCGTGCAGGCCAACCTGATCGAGATGGAGGGCGACGAGACCGGCCTGGTGGAGGCTTGGCGCGCCCGCCTGGAAGCCGCCGGCGTCTGGACCAACGACCCGGTGCCGCTCTATCCCTATCCCAGCTCTCCCAGCTACCACCGGCTCTGGGGCGCCCCCGACGACCATGCTTGGGAGCGTGCGCATCGCCATTACCTCGCCCAGTTCAGCCAGTTCAGCGACATCCAGGAGGATGCGCCCGCGCCGCTGCCCTTGCTCGAGACGGCATGCTGCAGGCACTAGACACCCGCCCGACCGACGCCGCGCTGCCCCGATGCGTGTTGGTCACCACCGATGCGGTGGGCGGGGTGTGGCGCTACTCGGTGGAGTTGTCCCGCGGCTTGGCCGGGCGTGGCTGCCAAGTGACCCTGGCGGTGATGGGCCCCACGCCCAGCGCCTCGCAACTGGCCGAGATGGACGAGATCGCCGGTGTCGAGTTGGTGAACACGGGGCTGCCGCTCGATTGGCTTGCCGAACGCCCGGCCGAGCTCAACCGCGCCGCCCGTGCCCTCACCAAGCTCGCCGCCAGCGTGGACGTGGTGCTGCTGCATGCGCCCGCCCTGATGGGCACCTGCCCTTGGCCAGTGCCGGTCGCCGCCATGGCGCACTCCTGCGTCGGCACCTGGTGGGACGCGGTGCGCGGCGGCCGGGTCGCGCCCGATTACGCCTGGCG
>CAXTNN010000270.1:0-5516 GCA_964245545.1 uncultured Acetobacteraceae bacterium | reverse complement strand
CAACAGCAGGGATGGGCGCGGCGGGCGTCGGCATGGCGGAACCCTGCCACGCGGCATCGCGGCGTCAAAAGCCTGCGTCGGCGGCCCAGCCCTGGTTTCTGCTGGGGTGCCGCGCCGTTTGCGCGTTTGACTCGGCTGGCGGCGGCGTTTCATGCTCCCTCCTTCCCCGCGCCAGCGCCACGCGGGCGGTCCGCATGGCGGTGCCGGCATGGGGATAATAGAAGGTCACCCCGCCGCCATGATCGCCGCCCTGATGCCCACGTACAACCGCGCCGACCTCGCTTTCGAGCGGGGCGAGGGCGCCTGGCTGTATACGGCGGACGGCCGACGATTCCTCGATTTCGGCGCTGGCATCGCCACCTCCTCGCTCGGCCACAACCACCCGCATCTGGTGGCCGCCATAGCCGAGCAGGCAGCCCGGGTGATGCACGTCTCCAACCTGTATCGTGTTCCCGGAGCCGAACGGCTCGCCGCCCGGCTGGTGGAGGCCACGTTCGCCGACAGCGTGTTCTTCTGCAATTCCGGCGCCGAGGCCAATGAGGGCGCGGTGAAAATGATGCGCCGGGCCATGGCGCAGACTGGCCGCAGCGAGCGCGTCCGCATTATCTGCTTCGACGGCGCCTTTCACGGCCGCACCCTCGCCATGCTGTCCGCCACCGGCAATGCCAAATACCTCCAAGGCTTCGGCCCGGCGGTGGAAGGTTTCGACCACGTGCCGTTCGGAAACATGAACGCGGTGCGGGACGCGATCGGGCCGCACACCGCCGGCATCCTCATCGAGCCGATCCAGGGCGAAGGCGGCGTCCGTCCTGCCTCGCTGCGCTTCCTGCAGGAGTTGCGCGCCGCCTGCGACGAATACGGCATCCTGCTGGGCCTGGACGAGGTGCAATGCGGGATGGGCCGCACCGGCAAGCTGTTCGCCCACCAATGGGCGGGCATCGAGCCGGATGTGATGTCCGCCGCCAAGGGCATTGCCGGCGGGTTCCCGATGGGCGCCATCCTGGCCCGCGAGGCCGTGGCCCGCCACCTCACTGCCGGCAGCCATGGCACCACCTTCGGTGGCAACCCGCTCGCCTGCGCCGCCGCCAATGCGGTGCTGGACGTGATGCTGGCGCCGGGCTTCCTGGCCGACGTCGCCCGCAAGGGCCAGTTGCTGTGGGACGGGCTCAACGCCCTGGTGCACGAGGAGCCAGAGGTGTTCGCCGGCGTTCGCGGCGCGGGCCTGATGCAAGGCCTGCAATGCGTGGTGCCCAACGGCGAGGTGCAGGCCGCCTTTACCGCCGAGGGCCTGCTGAGCGTCGCCGCGGGGGACAACGTGGTGCGCGTGGTTCCGCCCTTGGTGGTGACCGATGCCGACATCGCCGAAGCGGTGGAGATGATGCGGCGCGGCGCCCGCCGGGTCCGCCCGTCGCAAGCTAAGGTGGCCGCCAAGTGAGCGGGGTCAGGCGGCTGCGGCCCGAGGACGGCTCGCTGTCCGCAGCAGCCGGCCCGCGCCATTTCCTCGACATCCGCCATTTCGAGCCCGCCGTGCTGCGCCAGATGCTGGACGTGGCTCGCGGGTTCAAGCAGGCGGGGGTCCCCTCCTCCCGCCCGCTGGCAGGCCGAACCTTGGCGATGATCTTTGAAAAGGCCTCTACCCGCACCCGCGTCTCATTCGAGCTGGCCATGCGCCAGTTGGGCGGGGACGCCATCGTGCTGAATGCGGCCGACATGCAGACCCGCCGCGGCGAAACGGTGGCGGACACGGCGCGCACGCTCTCGCGCTACGTGGACGCCATCATGCTGCGCACCGACAACGCGGCCAAGCTGGCCGAGATGGCCGCGCATGCCACCGTGCCAGTGATCAACGGGCTGACCGACAAGTCCCACCCCTGCCAGTTGATGGCGGACGTGATGACGTTCGAGGAGCATCGCGGGCCGATCGCCGGTCAGGTGGTGGCCTGGATCGGCGACGGCAACAACGTCGCTTGCTCCTGGATCGAGGCCGCGGCGCGGTTCGGCTTCACCCTGCGCATCGCCTGCGCGGAGGCGCTGCAGCCGCCGGCCGAGCTGATCGCCTGGGCGCGCGCACAGGGCGCCGCCATCACTGTGGGCCCCGACCCGGCGGCGGCCGCGGCCGGCGCGCGATGCGTGGTCACCGACGTCTGGGTGAGCCTGGCCGACGACCCGGCGAGCAACCGCCACAACCTGCTGACCCCCTACCAGGTCGATAGCCGGCTGATGGCGCAGGCCGCGCCAGACGCGCTGTTCATGCACTGCCTGCCTGCCCATCGCGGCGAGGAGGTGACCGCGGAGGTGATCGACGGCCCGCAATCGGTGGTGTTCGACGGGGCGGAGAACCGCCTGCACGCGCAAAAGGGCGTGCTTGCCTGGGTGTTCGGCGCGGCGCGATGACCCGGTCCTCGCTGACCGAAGAGACGCCCGCCACCCCCGGCTGGGTGGACCGGCGGATCGCCGAGATTTTCGGCCCGCTCGGCCCGGAGCTGACAGCGGAGCGAGACGCCTATGCCGATTGCCTGGCAGGGGCTCGCGGCTCGGTAGACGTGGACGCCTCCCACGATCGCTGCCGCCGCACCTTGCTGGCGGCCGTGGAGGGCAAGGCGAGCGATCTCGCCAACCTCGACCGCACGCTGCAGGCGCTGGAAGCCGAAATCAGCAGCGGCACTTAGACCGGTTCAGCGTGCCGTAACCGGCCACACCGCGCTCGCTCTTTGTTTCGGCGTGCAACTCCTTCTCCCTCTCCCGCCTGCGGGAGAGGGGCGGGGTGAGGGTGTCAGGCGCCCGCCACTCCGCATCCCATAAGCGGAGGAGTTACACCCGCTCGCTGGCTGCGATCGCCACCTTGCAGCCCAGCTTGATCACCGAACTCATGAGCTTGTACGCCGGCGCCAGCTCCGCCTCGTTGGCCAGCCCGATGTCCCGATGCTCCAACTCTTCCGCCCGGAACTGCTCGATGGTGACGCGCAGCCCCGACTTGTCCTCATCCAGGCTCGCCGCCTGCTGCGCATAGTGCTCGTCGATTGCCTCCTCGACCGCCACGGTGCAGGCCATCGCCCCGCGCTCGCCGATCAGCGCTGACACTGCGCCCAGCGCATAGCCGGCCACGTGCCAAAGCGGCAGCAGCGCCGTCGGGCGCACCCGCCGGTCGGCCACGATGCCGGCGAAGGTCTCGCGGTGATGCTCCTCCTGCTGCAGCATATGGCGCAGCGTGTCGCCATGGCGGCCGCGGCCGAGCACCGCCAATTGGCCTTCGTAGATCCGGGCTGCACCATATTCTCCGGCATGGTCAACCCGGATCATGCGGGCAAGGCGATCTTGGAGCGGCATGTCCCCGGGCAGGGTGTCGCTTCGGGCAGTGGTGGCGCTCATCGCGGGCTCCGGGCTGGGGGTTTCCTGGCCAGCGAGATGGCGAGGAAACCACCGAACGCCAGGGCCAACAGCCCGTTCATCGCCGCCATCGACACCGGCAGGCCGGGAACGAGGTAGGTCGGGTCATCACAAGGCTTGGCGGGGTGCGCCGGCATGTGCGCCAGGCGCTCCGCCAGGCTGCCGCTGCCCAGCGTGGGCGCGGCGCATTCCGGCAGCGGGCTTGGCCACCAGCCCTGCTCCACGCCCACATGCACGCCCGCCGCCGCCAGCGACGCCGCCATGCACAGCACCACGCCCCAGAGCGCGGGACGCAGCGACGGACGCCGCAGCGGCAGCAGAGCGATGGCGGCGAAGATCAGCGCCACTCGGTACGGCCACCGCTCCACCAGGCACAACGCGCAGGGCACCAGGCCAAGCACGCGCTCCGCCCCCGTGGCGGCGAGCAGGGCCCCTCCCGCGAGGAGGACGGACGCAGCGGCGAGCGCACGGGTCTGGGTCATGGCCGGCGTTCTCCCCCGCTTCCGCACCCGGTGCAAACCCCCTACCCTCCGAACGAAACCGAGGCGAGTGGAACCATGCGCAAACTCTGGGGGCGGACCAATTCCTCCAACGTGATGAAAGTCCTCTGGCTGCTGGGCGAACTGGAGCTGCCCTATGAGCGGATTGACGCCGGCGGCGCGTTCGGCCGCACCAAGGACGCGGACTACATCGCCATGAACCCGAACAGCCTGGTGCCGACCTTGGAGGAGGACGGGTTCACTCTCTGGGAGAGCCACGCCATCCTGCGTTACCTGGCGGCAGCGCATGGCGCTGCCACGCTGTGGCCGGAGCCGCCGCGGGCGCACGCCGCCATCGACCGCTGGCTGGACTGGACCCACACCACGGCCGGGCCGCCGATGGCCACTGTGTTCCAAGGCATGGTCCGCACCGCACCCGAGCAGCGCAACATGGCCGCGATCGAGGCCGCGCTTGCCTCGGCCGCGCAAGCATGGACCCTGCTCGATACGCAGTTGCAGCGCCATGACTACGTTGCCGGTCCCGAGTTCACCCTGGCGGACATCCCAAGCGGGGTGATCGTGCATCGCTGGTTCTCGCTCCCCCTGGCGAGGCCGGAACTGCCCGCCCTGCGCGGCTGGTACGACCGCCTGCTTGCCCGCCCCGCTTACCGTGAGCACTGCGCCGCTGCGATGACGTGAGCGGCACCATGCTGGTGGCGGTCTCGCGCGTGCTGAACGAAGACGACATCATCGAAGCGTTCGTCCGCCACACCCTCGCCTACGCCGACCGCATGATCCTGCTCGACACCGGCAGCGCCGACCGCACGCCGGCCATCCTGGCGCAGTTGCAGGCGGAGGGAGCGCCGCTGGTGCTGTTGCGCGCGCGCTCGGTGATGTCCGGCGGGGGGCAGCACACCACGGTGCTGTACCACACCGCCGACCAGGCCTTCGCCCCTGACTGGGTGCTGTGCCTCGATGCGGACGAGTTCATCGACGCGCGCGGCACCGACCTGCATGCGGCTTTGGCCGCCGTGCCACCCGACTGCCAAGCAGCGCACGTAGACCGCCGCACCTATTTCGCCGAAGGCACCGGCGCCGCCGACCTGCTGGTGCCGCGCCGCATGGTGATGCGCGACGCCACCGAGCGCGGCGTGTCGAAGTGCTTGGTGCGGGGCGGGCTGGGGCCGCACCTGCGCCTGGAGGCCGGCCGTCATGCCGCCTTCCTGGGGCCGGAGCCCGCACGCATGGCCGCCCTGCCGAACGTGACGCTGGCGCATTATCCCGCCCGCCACCCGGTGCAAAACTTGACCAAGGCAGTGCTCGGCCGGTTGCAGGTGCTGGCCGCGGGCGGCGACGAACAGGCGGCGCAGACCGCCAGCCACGACGCCGCCTTTCTGGACACGCTGTGCCGCGACCCGGCCGAGCTGCTGCACAATGGCGCTTACATGGGCAGCGCATTGCCCGGCTTTCCCCTGGTGGAAGACCCGATCACCTATGCCGGCGGCCCGCTCCGCTACGCCCTGCCAGGCGAGTCAGGCTCCCGCAACGCCTTCCGCGGCGACGGCTACTTCGGCATCGACGCCGGTCTCTCGAAGTTCGTCGCCCTTCGAGAGCGCACCACCCTCCGCCTCTCCTGGGAGGTCTTCAACG
>CAXTNN010000269.1:0-5523 GCA_964245545.1 uncultured Acetobacteraceae bacterium | reverse complement strand
GCCCCGGCTGGTCCGGAGTCGGTGGCGCCGGGCGCGGCTTCAGCGCCGGCTGCGCCGCCCGCAGAATCGCACTAGAACAAGCGCTTGCTGCCCTCCGCAATGAACGAGTTTCCGCCGAGCCACAGAGGGGTGTATGGGGGCGGTCCATGACGCGGTTCGTATTCATCACCGGCGGCGTGGTATCCTCCTTGGGCAAAGGCGTTGCCTCGGCAGCGCTCGGCACGCTGCTGCAAGCCCGCGGCTATTCCGTCCGGCTGCGCAAGCTGGACCCCTACCTCAACGTCGACCCGGGCACGATGAGCCCCTATCAGCATGGTGAGGTGTTCGTCACCGATGACGGGGCAGAGACCGACCTCGACCTCGGCCATTACGAGCGCTTCACCGGCGTCCACGCCACCCGCAACGATAACGCCACCACGGGGCGCATCTACTCCGAGGTGATCGCCAAGGAGCGCCGCGGGGACTATCTGGGCGCCACCGTGCAGGTGATCCCGCATATCACCGACGCCATCAAGGAGACCATCCTCCGCGACCTGGAGGACGAGGGTGGCGCCCCGGTCGACTTCGCTCTAATCGAGATCGGCGGCACCGTGGGCGACATCGAAAGCCTGCCGTTTCTCGAGGCCATCCGCCAGCTCGGCAACGAATTGGGCCCGCAGCGCAGCATGTTCGTCCACCTGACGCTGGTGCCGTACATCCCCTCCGCCGGTGAGCTCAAGACCAAGCCAACCCAGCACTCGGTGAAGGAGCTGCAGAATGTCGGCATCCAGCCGCAATTGCTGCTCTGCCGCTGCGACCGGCCCATCCCGGATGGCGACCGCCGCAAGATCGCCTCGTTCTGCAATGTCGGCTTTGACGCCGTGGTACCCGCCCTGGACGTGGACACGATCTACGCCGTTCCCATCACCTACCACGAGGGCGGGCTGGATGGCGGCGTGTTGCGCCACTTCGACTTGCCGGCGGAGGATTCTCCTCCCGGCCTCACCCGCTGGCGCCGCATCGTCAGCGTGGTGCGCGCGCCGGAAGGGGAGGTCAGCATCGCCGTGGTCGGCAAGTACACCAACCTGCTCGACAGTTATAAGTCGCTTAGCGAGGCCCTGAACCACGGCGGCATTTCCAACCGGGTGCGGGTGCGGCTCGATTGGGTCGATAGCCAGGTGTTCGAGCAGCCGCATACCATCGCCCGGCTGGAAGGGGTGCATGGCATCCTGGTGCCCGGCGGTTTCGGCGAACGGGGCACGGAGGGCATGATCGAGGCGGTGCGATTCGCCCGCGAGCACCGCATCCCGTTCTTCGGCATTTGCTACGGCATGCAGATGGCGGTGATCGAAGCCGCCCGCCACCTTGCCGGACTATCGAACGCCTCCTCGACCGAGTTCGGCCCTTGCGACGAGCCCGTGGTCGGCCTGCTCACCGAATGGGCCCGCGGCAATGAGCGGGAGCGGCGCGAAGCGGGGGGCGACCTCGGCGGCACCATGCGCGTGGGCGCCTATCCGGCCGCCTTGCGGGACGGCACGCTGATCCGCAGCTTGTATGGCGGTGCCGCCACCATTTCGGAGCGCCACCGCCACCGCTTCGAGGTCAACGTGCATTACCGCGACCGATTGGAGGCGGCGGGGCTGCTGTTCAGCGGCCTCTCCCCCGACGGCATCCTGCCCGAGACGATCGAGCTGCCGGGCCACCCCTGGTTCATCGGCGTGCAATACCATCCCGAGCTGAAAAGCAAGCCGCTCGACCCTCACCCCCTGTTCCGCGGCTTCATCGCCGCCGCGGTGAAGCAGATGCGGCTGGTATAACCCCCATGCCCACCGTCACCATCCGCGACGTCTCCGTGGGCAACGCCCTGCCCTTCACACTGATTTCGGGGCCTTGCCAAATCGAGAGCCGCGCCCATGCCTTTGAGGTGGCAGACGCGCTCACGCGGACAACGCGCCAGCTTGGCATCCCGCTCATCTACAAAAGCAGCTTCGACAAGGCCAATCGCACCAGCGCCGGTGCCGCCCGCGGCGTCGGCATGGCGGCGGGGCTCGACATCCTGGCCGCCGTGCGGGCGCAATTCGGCGTCCCCGTGCTCACCGACGTGCATGATGCGAGCCAGTGCGCCCCCGCGGCCGCCGCCGTGGACGTGCTGCAGATCCCCGCCTTCCTCTGCCGCCAAACCGACCTGCTGCTCGCCGCGGGCGAGACCGGCGCCGCCATCAACGTCAAGAAAGGCCAATTCCTCGCCCCCTGGGACATGGCCAACGTTGCCGCCAAGATCGCGAGCACCGGCAACACCCGCATCCTGCTCACCGAGCGCGGCGCTTCGTTCGGCTACAACACGCTGGTGACGGACATGCGCTCGCTGCCGATCATGGCCGCGACCGGCTACCCGGTGGTGTTCGACGCCACCCACTCGGTGCAGCAGCCCGGCGCCCTGGGCGGCGCCAGCGGCGGGCAGCGCGAGTTTGCCCCGGTGCTCGCCCGGGCCGCCCTGGCCGTGGGCGTGGCGGCCGTGTTCATCGAGTGCCACCCCGACCCAGACCACGCGCCCAGTGACGGGCCCACCATGATCCCGCTACGGGACATGCCGGCGCTGCTCGCCCGCCTTGCCGCCTTCGACCGCTTGGCGAAAACCGCGCCAGGCGGCTGACCCGCGGTCAGGCTGCCGCCGGGCTCATCCCAATCCGGTCCAGCACATCCAGCGCCCCGCTGGGCAGCTTGAGTTCGGCCGCCGCCAAGTTCTCCCGCAAGTGCCCGACTGATGACGTTCCAGCAATGAGCAGGATGTTGGGCGCGTGGTGCAGCAACCAGGCGAGCGCCACCTGCATTGGCGTGGCCCCAAGCTCCGCCGCCACGGTCGACAGCGCCTCCGATTGCAGCGGCGAAAAACCGCCCAAGGGGAAGAACGGCACATAGGCCACGCCGTCGGCGCGCAACGCCTCGATCAAGCCGTCATCCTGCCTCTGCACCAGGTTGAAGTGGTTCTGCACGCAGACGAACCGGCACACCCGCCGTGCGTCGGCGACCTGCGCCGGCGTGACGTTGCTCAGCCCGATATGCCGCACCAAGCCCTGGCGCTGCAGCTCGGCCAGGGCGGTCAGCGGCGGTTCGATCGGTCCGTCCGGGGTGCCGTGGACGCCGAACATGCTGCGGAAGTTGACCACGTCCAGCACGTCCACGCCAAGGTTGCGCAGGTTGTCGTGCACGGCCTCCGTGAGCTCGGCGGCGGAAAAAGCCGGGTTCCAGGAGGCGTCCTCCCCACGCCGGGCGCCGATCTTGGTGACGATCACCAGGTCATCGGGATAGGGATGCAGCGCCTCCCGGATGAGCTGGTTGGTGACATGCGGCCCGTAGAAGTCGCTGGTGTCGATGTGGTTCACGCCGCTTGCCACCGCCTCGCGCAACACTGCGACCGCCGCCGCCGGGTCCTTCGGCGGGCCGAACACGCCCTTGCCCGCGAGCTGCATGGCGCCATAGCCCATGCGCCTCACCATGCGGTCGCCAAGCATGAAGCTGCCGGCTGTGCTGATATCGACCATTGCCATCTCTCCCTTCGCTCGGGCGAGCCTACGCCCCTTTTGCCCGCTCCACGAAGCGGTCGAGCACCCGTTTGTCCCCGGCTTGATCGAACGCCACATCCAAGCGGTCGTCGCTTACCGCGTTCACCGTCCCGTAGCCGAATTTCTGGTGGAACACGCGGGTGCCCACCTCCAGCGCGTCCTCCCGCGCCGGCCGCTGCGGCTGCTCCCAGGCCTCGATCACCCGCGGGCGCCGGGCCATCAGCGGGAATTGCCCCGTGAACACGGTGGGCGCCGTCAGCCGCTGCTCGCGGCCGAGCGCCACCGACCCGGCCCGTTCCACCTGCTCCTCCGGCAGCTCGTCGATGAAGCGGGACGGGATGGCGCTTTGCCAATTGGCGTAGATGCGCCGGTTGGCCGCATGGCTGATCACCGCCCGCCGCCGCGCCCGGGTGATGCCGACATAGGCGAGGCGGCGCTCCTCCTCCAGGCCCTTGTTGCCGCTTTCGTCCAGCGTGCGCTGCGAGGGAAACACCCCCTCCTCCCAGCCCGGCAGGAACACCGTGTCAAACTCGAGCCCCTTGGCCCCGTGCAGCGTCATCAGGCTGAGGCGGTCGCCGTCGCTCTCCTGGTCGTTCTCCATCACCAGGCTGACATGGTCGAGGAAGCCGGCCAGCGCATCGAAGTCCGCCAGCGCCCGGACCAGCTCCTTGAGGTTCTCCAACCGGCCCGGCGCTTCGGCCGACTTGTCCCGCTTCCACATCTCGGTGTAGCCGCTCTCGTCCAGCACCGTGGCCGCCACCACGACGTGGCCGTCGCGCCCCAGCATCTCGCGCCAGCGGTCGAAGCCTCCCAGCAGCTCCCGCAGCGCCTGCGCCACCCGGCCTTTCACGGCGCCCGTGCGCGTCACTTGATCGGCGGCGGCATACATCGACATGCCGCCTGCGCGCGCCGCCTCGTGCAGCGTGCGCAGGCAGGCGTCACCCACGCCCCGGCGTGGCACGTTGACGATACGCTCGAAGGCCAGGTCGTCCGCCGGGGAGTGCAGCACGCGCAGGTAGGCGATCGCGTCGCGGATCTCCTGCCGCTCGTAGAACCGCAAGCCACCCACGACGCGATAGGGCAGGCCCAGCGTGATCATCCGCTCCTCGAACGCCCGGGTCTGGAACGAGGCGCGCACCAGCACCGCCATCTCGACCAGCGGGTGGCCGTCCTTGCGCAGCCCCTCCACCCGGTCCCCCACCATGCGGGCCTCCTCGTCGGAGTCCCAGAGGCTGACCACGCTGACCTTCTCGCCCGCCGCATCGTTGCGCCCGGGCCGCAAGGTCTTGCCCAGCCGCCCCTCGTTGTGCGCGATCAGCCCCGATGCGGCCGCCAAGATTGGCGCGGTGGAGCGGTAATTGCTTTCCAGGCGGACGACCCTGGCGCCGGGGAAATCCTGCTCGAACCGCAGGATGTTCTCCACCTCGGCGCCGCGCCAAGAATAGATCGACTGGTCGTCATCGCCGACGCAGCAGATGTTCTTGTGCTGCTGCGCCAGCAGCCTCAGCCAGAGGTACTGCACGAGGTTGGTGTCTTGGTATTCATCCACCAGCACGTAGCGGAAGGCGCGGTGATACTGCTCCAGCACCTCCGGATGATCGCGCAGGATTTCGGTCATGTGGAGCAGCAGGTCGCCGAAATCGGCAGTGTTCAGCGCCGCCAGCCGGGCCTGGTACTCTCCATAGAGCGTCCGCGCCTGGCCGGCGGCAAAGTCGGTGTCCTCCGCGGGCGTGACCCGCTTTGGGGTGAAGCCGCGGTCCTTCCAGCGCTGGATGATGGCCATCAGGGCTTGCGGCGCCCAACGCTTCGGGTCGACCCGGCCCGCTTCCATCACCTGCTTGAGCAGGCGCAACTGGTCATCGGCGTCCAGGATGGTGAAATTGGATTGCAGCCCGACCAGCGCCGCGTGCCGCCGCAGCATCCGGGCGCAGAGCGCATGGAAGGTGCCGAGCCATAGGCCCTCTGCCGGCTGCCCCAAGAG
>CAXTNN010000268.1:4441-5531 GCA_964245545.1 uncultured Acetobacteraceae bacterium | reverse complement strand
ACCACCTGGTCGAACAGGCGCGGATCCATTCTCGGGTGCTGGATCTGCACCGTCTGCTTGCCCCGTCGGCGCAGCGCGGCCAGCACCGGCGCCGGCTTGCCCGCGCAGCCGATCACCAGCGGCTCAGGCGGGACGGCCAGACCGGTCGCATGCAGCGGGGCGAGCCACCAGCGGGCCGGCAGCCAGCGCCACGGCACCCGGGCGGCAACGGGGATCATCCGCGGCGCCAGCCCGGCCGCTTCCGCCAGGCCCAGCGCCTGCGAGCGCATGCCGGCGAGGTCCTCGGCGAGGATGGCGCTGTCCAACGTGGTGCGAGTCCTTTGCAGCCCCTGCTTGTGCTATAGGACGGCACGGGCGCGGAAGGGGCTGGAGAATGCACGACGCGGAGATGGCGCTGGTGCGGCACAAGCTGACGGTCGATGACTACTACCGCATGGCGGACGCCGGTATTCTGAGTGATGACGACCGGGTGGAGCTGATCGCGGGAGACGTGGTCGACATGGCGCCGATCGGTGCGGGGCATGCCTCGGTGGTGACGACCCTGCACGAAAGGCTGGTCCTCGCCTGCGCCGGCCGCGCCATTGTGCGCAGCCAGAACCCGGTGCGGCTGGACCGGCTCAACGAGCCGCAACCGAACATGGCCGTGCTGCGCCCAAGCGCTGACTCCTACATGACCGCGCACCCAGGCCCGGCCGACGTGCTGCTGCTGATCGAGGTGGCCGACAGCTCGCTCCGGTTCGACCGCGCGGTGAGGCTGCCGCTCTATGCCCGCGCCGGCATCCCCGAACTCTGGATCGTCGACCTGCAGCGCAACGTCCTCACGGCTCATCGCGCGCCTGACGCGGGACACTACACGGAGGTGACCACGCACGGACCCGGCGACCGCCTGGCGCTCGCTCTGGCGCCCGAGATCACGCTAAAGATGGACCAGGTTTTCGGTTGAGCACGGGGAGGATGGCATGGACACGGCCGACATTGTTCTGACTCGGCACAAGATTGATGTCGATGACTACTACCGCATGGCCGAAGCTGGGATCCTCAGCGAGGACGACCGGGTTGAGCTGATCGAGGGGGAGATCATCGACATGGC
>CAXTNN010000268.1:0-4341 GCA_964245545.1 uncultured Acetobacteraceae bacterium | reverse complement strand
GAGATCATCGACATGGCCCCGATCGGCATTGACCATGCATCGACCGTATCAAGGCTCCACGAGTGCCTTGTCCTTGCCTTCGCCGGTCGGGCCACGATTACTTCGCAAAGCCCGGTCCTGCTGGACCGTTTCAGCGAGCCGGAGCCGGACTTTGCCGTGCTCAAGCGGCGGGAGGACTTCTACGCCACCGCCCGCCCCACGGGCGCTGACGTGCTCCTGCTGATCGAGGTGGCCAACACTTCCCTTCGCTACGACCGCACGGTGAAGCTGCCGCTCTACGCCCGTGCCGGCATCCCCGAGGTCTGGATCGTGGACCTGCAGCAGCGCACGGTGGACTCTCATCGCGCGCCGGCGGCCGGCCAATATGCCGAGGTGAGGACCTTTCGCACCGGCGACAGCCTCCGCTTGGCGCTGGCCCCGGAGATTACCCTGCGCATGGAGCAGGTGTTCGGCTGACGAAACGCATTTTGCTTGACTTTGCTGCGCTGCACACTCTATTCGCAGCCTGCGCACCTCGATGATCCGAGCGCTGCCGTTTTCGGACGCAGTTTTTCCCATCCAGTGTCTTGCGCCGGTTCGCGATCCTGCTGATCGCGATTGACGCTCCAAGGCATTGCAGTGGCGCGTCCGCAGAACGAAAGAATTTAATGTCATCCTTCCAAGACCTCGGCCTAGCCACGCCACTTCTGGCCGCGCTGCAAACGGCCGGTTACGTCGAGCCCACGCCGATCCAGGCGCAAGCCATCCCCCACGTGCTCGCCGGCAACGACGTGCTGGGGATCGCCCAGACTGGCACCGGCAAGACCGCTGCCTTCGCCCTGCCCATCCTGCACCGGCTGCTGGCCGAGCGGCGCCACCCGGGCAAGAAGGGCGTGCGCTGCCTGGTGATGGCGCCCACCCGCGAACTCGCCAGCCAAATCGCCGAGAGCTTCCGCAGCTATGCCGCCGGGTCGCCGATCCGGGTAGCGCTGATGTTCGGCGGCGTGCCGAAGCCACGCCAAGCCCGCGCCGTGGATAACGGGGTGGACGTGCTGGTCTGCACCCCGGGCCGCCTGCTGGACCACCTGGGAGACCGGGCGGTGAACCTCGGCAATGTCGAAGTGCTGGTGTTGGACGAGGCCGACCACATGCTCGATCTCGGCTTCATCGTGCCGATCAAGAAGATCGTCTCCTTCATCCCGCGCCAGCGGCAGACGCTGTTCTTCTCGGCCACCATGCCCAAGGAGATCGAGTCGCTCGCCGCCGCCCTGCTGAAGGACCCGGTGCACGTCGCCGTCACCCCCGTGGCCAAGACGGCGGACCGGGTAGAGCAGGCGGTGGTGTTCGTGGAGGCCGCCCGCAAGCGCAGCCTGCTGGCCGCTATCCTCAAGCGCAAGGAGATGGGCCGCACGCTGGTGTTCACCCGCACGAAGCACGGCGCCGACAAGGTCGTGCAACACCTCGAGGCCAGTGGGCAAAAGGCGGCGGCGATCCATGGCAATAAGAGCCAGGGGCAGCGCGAGCGGGCTTTGGCCGCGTTCAAGGACGGCAGCGTCCCCGTGCTGATCGCCACCGACATCGCCGCGCGCGGCATCGACGTGGACGGCGTGACGCACGTCATCAACTTCGACCTGCCGAACGTGCCGGAGAGCTACGTCCACCGCATCGGGCGGACGGCACGGGCCGGGCATGCCGGCATAGCGATCAGCTTCTGCGACTCCACCGAGCGCCCGCACTTGCGCGGCATCGAGAAGCTCATCCGCACCCGCCTCCCCATCGCCGAACCCGAGGCACTCGCCGCCTAGCTAGACTCCCTCTCCCGCTTGCGGGAGAGGGCCGGGGTGAGGGCCCGCTGGCAATGTCATGCCGCGTGAGCCCTACGCTTCCACTGCTCAGTGCAGCTCGATTGTGCTCACATCCCGCACGCTCCTGCCCAGCCGCTTGTCGCCGGGCAGGATCAGGCGCGGGTGGGCCAACGGCTTGCCGTCTTGGCTGGTGGCCAGAATAGCACCCTTTCCCTCAAACGCCGGGTCGATCTCGCCCAATGCTACGGTGGCGCTGTAGCCGTCCACTCCCGCGACCAGCAGGCTTGCATGAACATGGCTGTGAAAGTCCCCGCCGATGGCTCCCGTTTGCTCCAGCACGCGCAACAGGAGCGGGCCGCTGTAGCGGGACGGTTCGCCATGCTCCCCCGTCACCGTCACCTCGGCGGCCGCCAGGCCGGCCAGCGCGTCGGCCGAAAGCGGGCTGGCGCCATCGGGCCCAACCACCGTCACCACGGCCGGCGCGGACAGCACGGGCAGGAAGTTGTGCTTGCGCAGAATGGCCTGGCCCGCGTCGGAAAGCATGAACAGCGCTAGGTGCATCGCGGCCGGGTTGTCCACCGACACCAGCATGCCGTTCACGGGTTGCACGGCCAGCGCGGGCGGCAGCGGGAGCGATATGGCGCCGGGCACCTCCTTCACGATCTCTGGGGCGCTGCTGCAGTAATAGACCACCGCATCGGCCCGGTCCTGCAACAGGACGGCGCCGCCAGGCGTGTGGCCATTGGTCGGCACCATCGCCGTCGGGCCGCCGAATAGCCGCAGCGCCTTCGCCTCCAGGGTGGCCTTGGCGCCCGGATGGACGGCATCGGCCCGCTCGAACACTGCCTCGGCCCAGTCTCCACCCGGGTCGGCGCCTGGGGTGGAGGTGGCAAGCCGCACCGCCGGGTCGAGCATGCGGGCGAGCATGTTGGCAGCGGTGATGCCCTTGGCAGCCGTGGTCACCAGGCACACGGCGTTGCGGGCATAGGGGACAACGACCCCGGCGTGCAGGGTGTCAGCCACGTGTTGCGGCTGCGCCAGGTCGGCGGAGGCGAAAAGGTCCGCATGCTCGCCGGCCTCGATACGTTGCCGCAGCAGGCCGGCGGGGCCGAACACGGGCGGCGCCACCGCGTCGGCGGGCAAACCGGACGCGGCCACCAACTCCGGCATGGCGCCGGACAGGCTCCCCGCGGCGAAGATGCGCAATGGATCGGCTGCCGCCGCGCTGGCAAGACTGGTCAGCACCAGGGCAAGAGTGGCCAGCCGGGCTGAGAATACACCGCAACTACCGCGCATCATGAAAAATTAATCCCAACGTGTGGCGCTGCCCAGTGCGCAGCCGGCTGACACCATGGCGCATCGTCACCCGGTAGTCGCCCCGCGATCCGCGCACCGGCCTCTGGTTGACGGCGAAGATCACCGCCTCCCCAAGCGCAAGCGGCACCACCTCGGCGCGCGACTGCATGCGGGGGCGCTGCTCGGTCAGTACGAACTCGCCGCCGGTGAAGTCCGCTCCCGGCTGGCTGAGCAGGATCGTCGCCTGAAGCGGGAAGTGGAGCTCGCCATAAAGATCCTGGTGCAGGCAATTGTAGTCGCCCGGCCCATAGCGCAGCAGCAGCGGCGTGGGCCGAACCTGGCCGGCAGCGTGGCAGCGCGCTAGGTAGGCGGCGAGATCGGCCGGAAACGGGGCGGCCCCGCCCAGCCGGGCGGCCCAACCGTTGGCGATTGCGGCCAAGTGGGGGTAGAGCGTGGCGCGCACCTGCTCCACCACGTCCGGCAGCGGATAAGCGAAGTAGCGGTACTCGCCGCGCCCGAAGCCATGCCGGGCCATGACGACGCGGCTGCGGAACCCGTCCTCGCGGTCATAGCTGGCGGCCAAGGCGGCACACTCCTCTGAGGTCAGCAGCGGGCCGATCACGGCGCATCCAGCGTCATCCAGCTCGGCGGCGGCTTTGGTCCAATCGAGCGCGCCCGGGCTCACGCACCCTCCTTGGCCAGCAGGCGCCGCTTGCGCTCCAGCCCCCAGCGGTAGCCGGCCAACCCGCCGCCGGACGCCACCACCCGGTGGCAGGGCACGGCCACCGCCACCGGGTTGGCGGCGCAGGCGGCCGCGACCGCACGGGCCGCCCGCGGCGATCCAAGAGAGGCGGCCACCGCGGCATAGCTCAACGTCCGGCCCGGCGGGATTGCCCGCAGCGCCTCCCACACCCGGCGCTGGAACGCCGTGCCGCGGATGTCGAGCGGGAGCGACAGCGCGGGCGCGGAGGCGTCGTCCACCAGGCGCACCACCTGGCTGAGCAGGGTTTCCAGGCTGCCGTCGGCGCAGAGCGTGGCGCGAGGAAACCGGGCCGCCAGCTCCGCCTGCACAGCCGCCGCGTCATCCCCCAGCAGGATGGCGCACACTCCCCGCCCGCTGACCGCCACCAGCACCAGGCCCAGGCTGCAGGGCCCAGCCGCATGCCGGATCGCCTCACCCGCACCGCCAGCCCGATAGGCGGTGGGCGTCATTCCGAGCATGGCGTCCGCCGCCTGATAGAACCGGCCAGTGGAGTTGAAC
>CAXTNN010000267.1:0-5549 GCA_964245545.1 uncultured Acetobacteraceae bacterium | reverse complement strand
GGCTTCGGCACGCCATGCCAGGCAAGCTGCCGCTGCCGCTCAGGGTCCGGCGGTGGCGGCGGGGCGGGCTCCGCTGGCTCGAGCGCCGCCGTCACCTCCACGCCCTCGGCAACCCGGCGCGTGGCGAGAATAAGAGCGTCCGGCCCCAGCTCCGCGCGGACGCGGGCCATGGCTTCACTCACGCTGGGGGCCCGATAGAGCTTCAACCGCATGGCTCAGGTTTTAGCGGATGAAAGTTGCCAGACCGTTTAGAAAGCCCCGCGCCGCTCGCGAACCGCGCCCAATTCGATTAACCTTTTCCCATGCCCGTGCGCGCCCTGCTCTTCGACACCTTTGGAACGGTGGTGGACTGGCGGTCCAGCATCATCCGCGAACTTGCCCAGCTTGCCGCGGCCAAGGGGGTGGCCGGAGACTGGCCCGCCCTCGCCGATGCCTGGCGCGGCCGCTACGTGCCTTCCATGAACAAGGTGCGCTCCGGCGAGCTGCCCTGGACCAAACTGGACGCGCTGCATCGCACGGCGCTCGATGAGGTACTGGCCGCCCACGCCGTCACCGGCTTCTCGCCCGCAGACTGCGACCAGCTCACGCTCGGCTGGCACCGCCTCACTGCGTGGCCGGACGTGGCGCCCGGCTTAGCGCGCTTGCACACGGGGTTCGTTCTGGCGCCGCTGTCCAACGGCAACGTGTCCCTGCTGATCGACCTGGCGCGGCTGAACCGCCTGCCGTGGGACACGGTGTTCGGCGCCGATGTGTCCGGCCATTACAAACCGGACCCGGAAACCTATCTAGGCGCATGCCGGATGCTCTCGCTCGACCCGGCGCACGTCATGATGTGTGCTGCCCATAACTCTGATCTCGCCGCCGCCCAGTCCCTCGGCCTGCGGACCGCCTTCATCGCGCGTCCGGCCGAACACGGGCCGGGCCAAACCACCGACCTGTCCGCGTCCGGCGCTTGGGACTTCGCGGTGGACAGCATGGAGGCGCTGGCTGGCCAGTTGGGCGTGTGAGACGGGGCTGGCCCAACTGAGGACCGAGACGCTGCTGACTACCCCGCTACGATGGCCGCATCGACGATGGTCGCTTTGGGCCCTGCTGGCGCTTGCCGGCTTGCTCTCCGCCTGCCAACTCGGCCCCGATTACCACCGCCCCGGCTTGACCGTCCCGCCCGCCTTCCGCGCCACCGCGGCATCGGCGCGGCAGGCTTGGCCGGCGCCCGATTGGTGGCGCGGCTTCGGTTCGCCCGAACTCGACCGGCTGATCGACGAGGCCAGCGCCAACAATCAGAATCTCGCGGCCGCCGCCGCCCGGGTGATCCAGGCGGACGCGCAGGTCGCGATCTCGGGCGCGCCGCTGCTGCCCACGGTCAGCGCCACCGGCAATGCCAGCTACACGCGGATCGGCGCCAATTCGAGTTCCGGCAGCTCCATCGCCGGCATCACCACGGGGGCCGCCGGCGTGGCCACCACCACCAACACCAGCTCTGGTAATGGCTCTGTCACGTCCTCCGGCACCACCACGCAGACCACCACGCCCACGGCCACCACCGTGGTGGCCGGCTCCGGCAACCGGGTGGTCGAGACCCGGCAGTACAGCCTGCAAGGCGCGGTGAGCTATGAGCTCGACTTCTGGGGCAAGAACCGCGCCGCCCTGCAATCCGCTCAGGCCTCGGCGCTGTTCAGCCGGTTCGACCAGGCCAATGTGGCGCTCACCGTGCTGACCTCGGTCGCCACCACCTACTTCAACGCCCTGGGCGCCGCCGACGAACTCGCCGTCGCGCGCCGCAACCTGGCGGACGCGCAGGCCACGCTCAAGGTGTTCCAGGTGCGCACGGAGGTCGGCACCGCGACCGCGCTGGACATTGCGCAGCAGGCGGCGCTGGTGGCGGGGCAGGCGGCGCAGATCCCGAACCTGCAGAGCCAATTCGAGCAGCAGGTGATCGCGCTGGCCACGCTGGTGGGCGCCCCGCCGGAAACCATCACGGTCGCGGCCGACACCTTGGCCAACCTGCCTACCCCGCCCGTTTCGGGCGGCCTGCCAGCCGAGTTGCTCGCCCGCCGTCCGGACGTGGCGTCGGCAGAGGCCAACCTGTTGGCGCAGAACGGCAACATCCGCATCGCTCGCGCCGCATTCTTTCCGGACGTGACGCTGACGGCCCAGGGTGGGGTGGAAAGCCTGGCGCTTTCCACCCTGCTGCAGCCGGGCAGCCTGCTGTTCTCGGCCGCCGGGTCGGTCGCGCAGACGATCTTCGACAACGGCTTGCGCCAGGGCAACCTGGACCAGGCGAAGGGGCGGTATGCCGAGTTGGTGGCCGATTACCGCCAATCCGTGCTGCAGGCGTTCCAGGACGCGGACACCTACCTGGTCGCCCTGCGCTACGCCGCGCAGCAGGAGGAGCTGGAGCGGCAGGCGGTGAAGGTGGCGCAGCAGGCGTCCGACATCGCCCGCGCCCAGCTCGGCGCCGGCGTGGTGGACATCACAACTGTGCTGAACACGCAGACGACGCTGTTCACCGACCAGAACGCCCTGGCACAAGCCCGGCTTGCGCATTTCCAGGCACTTATCAATCTCTACAAGGCGCTTGGCGGCGGATGGACGCAGCCGCGTATGATCGGGACCACATGACGCGCCCTCGGCTCATCATCGCCCTCCTGCTGATCGGCGGCCTCGCGGCTGGCGGCTTCTACGCCGTTCATGCCCCCGCCTCCGCCGTGAAGCAGCCCACCGGCCAGCCCGGCAGCGCGGAGGGCGGACCCATCCCCGTGCTCGCCGCCACCGCCACCCTGGGGGACGTGCCGGAGTATCTGGACGCGCTGGGCACGGTGCAGGCGTTCAACACCGTCAACGTCAAGCCGATGATCGACGGCACGCTGGTCGAGGTCCGCTTCGTGGAGGGCCAGGACGTGAAGGCCGGGGACGTGCTGGCCCGCATCGACCCGCGCTCCTACCAGGCCGCGCTCGACCAGGCGGTTGCGAAGAAGGCGCAGGATGAGGCGAGCCTGGCCAACGCGCGGGTGGACCTGGCGCGCTACCAGAAGCTGGCCGCCACCGCCTACACGTCGAGCCAGACCTCCGACACCCAGAAGGCGTTGGTGGCGCAGGACGTGGCACAAGTGGCGCAGGATCAGGCGCAGATCGACACGGCGCGGACCAATCTCTCCTATACCACCATCGCCAGTCCGCTGAACGGCCGCACCGGCATCCGCCAGGTAGACCAGGGCAATATCGTGCACGCGGCCGACACCACGCCGCTGGTGGTGATCACTCAATTGCAGCCCATCTCGGTGGTGTTCACCCTGCCGCAGCAAACCCTGCCGGATGTGGCGGCCGCCATGCGCGCGGGCACGCCCGAAGTGCTGGCCTATCCGCAAGGCGATGTCGCCGCCCGCGGCGCGCCGGTGGACCGGGGGCAGTTGGCGGTGCTGGACAACACGGTCGACCAGAACACCGGCACCATCAAGCTGAAGGCGACCTTTCCCAACGTGGCGCTCACACTTTGGCCGGGCGGGTTCATCAATGTCCGCCTGCTGGTGCGCACCGAGCACGGGGTGGTCACGGTGCCGCCGGTGGCGGTGCAGCGCGGGCCGGACGGCGCCTTCGCCTACGTCGCCAGCAAGGACGGCACCGCCGTCCGCCGCACCCTCACCATCGGCCATGAGGACGAGGCCGCCTCGGTGGTGCTGGCCGGGCTGCAGCCGGGCGAGCGGGTGGTGACCGATGGGGTGTCGCGCCTTACGGACGGCGCGCGCATTACCGTCTCTGGAGCCACGGAGCCGGCGGAAGCCACCACCGAGCCGCGTGGGCGCCTGGCGGGGCAGCGCGCCTCCGCCGCCCCCTGACCTGGTGAACATCTCTGCCCCCTTCATCGCCCGCCCGATCGCGACCGGGCTGCTCGCCGTCGCGGTACTTCTGGCAGGGCTGCTGGGCTACAGCGCGCTGCCGGTCTCCGCACTGCCGCAGGTGGACTTCCCAACCATCCAGGTTACCACCCAACTGCCTGGCGCCAGCCCCGCCGTGACGGCCACGCTGGTGACGGCCAGCCTTGAGCGCCAACTCGGCGAGATCACCGGGCTGGCCTCCATGGAGAGCACCAGCAGCGAGGGCACCAGCGCCATCACGCTGCAATTCAACCTGTCCCGCTCGATGGACGGCGCCACGCAGGACGTGCAGGCCGCCATCAACGCCGCCGCCGGTACTTTGCCGACCACGCTGCCTTACCCGCCGGTCTACTCCAAGGTGAACCCGGCCGACGCGCCCATCGTCACCCTCGCCCTCACCTCCGACAGCGTTCCGCTCGACCGGGTGGCCGATGTGGCGGACACGCTGCTGCAGCCCAAGCTCAGCCAGATCGTCGGCGTCGGCAAAGTGACGGTGCAGGGCGGGTTGCGTCGGGCCATCCGGGTGCAAATCGACCCGGCGCGGCTGGCGGCCTACAACCTGTCGATGGAGGACGTGCGCACGGCCGTGGCCGCCGCCAACGTCAACGGCGCCAAGGGCGGGTTTGATGGCTCGCGCCAAGCCTTCGCGCTCGCCACCAACGACCAGTTGCTCACCCCGGACGCCTACCGCGACCTGGTGATCAGCTACAAGGACAGCGGCCCGCTGCGCTTGAAGGACGTGGGCCACGTGGTGGCGGGGGTGGAGAACACCCGCGTGCTGTCGGCGCTGAACGGCCGCCCCGCCGTCATCCTCGACATCCAGCGCCAGCCCGGCGCCAACATCGTGCAGACGGTGGCGGCGATCCAGTTCGCGTTGCCGGTGCTGGAGCGGTCGCTGCCGCCCGGGGTCGCGTTGCAGGTGGTGGCCGACCGCACGCAGACCATCCGCGCCTCCGTGGCCGACGTGCAGTTTACCCTGGTGCTGGCCATTGCGCTGGTCATCGCGGTGATCTTCCTGTTCCTGGGCTCCTGGCGCGCCACGATCATTCCCGGCATCGCCCTGCCGCTCTCGCTCATGGGCACGTTCGGGGTGATGAGCTTGCTGGGCTTCGCGCTCGACAACCTGTCGCTGATGGCGCTCACCGTCTCCACCGGCTTCGTGGTGGACGATGCCATCGTGATGATCGAGAACGTGGTGCGCTACATCGAGGGCGGAATGCCGCCGTTGCAGGCCGCCTATCGCGGCGCCCGGCAGATCGGCTTTACCATCATCTCGCTCACCGTCTCGCTGATCGCCGTGTTCATCCCGCTGCTGTTCATGACGGGGGTGGTTGGCCGGCTGTTCAACGAGTTCGCCGTCACCCTGGCGATCTCCGTCGTGGTCTCCGCCGCCGTGTCGCTCACCCTCACGCCGATGATGTGCGGCCGGTTGCTGCGGCCGGCGGGCGAGGGGCGGAGGGGCTGGCTGGCGCGCGGGTTCGAGGCGCTGTTCCGCCGCAGCCTGGGGTTCTATCGCCGCAGCCTGCGTTGGGCCTTGGCCGCCCGCGGCTTGGTGCTCGGCATTGCCGTGGCCTCGCTGGTGGGGACGGTGCTGCTGTACGTGGTGGCGCCGAAGGGGTTCCTGCCCGCGCAGGATACCGGCACCATCATCGCCGTCACCGAGGCGAGCCAGGC
>CAXTNN010000266.1:0-5558 GCA_964245545.1 uncultured Acetobacteraceae bacterium | reverse complement strand
GCCGGGGTGAGGGGCCAGCAGGCACTGAGTTCCATCGTGGAGCACTCCTCACCCAACCCTCTCCCAGAGGGAGAGGGCTTTTCATCAGGGCGGGTGGAATGACTTTACCCCCCCGGGAAAACCCGCTGCTGTTTGGGCATGAAGCGGCGGAGAGCCAATTGGCGGCGGCCCTGGCCAGCGGGCGGATGCACCATGCCTGGCTGATCACGGGGGCGACGGGGATCGGCAAGGCGACGCTGGCGTTCCGCTTTGCCCGGCGGCTGCTTGCCGGCAACCGCATTGGGGAGACGTTGGCGCTCGACCCGAAAGACCCGGTGTTCCGCCGGGTGGCAATCGGCAGCCATGCCGACCTGCTGACGGTTGAGCGGGAGTGGGACGAGAAGAAAGGCCGGTTTCGGGCGGACATCGTGGTGGATGACGTGCGCGCCGTCTCCGCCTTCCTGCGGCTCACCCCGGCAGAGGGGGGCTGGCGCGTGGTGGTGATCGACGGGGCGGAGCAGATGAACCGCAATGCGGCCAACGCGCTACTGAAGATGCTGGAGGAGCCGCCGCCGCGCGCCATCCTGTTGCTCACCTGCGCGGCGCCGGGCCGGTTGCTGCCGACCATTCTCAGCCGCTGCCGCCGGTTGGCCCTGCAGCCATTGGACGGAGCGGCGATGGCAGCCGCGCTGGCGCAGTACCTGCCGGAGATGGCGGCGGCGGAGCGCAGCCGGCTGGCGGGACTGGCCGCCGGGTCGCCGGGCCGGGCGCTGTTGCTGGCGGAAGAAAAGGGGCTGCAGCTTGCCGCAATGGCAGCCGACGTGCTGGAGGCGGTGCCGAACTACCCAATGCTGCGGGCGATCTCGCTGGCTGACCAGCTTGGCGGGCGGGCAGAGGACCGGTTCACACCGTTCATGACCCTGCTGTGCGACGCCTTGGCCACCCGGCTGCGGGAGGCGGCGCGCGGCCGGCCGGAGCGGCTGACCGGGCTGCGTCCCCTAGCCGAGTGGGCTGAAACGTGGCAGTCGCTGACCCACATCTTGGCTGAGACGGAGCACTTGAACCTGGACCGGCGCCAAGCTCTGCTCTCCTCCATCGCACTGCTGAATGGTTAGCAATGTCACGCTTCTACGTCACCACGCCGATCTACTACGTGAATGGCGCGCCGCATATCGGCCACGCCTACACGTCCATCGCGGCCGACGTGCTGGCGCGGTGGATGCGGCTGGACGGGCATGAGGTGTTCTTCCTGACGGGGACGGATGAGCACGGCCAGAAAGTGGCCCGCGCGGCGGCCGATGCCGGGCAGGACCCGCAGCGCTTCGTGGACGGGCTGGCGGCCGATTTCCGCGACATGGCGGCGCGGATGAACATCTCGAACGACGACTTCATCCGCACCACGGAGGCGCGCCACAAGCAAGGCTGCGCCCGGCTCTGGCAGACTCTCGCCGACCAAGGTGAGATCTACCTTGGTCATTACGAAGGCTGGTATGCGGTTCGGGATGAAGCATTCTACGGCGAGGACGAAATCCTCACCCGCGCCGATGGCAGCCGCACGTCCCCATTCGGCTCCCCGGTGGAATGGGTGAGGGAGCCCAACTACCTGTTTCGGCTCTCCGCCTGGGGCGAGCGGCTGCTGGAGTTCTACGCCGCCAATCCGGAGTTCCTGGGCCCGCTGTCTACCCGCAACGAGGTGATCAGCTTCGTGCGCGGGGGCCTGACCGATTTGTCGGTGAGCCGCTCGAGCCTGACCTGGGGCGTACCGGTGCCGGGCGACTCGGCGCATGTCATGTACGTGTGGGTGGACGCACTGACCAATTACATCACTGCGCTCGGCTACCCCGACATGAGCAGGGAGCGGTGGGCGTTCTGGCCGGCCGATATCCATATGGTCGGCAAGGACATTGCCCGGTTCCACGCCGTCTACTGGCCCGCCTTGCTGATGGCCGCGGGGTTGCCGGTGCCCAAGCGGGTGTTCGCCAATGGATGGTGGACGGTGGAAGGCGAAAAGATGAGCAAGTCGGTCGGCAACGTGATCGACCCGCGGACGCTGGCGGACGAGTTCGGCGTGGACGTGCTGCGCTACTTCCTGTTGCGGGAGATGCCATTCGGCAACGACGGCGATTTCAGCCGCCGGGCATTGATTGCTCGCCAAAACAGCGAATTGGCGAACGATCTCGGCAATCTGGGCCAGCGCGTGCTCTCTCTGATCGCACGCAACTGCGACGGCCGGCTGCCCGACGCGGCGGCGCCGACCGAAGACGATGCGGAACTACTCGCCGCTGCTGCCGCCTTGCCCGAGGCCATGCGCCCCCGGCTGCTGCGCCAAAGCTATGGCGAGGCGCTGGACGAGGTTTGGCGGGTGATCCGGGCGGCCAACGCGTATATCGACCGGCAAGCCCCTTGGGCGCTGCGCAAGACTGATACGGTGCGGATGGCGGCTGTGCTGCGCGTGTTGGCGGACACGTTGCGCGGCATTGCCACGGTGCTGCAGCCATTCATGCCGGCCAGCATGAGCGCCCTGCTGGACCAGTTGGGCGTGCCGGCGGAGGCGCGAAGCCTTGCCTCGCTCGCGGCGCCGTTGCCCGGCGGCATCCCCCTTCCAGCGCCCCACGGCATCTTCCCCCGCCATCAGATCGAGCCAGATTAACCCCATTGAAAGGTCCTCTCCCCTGGGGGAGAGGGTTGGGTGAGGGGCCCAGCGCCCCCGCAATGCTAGGATAACAACGCCTTGCTGATCGACTCCCACTGCCACCTCGACTACTTCACAGCGGAACTGGATGGCGTGCTCACGCGCGCATCGGCCGCGGGCGTCGGCGAACTCGTCACCATCGGCACGTCCATGGAACAGTCCGCGGCGATCTGCGGCATCGCCGAGGCGCACCCCAATGTCTGGTGCACCGTCGGCATCCACCCGCAGAACGCCCACAAGGAGCCGGTGCCGGCGCCCGAGGCCATCGCCGAACGGGCAAGCCATCCCAAGGTGATCGGCATCGGCGAGTCTGGGCTGGACTACTTTTATGACACGGCGCCGCCGGAGGTGCAGCAAGCGTGCTTCCGCGCCCATATCCGCGCTGCCCGGCTGGCAGGAGTGCCGCTGTGCATCCATGCCCGGTCTGCGGATGATGATATCGCGGCCATTCTGCGCCAGGAACGAGAGGAAGGCGGCCCGTATGATTTTCTGCTTCACTGCTTTTCGTCTGGACGCGCTCTGGCGGAGGCCGCGCTCGACATGGGCGGCTTCCTGAGCTTCTCGGGCATCCTGACCTTTCCAAAATCGTCGGAAAACCGCGACATAGCTCGGGATGTTCCCGCCGACCGGCTGCTGGTGGAAACCGATGCGCCTTATCTCGCACCGGTGCCGTTCCGGGGCAAGCGCAACGAGCCGAGCTACGTCGCGCACACCGCCGCCGCGCTGGCCGAGCTGCGCGGGATGAGCCCGGATGCGTTGGCCGCGCTTACCACCGCCAATTTCCGCCGCCTGTTCGCGCGCGCCGCTCCCTCGTGCGCGTCGTAATCCTTGGCTGCGGCGGCTCTGCCGGGGTGCCGCAACTGGGTGGCGCGGATGGGCGCGGCGACTGGGGCGCTTGCGACCCGGCGGAGCCGCGCAACCGCCGCAGCCGGACCGCCATCGTGGTGGAAAGCGAAGCCGGCCGCCGCCTGCTGGTGGACACCGGGCCCGACATGCGCAGCCAATTGCTAGCTTGCGGCATTCCGCGAGTCGACGCCATCCTGTTCACCCACGCCCATGCCGACCACATCACCGGCCTCGACGACGTACGGATCCTCAACCGCATCCTGCGCGCGCCGATCCCAGCCTATGGCACCGACTACACGCTGGGCGAGCTGCGCCGGCGGTTTGATTACGCATTTCGGCCATGGCAGCCGCCCGGCTTCTTCCGGCCGGTCATGGAACAGCATGTGTTCAACTATGGCGATGAGATCGACGCCGCTGGGTTGGCAGTCCGCGTGTTTGAGCAGGACCATGGCTTCGTAAAAACCGCTGGCCTGCGCATCGGACGCTTCGGCTACTCGACCGACGTGGTGCAACTGGACGACCGAGCCTTTGCCGCGCTGGCCGGCATCGACACATGGCTGGTCGGCTGCTTCCAGCGGCTGTCGCATACGACTCACGCCAACCTAGACCGCGTGATCGAGTGGTCCGAACGCGTGGGCGCGCGGCGCACGGTGCTCACGCATATGGGTCCGGACATGGATTGGGCATGGCTGCAGCGGCGGTTACCGGCGGGGATTGAGCCGGCTTGGGACGGCATGGTGCTGGATTGGCCTCAGTGATGCACGGTTCTGAGTTTCCATAATATCCCTTATGCAACTCTGGACTATTTGCGGGATCGGCAGGCGGCTTCTTGCCCCTCAACTTGCCAGCCCGAAAAGCATGGTAAGCATCGGCGCTGCCGTTCCATCCATAATCCGATGAAAGCCGCCATCTGGTCATCGGCCCTTTGCCGTCACGCTCGACAACGCCAAGTGCAAGGAGCTGAGACATCGCCTTGCTAATGCTGCCGGGCGAACTATCCAGCGTTTCCGCAACAATGCGCACCGGCAGAGGCCGAAAGTCCGTGTAATTTAGGTGGTCGGGCAGCACATAGAGCACGCGGATAGTCAAACCCTGCTTGATGCTCTTCGCCACCCGGCTGAGTTCATCCGTGAAAACGATCATGAAATGCTTCCCGTAGGTCTTGCCTGCCCAACGCTCCTGGACGACCGCATGAACCTCGCCGTCAGAGGTCACCAACTCGGCCATTCGCTGCTCTCGTAGCCGACCCATGTTTCCCACGCGACAAGTTATGTTGCCAGCGGGAAACATGAGCTTGCATTCGGAGCCGAGTCCACAGGGCTTTCGTGATACCGCCCTCATAAGATCATCATAGCGCGCCAGCGCTGTCCCCAGCCCTTTCGCGACCGGCCAGAGTCAGGCGAAAGGGCTGTGGTCAGGGCTGGGGCGATCCGCCCTGTTATCCACAGAGGCATACAATGGCGCGCTTCTTGCACGGGCAGTCCGGCAATCCCGGCGGACGACCGAAAAACCAGGGGAAAGCCGCCCAATTGGCCCGCGAGCACGCCGCCCACGCCATCTTCGCCCTCGTCCGCATCTCCTGCGACATGCAGGCGACTCGGAAAATGCAGCTCGACGCCGCCCGCGAGCTCCTGCGCCAGGGCTTCGGACGCACCAGCCGCACGCGGCAGGAAGAAAGCGGCTATCCAGGGGGAGGAATTGGCCGCTTCCCAGACCTCCGCAGCCAAATCGAGGATCTGGTCGAACAGCTTGACCGCCGGCACGCCCAATACCGCCAGGTCCTGCTGCTCGAACTCTCCCAGCTCGAGCAACAGGAAGGGCTGACCCGGCGCCAGGACGCGCCCAGCCACGTGCCGAACGGCGGCACCGTCATCGACGCCGACGACCCCGACCTCGCACCGCCAAAGTAGCCAGGCCGAGGACCCACGGCGGGCGGGACAGCACCGGGCCACCCTGCCGGTCATCGCCCAGGGGCGGGCAGCGGGCGGGACGGCCACGGGCCTGGCCTGGCAGGCACCGCCCAGGGGCGCGGCCGACTCGC
>CAXTNN010000265.1:0-5573 GCA_964245545.1 uncultured Acetobacteraceae bacterium | reverse complement strand
CCATTTGCGGCGCTCGACGCGCAAAGCTGGCGGGCCGACCGTGACGTGGCCCAGAGCGGGATCCTCGCCGTGTCCCGCCACGGCCGCTCGCAGGGCCAATGGGACGTGACGGCCATCCCCGACGCGCCCCCCACCGTCGCCTGGGCCGACCCACCCGGGCCGGGGCGGGACCAGCGCCAGATGCAGACGCGCCTGCCCTGGACGGCCACCGATGATTACGGTGTGGTCTCGCTGCATGCCGAACTGCGCCTGCGCGACCGTCCGGCCGCCGACCCGCTGGTGGTGAACATTCCCGTGCCCGGCAGCTCGAGCAAGGCGGCGCATGGCGTGGCGACGCAGGAGCTGATCTCCCATCCCTGGGCCGGGCTGCCGGTGACGGCGACCCTGGTGGCGAAGGACGCGCCAGGCCAGCGCGCCACCAGCGCCCCCGCGACGTTCACCTTGCCGGAGCGCAGCTTCAAGAACGCGCTCGCCCGTGCGTTGATCGACATCCGCAAGCGCCTTAGCGTCGCGCCGGAGCAACATGCCCAGGCCGCGTCCGACCTTGCCGCCCTGGGCGACGAGCCGGATGCGTTTGACAACAATGCCGGCATCTTCCTCACTCTCAGCACCACGGGCAAGTTGCTCGACCGCAGCGGCGAGCCGGCGGACATCGCCGAGGCGCAGAGCCGGCTTTGGTCGCTGGCCCTGCAGCTTGAGGATGACGCGGTGGCGCGTACCGCCCAGGCCGTGCAGGCGGCGCGCGAGGCGCTGCAGCAAAGCGTGCAGAAGGGCGACAAGTCCGACATCGAGAAGAAGGCCGACGCGCTGCGGCGGGAAATCCAGCGCCACCTGCAAGCGCTGGCCGAGCAGGCCCGGCGGGACGGCACGCTGATGCCGTTCGACCCGTCCACCCGTACGCTGAACCAGCAGGATTTCAACAAGCTCACTCAGGAGATGCAGGACGCCGCCCGCGCCGGCCGCATGGACGAGGCGCAGCAGAAGCTCGACCAACTGCAGCACATGCTCGACCAGCTCAAGCAGGCCGAGGCCAATCCCAACGGCGACCGCAAGCAGGCCCGGCAGCAGCGCCAGCGCGGGCAGCAGCAGATGGGGGCGGCGGAGGATATGATCGCGCGCGAGGGCGCCATGAAAGGCCGCGCCGGGGACCGGGCTCAGCCCCAAGCTCCCACGGCTCAGGCGGCACCGCCAGGGGACCAGCCCGGCGCCAAGCCGGGAGACTCCGCGCAGGACGCGACCGCCAGCCGCCAGCTTGACGGCCGCCAGCAGCGCGCGCTGCGCCGGGCGCTTGGGCAGATGATGCAGAATCTCGGCGACCTCACGGGCAAAATCCCCGACTCGCTGAGCCAAGCCGATATTGCCATGGACCAGGCCAACCAAGCCCTGTCCGCTGGCAAGGACGCTGACGCCGCCACCGCCGACCAGCGCGCCATCGACGCGCTGAAGCAAGGCGAGCAGCAGATGAGCCAGCAGATGGCCAGTTCGCTTGGCATCTCCGTGCAACCCGGCGAGGGCGAAGGCCAGGGTGGCGGACCCGGCGACCAAATGACCGACGATGACGGCCAGGGAGACGAGAACGGCCAAGGCCACGGCTCGCGCGACGTGGACAACGGCACCGGCAGCCGCCCCGACGATGGCCAGGACGTGCAGCGCGATCCGCTCGGCCGCCCCACCCAGGACGGCACCGCCGGCCGGGCTGATGGCGGCGACGTTCACGTGCCCGACCAGATGGAAGCCGCCCGCACCCGCGACCTGCAGGCCGAGTTGCGCCGCCGCGAAGGCCAACGCACCCGGCCGGAAAGCGAGCTGGACTACATCGGCCGTCTGTTGAAGCCTTATTGACCCGCTGGCCGCAGCGAGATTTGCTAGTTCAGAGCGCAGGCCCGAGGAAAAAGCGCCGCAACCCACCAAGCTGAAGCGTGTCTTGCCGCCTGGAAGCGTCCGCTCGTCGACTGCGGGCGTCGTGTCGATCGTAAAACCATCTTGCGTTAAGGCCCTGCATGGACGTCAAGCCTCTGGTCGGCCTTGCTGGCGTGCTGGTCGCTGCCATAACCGCAGAATTCAACGACCAGGTTTCGGCGCTCGCCCTCCCCGACATCCAGGGCGGCTTCGGCATCAGCCATGACCCGGCCACTTGGATCGAAAGCCTGTACTACTCCGCCCAGATCTTCGGCCTGGCGATCTCCCCCTGGCTGCTGGTGACGTTCACGCTGCGGCGCTTTACCCTGTTTGTTATCGCGCTATCTTGCGTCTCCAGCCTGCTGATCCCGGCCAGCCCCAACATCGAGGCCGTGGATACGCTGCGGCTGTTCCAGGGCCTCGCCGGCGGCATGACCATTCCACTGCTGATGACCACGGCGCTGCGGGTGCTGACACCGGACATCCGCCTGTTCGGCCTGGCGGCCTATGCCATCACCGCGACCTTTACTCCGGCCATGGCCGCGCCCCTGGCCGCGCTCTGGACCGATATCGTGGGCTGGCAATTTGTCTTTCTGCAAGCGATACCGTTCTGCGCCATTGCCGCCCTGTGCGTCTGGTACGGGATGCCTGCCGAGGAACCGAAATACGAGCGGTTCGCACTGTTCGATTGGCGCGGCGCCCTGCTCATCATTGTGGCGCTGGGCTCGTTCAGCACGATGCTCTACCAGGGCGACCGGTTCGACTGGTTCAACTCCCCGGTCATCTGCGTGCTTGGCCTCATCTCGGCCGTCGGCATCCCGTTGCTTGTCCTCAACGAGTGGTTCCATCCGCTGCCGCTGTTGAAGTTTCAGCTCCTGCTGCGGCGCAACATTGGTTATGGCGGAATTGCCCTGTTCACGTTCATTATCATCTCCCAATCAAGTTCCACCATCCCGCTGCAATTTCTCAGCGAAGTGCAGGGCTTCCGGCCGATCCAGGCCCAAATCGCGACTTCGGGGATCGCCTTGGCCCAGTTCATCATGCTGCCCGCCCTGGCCTTCATTCTGGACTTCCCGCAACTGGACGCGCGCGCCGTGTGCTTGGCGGGGCTGATGCTGGTGATCGCCTCCTGCGTCGGCTGCTCCTTCATCACCATCGACTGGAGCACTGCGCAGTTCTTGTTGTGGGAGTCGCTGCAGGCGGTCGGGCAGCCATTGGTGGTGATGTCGCTGCTGTTGATTGCAACCAATGCGGTGCGGCCGGAGGAAGGCCCGTTTGCCTCCGCCGTGGTTAACACGCCGCGCGGCGTCGCGGAGGTGGTAGCGGTCTGGATGTTTGACCTGATCAATCACTGGCGCGGGGCGCTGCATTACAATCGCCTGGCCGACCAGTTGGGCCAGGACCGCTGGCGGCTGCAAGCGCCGGGCGCCACGTCCAGCCTGACGGCCGATGCGATCCGCTCCCAGGCCGCGGTGCTGACCCTGAGCGACACCTTCCTGGTGCTGGCGGCGATCGCGCTGGCTTTGGCCGTGGTTGTGCTGGTGCTGCCGGTCCGCTCACTGCCGCCCCGGCTTGAACTGGCCAAGCACTGATGCCGGACGGAGAGACCGAAACCAAGCCGCGCAGCGATGCCGACACCAAATCGGACCCGAAGCCGCCGGAGCAGAAGCCGTCCGAACCGAAGCAGCCGGAGCAGAAAGACGACAAGGGCAAGCAGCAGGACGACAAGCAGCAGTCCAGCGGCAAGCCCAAGCCGCGCTGGCCGTTCTTCGTTGCGGGCCTGGTGGTGCTGGGCTTCATCGCCGTCGTGCTCTACCAGGTGTTCGTGCCGAAGGCCGATGTCCGCACCGACGATGCCTATGTCATGGTGCATTACGCCACCATCTCGGCCCGGGTTTCGGGCCAGGTCGCCACGGTGGAGGTGTCGGACAACCAAGTGGTCAAGGCCGGCCAGGTGCTGGTGACGCTGGACCCGCGGGATTACGGGGAATCCCTTGCCATGGCGCACGCCGCCCTCGACCGGGACACCGCGCAAACGCGCAACGCCGGGGCCAACGTCGCCCGCCAGCCGGCGCTGATTGCGCAGCAGCAGGCCAGCCTCGCCTCTGCCCAGGCCCGGCTCAGCCTCGCTTTGGCCAACCAGCGCCGCTACGACAACCTGGCCCAGACCGGCGCCGGCAGCACCCAGGAGCGGCAGGAGGCCGACACGACGGCCCGGCAGGACTTGGCCGCCGTAGCGGAAGCGCAAGCCGCGCTGGACGCGTCGCAGCGCCAGATGGACGTGCTGAAGGCGCAGCAATCAGCCTCCGACGGCACGATCGAGTCCGACAAAGCCCAGATAGGCCAGGCAGAACTGAACCTGTCCTACACCCGCATCCTGGCCCCGCTGGACGGGATGGTGGGGCAGAAGACGGTGCAGGTCGGCGACAACGTCTCGCCCGGCGCCACGCTGATGACGGTGGTGCCTCTGGATGCCGTGTATATCGCCGCGAACTACCGCGAGGAGGACCTGCGCCACGTGCGCAGCGGCCAGCGTGTCACCATCCATGTCGACGCCTACGACATCGACCTCGACGGCGTGGTGGACAGTGTGCCCCCCGCCTCTGGCGCCACCTTCGCTTCCATTCCGCCCAACAACGCGACCGGCAACTTCACCAAGATCGTGCAGCGCCTGCCGGTGAAGATCGCCGTCACGCCGGGTCAGAACTTGGCCAAGCTGTTGCGGGTGGGGTTCTCCGTGGAAACCACGATCCACACCGGCTTCGAGAACGTGGTCGACGAGCAAAGCCAGCAATCCGCCCGCGTGACGGCGCATTGAGGCACTCCGCATCTCCGTCACGAGCCGTGCTCTGGGCCGGTGCGGTCATCCTCGCCGGCTGCACCGTGGGCCCCGACTTCCACTCCCCCAGCGTCACCGCCCCGACGGTCTGGGGCCCCGAGCGGGGCGACGTGCCGAGCCATACCGACAATGCGGACGTCAACCCCGAGTGGTGGCGGACCTTCAACGACCCGGCGCTCACCTCCCTGGTCGGCCGCATGGTGGCGCAGAACCTGGACCTGCAGGCCGCCGCCGAGCGGGTGCTGCAGGGCCGGGCGCAAATCCAAGTGGTGCGCTCCCAGGGCCTGCCGCACCTCAGCGGCATCGAGCAGTACCAGCGCGACGGGCAAAGCCCGAAGGGGTTCATCTCGTTGATCGAGCCGGCGCCGGGCGCGCCCACCGAGTACGACCTGTTCGCCAATGGGGCCAACGTTTCTTGGGAGCTGGACTTGTTCGGCCGCGTCCGCCGCAGTGCCGAGGCGGCGCGGGCCGACACGCTGGCGGCGCTGGAGAACCGCCGCGGCCTGGCGCTCTCGCTGCTGGCCGAGTTGGCGCAGGACTATCTGCAGCTCCGTGGCGTGCAGGCCCAGCGCGACATTGCCGAGCGCAACCTGAGGGTCGCCGAGCAGGATACGGGGCTGGTGCGCGACCGCTTCGCCAATGGCGTGGCCACCACGCTCGATCTGGCGCAGGCGCAGGCGCAGCAGGCCACCATCGCATCCACCCTGCCAACCTTGCGCACGCAGGAAGCAGCATTGGTCAACGCCATCGGCCTGTTGCTGGCCGAACCGCCGCGCGCGCTTGAGGCGGAGCTGAGCCCCCACGCGGCCGTTCCCGCCGTGCCCCCCCTGGTGCC
>CAXTNN010000264.1:5213-5616 GCA_964245545.1 uncultured Acetobacteraceae bacterium | reverse complement strand
CGTCAGTCGCCGCGCCCTTGGCCTGGCTGCGCTTCGAGCCGCCCCGCCCAGAAGCTCGCCCCGAGCTGACGCTGCAGGTCTGGCCCGGCCTGGCGGAGACCCGGCTGGCGGTGGCGCACCCGCATGGCGCGGCTGTGACGTGGCTGGTGCCGCAGGCGGTTCTCCCGGCCGCGGAACCGCTCTAGCATCACCGCTCCCACGGCGATGGATTGCAAGCAGTGACGGATGTGGTGGCCAAGCTGGAGCGGGTCCGCAGCGACGATACGCTCTGGGCCGTGATCGCCTGGCTGGGCACGCAGCGCCGCATCGCCGAGGTATTTCCTTCCCGCGCCCGCGCCCTGGCGGATCGTGACTGGCGGGAGGGTGAGGTCCGCGCCTACGTGCACCTGCTGCGCGGCACGGA
>CAXTNN010000264.1:0-5203 GCA_964245545.1 uncultured Acetobacteraceae bacterium | reverse complement strand
GCACGGACCAGCCGGTGCCGCGCTACGGGGTGGCGCCGATCCGGCGGTCGGACCTGCCGCGGCGGTGGCGACCGTTGCCGGCACTGGGGTTCTTACGGGGGCAGTTCTTCTAGGGAGGTTTGTCAGATGAACAGGGCCGTTCTCACCGCCATGCTTCTCCTCCAAGGCGCCTCCACCTTCGCGCAAGAGTCGACCAAGTGCATCCCGATCCACTTCGGCAAGGGTGCGTCCTCCGCGCTGATAAGAGGTTCGGCCGGCTCAAGCGACTTCAGTGAGGCAAACCCGTGCTACACGCTTGGCACGGGCAAAGGCCAAACAGCGACGCTCAAGTTCACCAAGACGAACGGGAACATGGCCTTCACCGTCGAAGGCCTCGTCGACGACCGCGACAGCTATTCCTTCAAGACGGAGGCGAAGACCTACAGGTTCTCGGTGTTCCAAACCCTTCGCTCCACCCCCGACCCGTTCGAGCTCATGGTGTCGGTGCAATAATCGGGCTTTAGACCTCCTCCACCTTCTCCACCCCGGGCACCATCTTCAAGGCTTGCGCCAGCTTCGGGGTGACGTTGTAGCCACCGGGCAATTCGATCTCCACGTCCTGCGCCTCGTCCACCCGGGGCAGCAGCACGACGCGGCCGCGGCCGCGGCGCTCGCGGTCCAGTATGGCGCGGATGTGCGGGACGGCGGCGGTCTGGCCGAGCCAAATCCGCATGCCTGCTCCCGCCTCGGCCGCCGCCTGCTCCAGCGACACGGCGCCCGCCGCGGTGATGCGCAGCGCCTCCCCCTCCTGCTTGAGGTCCGCCGTCACCAGCACCGCCGCGCCCTCGCGCAGCAGCTCGCCGCAGGCGGCCAGCGCCTCGGAAAAGAACGTCACCTCGAACGACCCGGCGCCGTCCGACAGGCGCACCCACGCCATCTTGGTGCCGCTGCGGGTCGGGCGCTCCTTGCGGCCGATCACGCAGCCGGCGAGCTTCACCCGGCCCCCGCCGCCGGCCGCCATCGCCTCCAGCTTGTCCGACCCCACCGCGCCGATGCGCCCCAGCAACGCCGCATACATGTCGAGCGGATGGGCGGTGAGGTGGAAACCGACCGCCTCCGCCTCAAAGCCCAGCCGCTCCAACGGCGGCCAGTCCGGCACGGCAGGCAAGCGGATCGGCTCCGGCGCCGCACCGCCGAACAGGCCGATTTGGCCGCTGTCACGCTGCTCGGCATCGGCCTGGGCGCGGCGCAGGACCAGCTCGGCGCCGGCAAAGGTTTGCGCACGGTTGGGCGCAATGGCGTCGAAAGCGCCGGCCTTCACCAGGTTCTCGATCTGCATCTTGTTGATCTGCCGCGGGTCCACGCGCGCGGCAAAATCGGTCGGGTGGCGAAATGGCTGGCTGCCGCGGGCCGCCACCACGGCGCGCATTGCCGCCATCCCGACCTTCTTCACCGCCGCCAGCGCGTAGCGGATCGCAGGCTTGCCCGCCGCGTCCACATCCGGCTTGAAGTCGGCGTCCGACTTGTTGATGTCGGGCGGCAGCACGCGGATGCCGAGCCGTTCGGCCTCCTGCCGCAGCGCCGCCAGCTTGTCGGTGTTGGTGATGGCGAGCGACATGCAGGCGGCCAGGAACTCCACCGGGTGGTTCTGCTTCATCCATGCCGTTTGGTACGCCACCAGTGCGTACGCCGCGGCGTGGGACTTGTTGAAGCCGTAATCGGCGAACTTGGCCATCAGCTCGAAGACTTCGACCGCCTTGGCCTCTGGGATGCCTCGCGCGGTGGCGCCATCCACGAACGTCTTGCGCTGTGCGTCCATCTCGGCGCGGATCTTCTTGCCCATCGCGCGGCGCAGCATGTCGGCCGCACCCAGGCTGTAGCCCGCCATGATCTGGGCGATGGTCATCACCTGTTCCTGGTAGACCATGATGCCATAGGTTTCGCCTAACACCTCCGCCAGCTCCGGGTGCGGCGCCTCCCATGGTTCGCCATGCTTGCGGCGGCAGTAATCCGGGATGTTCGCCATCGGGCCCGGGCGGAACAGCGCCACGGCGGCAATCAGGTCTTCGAACCGGTCGGGGCGCATCTGCCGCAGCACGTCCCGCATGCCCGCGGATTCGAACTGGAACACGCCGCCCGCGTCTCCCTTCGCCAGCATGTCGTAGGTGGGCTTGTCGTCGAGCGGCAGGCGGTCGAGGTCAGGCGGGTCGGCCATGAAGCTTACCGCACGCTGCAGGATGGTGAGCGTGGTCAGCCCCAGGAAGTCGAACTTCACCAGGCCCGCCTGCTCGACATACTTCATCGAGTATTGCGTCACCAGCGTGCTGGCCTTGGGGTCGCGGTATAGCGGCACCAGCTCGATCAGCGGCCGGTCGCCGATCACCAGCCCGGCGGCATGGGTGCTGGCGTGGCGATACAGCCCCTCCAATTGCAGCGCCACCTCCAGCAAGCGCTTCACGGCCTCGTCGTCGCTGCGCATCTGCTGCAGCTTAGGCTCGCCCTCAATCGCCTGCGCCAGCGTCACCGGCTTGGCCGGGTTGTTGGGGATCAGCTCGGCCACGCGGTTCACCTGGCCGAAGGGCAAGCCTAACACCCGGCCGACGTCGCGCACCGCCGCCCGGGCCTGCAGCTTGCCGAAGGTGATGATCTGCGCCACCCGGTCGGCGCCATATTCACGGCGCACATAGTCGATTACCTCGTCGCGCCGGTCCTGGCAGAAGTCGATGTCGAAGTCCGGCATCGAGATGCGTTCGGGGTTGAGGAAGCGCTCGAACAGCAGCCCGAACCGCAGCGGGTCGAGGTCGGTGATGGTCAGCGCCCAGGCCGCCACCGAGCCAGCGCCCGAGCCGCGGCCCGGTCCCACGGGGATGCCTTGCGCCTTGGCCCATTGGATGAAGTCGGCCACGATGAGAAAGTAGCCGGGGAAGCCCATGGCGGCGATCACGCCCAGCTCGTACTCCAGCCGCTCGCCGTAGCGGGTGCGGGTGGCCGCGTCGGCGCCGGCAGCGTCCATGCGGCGGGCGAGGCCCTCGCGGGCCATGGCGCGCACCGTCTCGTCCTCGGTGGCGCCCGCGCGCACCTTGGGGCAGACGGGCAGCAGCGGCTTGCGTGTTTCCGCCATCACGGCGCAACGGCGGGCGAAGGCCAGCGTGTTGTCGCAGGCCTCGGGCAGGTCGGCGAACAGGGCGCGCATGTCCGCGGCTGGCTTGAACCAGTGCTCCGCCGTGACCCGGCGCCGCTCCGCCGCCGCCACTGGCTGCCCCGAGGCGATGCAGAGCAGGGCGTCGTGCGCCTCGTACATCGCCGGGCTGGCGAAGAAGCACTCGTTGGTGGCCACCAGCGGCAAGCCGAACTCGTCGGCCAGCGCAATCATGCCGGGCTCGACCATGCGCTCCAGCGCCAGCCCATGCCGATGCAGCTCCACGGCCGCACGGTCGCCAAACGTCTCGCGAATGGTGGCGAGCCAGAGGGCGGCGTCTTCGCGGCGACCCTCAGCGAGCAGGCGGGCGAGCGGGCCGCCAGTGCCGCCGGTGAGCAGCAGCAGGCCGGCACTGTGCTGCAGCACAGTGGCGAGCGGGAGCGCCGGGTCCACCGGGTCGGTTTGGAGGAAACCGAGCGAGGAGAGGCGCTGCAGGTTGGCCAGGCCGGTGGCGTCCTGTGCCAGCAACACGATCGGGTCGGGCGGAGCACCCTGCTTGTCGGGGCGGGCGAGGGCGACCTGGCAGCCGATGATGGGCTGCACCCCCTTGCCGATGCAGTATTGGCTGAAGTCGAGCGCTCCGAACAGGTTGCCGGTGTCGGTGATGGCGGCCGCCGGCATGCCGGCATCGCGCGCGAGGGTGGCGATCTTGTCGGGTTTGATGGCACCTTCGCTGAGCGAGTAGGCGGAATGGGTGCGGAGATGGACGAATCCAGCATGGGGCATAAGGGGAATGTAGCCCCGGCATAGACCTGATGACAGGGCTGCGCACGCTATGCTTACATCGGCGCATGGACGCAGCGCAGAAATCTCGGATGACGGCGGACGAGTTCGTCGCCTGGTCGATGGATCAGCCGAAAGGCAAGCGCTACGAGCTTGATGGCGGCGAGGTGATCCAGATGGCCTCCCAGCGCGTCCGCCATGCCCTAGTCAAGGGCCGCGTGTTCCGGCGCCTAGAGGAGGCAGTGGAGAAGGCCGGTCTCGGCTGTGAAGTCTTCCCTGATGGAATGGCCATCAAGGTTGATGATACGACCGTCTACGAACCGGATGCAGCGGTGCGTTGCGGCAAGCGTCTGGGTGGCGATATCGTAGTGTATGACGATCCAGTCATTGTCGTCGAAATCCTGTCGCCATCCACTCGGGGGGTCGATACAGGGCTGAAGGTAGCCGGCTACCTTCGCCTGCCCTCCGTAATGCACTACTTGGTTGTGCATGCTGGGCGCGGCCACGTGGTCCATCACGCGCGGCAGTTGGACGGGTTGATTAAGACCCAACTGATCACTTCCGGGTTGCTGCACTTAGATCCCCCCGGCATCACGCTGAATGTTGTCTCTCTATTTCCTTGAAGAGGTCCAACTGACCACGGTGTTAAAGTATCGTGCTCTCATATCTGCTGAATGAACACTGCCTACGCTTGCACCGCCTTTCGGCCGTTCAGTTTAGCGAGTTCAAGTTTGAAGAATCTGTCGATGTCAAAATCGTTGCGGACTGCGGCGGGAGGTAGCTTAAAGCTCCTACGCAGTTCTTTTGCGATCTGTACGGCATCTGCGCCCAACCTAATTCCCTGTGACGCCGCTTCGCCCCAAGCGCTAGCAGAATCTTCCATTTCCGCAGTAGCTTCAACCCGGCGCCGTGCTGCTTGGACGGTCACTCGGTAGGTAAGCAGGGCGATGGCGTGCCTTTCCCCGAGATTGCGCCAACTTGTTTGCGGATAATCAGGTAATAGCGGAATTGTTCCGTTTGGTTCGGGAGCGTTTCTCGGGTAACTGGCATAATGGTCAAACTCGAAAAAAGGAGTTGTGCATTCTACGCCATAGGCCTCGAGTATTAACGCAAGACTTAGAGCCGCAAATCGCCCTTCATGATTCTTGTTCCAGACGTAGCGAACATATGCAAAAATCTGCGTGAGTAACGATCCTAAGACGCCACCGATAAGGCCTGTAAGATATTGCGGTTGGTTCATCTGAAATACTAGAGCGTTTTCACTTGGTTTGTCCGTATCCTGAGTTTGCGAGGTAGTTGCTG
>CAXTNN010000263.1:3958-5637 GCA_964245545.1 uncultured Acetobacteraceae bacterium | reverse complement strand
ATGCAGGATCAGGGCAAAGGGGATGGGCAATGGCAAAGCTCGGACGCAGGTCGTCGCTGATCGGGGTGGGAGTGGCCGCGGCGCTCGGGTCTCTCGGGCGCGGCCGGGCGCAGGGGACCAAGGTCGCCGTTGCCACCCAACTCGGCTGGCTGCGCAACGGCGAGTATGCGCCGCTGATGGTGGCCGAGGCGATGGGGTTCTTTGACGCGGAAGGCATCGCGCACCACATCTTCGATGGCGGCGCGGGCAAGAATCCGGTGCCGATCGTAGCGGTTGGCCAAGCCCAATTTGGACTCGCCACCTCCGGCCTCCACCTGCTGGCGGCGCGGACCGCGCGCGACCCCGTGGACGTGGTGGCGGTGGGCACGCTGTATCAAACCTCGCCGGCGGCCTATCTCAGCCTGGGCCTGCCGGCGGACCCGGACCCAACGCCGAAGGACCTTGAGGGCAAGCGGGTCGGCGTGCAGGCCGGCTCGGAGTATTTCCTGACCGCCATGGCGCGCCAGAACGGCGTGGATGATGCCAAAATCCGAGTCGTGACGGTGCAGGCCGATGCCGACCCGCTGCTGGTGGGGCGGGTGGATTTCTTCAGCGGCTGGGTGACCAACCAGGCCTATCAGATCGAGCAGGCGGCCGCGGAGCCGGATGCGCCGCCGGCGCTGCGGGGGAAGACCTGGAAGGCGATCCGCTTCGACCGCTGGGGCTTGCGGGCCTATTCGGACGTGATCTTCTGCACCGCGCAGACGGCGAAGGAGCAACCCGCGATGGTGCGCGGCTACCTGCGGGCGGTAGGCCGGGCCATTTCGTTCATCGAGGCCAATCCGGAGGCAGCGCTGAAGCTGGTGGCCAGCTTTCCCAACCAGATCGAAACGGCGCCGAAGCTCGCCTGGCGCTGGCGCGTACAAAACCCGCTGTTTGCCAGCGCCGCCACCACGGAGCGCGGCCCGTTGTGGATGGAGCCGGCGGTGTGGGACGGCATGGCCGGGTTCTTTTATGACGCCGGGCAGGTGCCGCGCCGGGTCGCTGCGGCCGAGGTGATGACCGACAGCCTGTTGCCGGGCGTCCCTGCCGGCTGATGGCGGAGCCGATCTCGATCCGCGGCGTCTCGCGCCGGTTTGGCGGCCAAGTGGCGCTCAGCCCGCTTGACCTCGACGTGGCGGCCGGGGAGTTCGTGGCCCTGATCGGGCCCTCTGGCTGCGGCAAGACCACGCTGCTGCGCATGGTGGCCGACCTGGAGCAGCCCAGCACGGGGGCCATCACGGTCGGCGGCCGGGCGGCGGCGGCGGCGCGGCGGCAGCGGTTGCTGGGCTTGGTGTCGCAGCGCCCCGCAGTGCTGCCGTGGAAGCGGGCGGTGGACGACGTGCGGCTCACCCAGCAGATCGCCCGGCGGGCGGGGTTTTGCGCCGAGGCACTGCTGCGCGACTTCGGGCTGGGCGGCGATGGCGGCAAGCGCCCGGGCCAGCTTTCCGGCGGCATGCTGCAGCGGGTGAACATCGCCAGCGCCATCGCGCATGACCCGGCGGTGTTGCTGATGGACGAGCCGTTCTCGGCGCTGGACGAGATGAAGCGGGAAGAGATGGGTGCCTGGTTCGACGCGCTGCTGGCACGGCGGCCGAAGACCGTGCTGTTCGTCACTCACCATATCGACGAAGCGGTGCTGCTGGCCGACCGGCTGGCGG